>NZ_JBEYXR010000015.1:0-199465 GCF_040645135.1 Streptomyces sp. NPDC046859
GGTCTTGCCGAGTGTCGACAGGGCGGTGAGCATCTTCGTCAGGTCCTTGCGCTGGTCGGCGAGGATCTTCAGGGCGGGCGGCAGGGTGACCGTTTTCCGACGGTCACGGGGGCCTCGGTGTGCCGGATGATGGACAGGAGCGTGCGATCCTGCCGCCGTGGACACGGTGTTGACCAGGGCGAAGCACTCCGGATACCGTCATTCAACAGATTGTTGAATGCGTAGGGCGGAGGCGGAGGGCGTGGGAATGGGCCGGCAGGAGAAGGTGACGACGAGCCTCGCGGGTGCCGTCGGCGAGGAGATCGACGCCTCCCTCGCCCCCGTCGACGCCGAACTGGAGCGCCGGTATCCCGGAGACCCCGGCACCCGTCAGCCCGTCCACACCGTCTACGTCCCCGGCGACGTCTTCGCCGCCGGCACCGTGCGCTCCTGGGGCGACCGGGCCCTCGCCGCCCTCGACGAACACGCCCCCGACGCCGCGTCCTTCGCCACCGTGCTCGGCCTCCCCGACGCACTCGCCGAGCCGGTGTACACACGGGTCCGCGCCAAGCTGGAGCGCGAGCCCGTCGAGGACCTGCGGGTCGACTTCGAGGACGGCTACGGCTCCCGCCCCGACGCCGAGGAGGACGAGGCCGCCGCCCGCGCGGCCCGGCTGATCGCCCAGGCGTACCGGGACGGGACGGCCGCCCCGTACATGGGCATCCGCATGAAGTGCATGGAGGCGCCCGTCCGCGCCCGGGGCATCCGCACCCTCGACATCTTCCTCACCGGCCTCATGGAGGCCGGCGGGCTGCCCGGCGGACTGGTTCTCACCCTGCCCAAGGTCACCTACCCCGAGCAGGTCACCGCCATGGTGCGGCTCCTGGAGGAGTTCGAGAAGGCACACGGCCTGGACGCCGGCCGGATCGGCTTCGAGATCCAGATCGAGACCAGCCAGGCCATCCTCGCCGCCGACGGCACCGCCACCGTCGCCCGCATGATCCAGGCCGCAGGGGGCCGCGCCACCGGACTGCACTACGGCACCTTCGACTACAGCGCCTGCCTCGGCGTCTCGGCGGCCCACCAGGCCAGTGACCACCCGGCCGCCGACCACGCCAAGGCGGTCATGCAGGTCGCCGCGGCCGGCACCGGCGTGCGCGTCTGCGACGGATCGACGAACGTCCTGCCCGTCGGTCCGACCGAGCAGGTGCACGCGGCATGGCGGCTCCACTACGGCCTCGCCCGCCGCGCCCTCGCCCGCGCCTACTACCAGGGCTGGGACATGCATCCCGGCCACATCCCCACCCGCTACGCGGCCGTCTTCGCCTTCTACCGCGAGGGGTTCGAGCAGGCCGCCGCCCGGCTCGCCCGGTACGCCAACCGGGCCGGCGGCGACGTCATGGACGAGCCGGCCACCGCCAAGGCACTCAGCGGCTATCTGCTGCGCGGCCTGGACTGCGGCGCCCTCGACATCGGCGAGGTGGCCCGGCTCACCGGTCTGACCCGCGCCGACCTGGAGGGCTACGCCTCCCCCCGACGCGGCGACCTGACGGCGTCCGGGAGCTGAGGCCCGCGCCCTGTCGTCCGCGGTCGCGTCGGCGCACGCACGCCGAACGCCGGGCCCCCGGGCGCCCGCCCACGGTGACCCCGCCGTCGCAGGCGCCCCGTAGGCTGTACGGCACGCGCAAGGACGGGCCACAGGAACGGGGTTGCGGTGTCTTCGGGGGAGAGCGGACAGACGGAGGGGCCCGGCCGGATGCTGGCCGGACGCTACCGGGTGGTGGCACAGCTCGGACGCGGCGGCATGGGCGTCGTCTGGCGGGCGGTCGACGAGGTCCTCGGCCGCGAGGTGGCCGTCAAGGAACTGCGCACCTATTCCGACGCCGCGGGTCCCGAACTCGCCGACCTCCGGCTGCGGATGCGGCGCGAGGCGCGCGCGGCCGCCCGGATCCGGCACTCCGGCGTCGTCGCCGTGCACGACATCGCCGAGGTCGACGGTCGGCCCCTCATCGTCATGGAACTGGTCGACGGCCCCTCCCTGGAGGCGGTGCTGCGGGAGCGCGGCACCCTCGACCCGTACGAGGCGGCGGGGATCGGCGCGAAAGTCATGGACGCGCTGGCCGCCGCCCACCGGGCCGGCGTCCTGCACCGGGACGTCAAGCCCGGCAACATCCTGCTGGAGACCTCCGGCCGCGTCGTCCTCACCGACTTCGGCATCGCGACGATGGACGACCCCGGCGACGGCTCCGCGACCCAGCTGACCCGCACCGGCCAACTCGTGGGCTCCCTCGACTACCTGGCGCCCGAGCGGGCCCAGGGCGCCGCACCGGGCCCCTCCTCCGACGTGTGGGCGCTCGGCGCCACGCTCTACGCCGCCGTCGAGGGCTCCGCGCCCTTCCGCCGCACCTCGACCTTCTCCACGCTCACCGCGATCGTCGGCGAGCCCCTGCCCGCACCCCGCCGGGCCGGGCCCCTCACCCCCGTCCTGGAGCGGCTGCTGGACAAACGGTCCGAGTCCCGTCCCGAGGCCGAGGAGGCACGCGACCTCCTCCGGGCGGTGGCGGACTCCGGTACGGACAGCCCGACGACCGCCCTGCGCGGCCCGTCCCCGTCCGGCACAGGGCCGGCGCGCGAGCGGACGGTGGCGGACGTGTCGGGGGCCGGCCCCGGCGTCCCCGCCTCGAATCCGCCCGGCGCCCCGGGCTTCGGGCCGGCCGCCCGGGGCCCCGACGGTCCCACGACCCCGGGAACTCCGGTGGCACAGGCGTTCGCCCCGGCCGGACAGCCGTACCCCGGACCGCCGCCGCACGACCCGGGCGCCACCGGCCCCGTGGCCGGCTCCTCCGGCACCCGGCCCCGGCGCCGGGGCCGCGCGCTGCTCGCCGCCGCGGCCGTCGCCGTCGTCCTCGCCGCGAGCGGCATCACCGCCGCCCTGCTGAACCACCACGACGACAGGGCCCCGGCCGCGGCGGGCGGCACGGCGTCCCCGACGGCGACCGGCCCGGCCGTCCGGGCGAACGGCAGCCCGGAGGCCGACCGCGCGGGCGACTCCGGGCTGACCGAACGGGACGCCTCCACGTCCCCCGCCACGACCGGCGACCCGAGCCGGCCGGCGGACCGGGACCCCGCCGAGCGGCCCGGCAGCGCGTCGCCGACCGGGACGGCGGGCGGCGGTGCCCCCGGCACGGGCGGCGGCGACGGCGGCTCGAAGCCGGGGGACACCCCCACCACGCCCGCCGCGGCCTGCCGGCCCATCGGTGGCGGCCGGTACAACTGCGAGGTCTGGAAGACGGCGGACTCCTACACCGCCTCCGGCGCCAGGGCCGGGGTCCTCAACGCGGGCACCAACTACTTCTACTGCCAGCAGAACCTCGGCCGCCGCGAGACGTCCGGCCGGTGGACCAACGTCTGGTGGGCGAAGACCGACGACGACAGCGGCAACACGGGGGTCTTCGTCAGCGACGTCTACATCAAGGGCGGCGACAACGACGCACCGGTCCCGGGCCTCCCCGTCTGCTGACCTCAGACCCCGACGTACGGCTCGAGCCCGGACGCCGTCACCAGCTTCTCCCGTGCGAACACCGCGGTGCCCAGCGCGCACAGGCGCACGTCCTCGCGGACCCGCGCGCTGAACTCCTCGGGGGTGGCGCCGAACAGCTCCCGCAACCGGGCCGACCCCGACAGCAGTTCGGTGAGGAGCGGTCGCTGGCCGGGGTGGGTGCGCGGGGCGCCGGTGCCGTCGTGCAGGACGCCGTGGCGGTTGACGTAGACGAAGGCGCCCGGCAGCGTCGTGCCGTCCGCCAGGCCGATCCGTACGTCCGGTGCGGGCAGCCACGCGCGGGCGTAGTTGCCGTCGGACCGGGGCACGCCCTCGCTGGCGTCCATCACCGCGAGCTGCTCCTCGTCCAGCCAGATCACGAACAGCTCGGCCACATGGCCGTGCGCGAGGAACGGCGCGGCGGACACGTACCCGGGGCGGCTCACATGGGCGGAGACGCCGACGGCGAGACCCGTCACCCGTGTCCTCACCAGGGGGACGGGGGAGTCGATCCCGAACGCCTCCATCTTGCGCCGCAGCTGGGCGGGGCAGGCGTTGGAGCCCACGGCGAGGACCGGGACCCGGTCGTCGTGCACCAGGCGCTCCAGCGGCAGCAGCCGATCGCCGTCGAGGAGCGCGGTGTCGCTCGGCCAGGCGCCCGGGTAGAGCAGCGGATGGTCGTGGGGCACCTCGGCCAGGCCCAGCGCCTCCAGCGAGCGGTCGTCCACCGCCTCCTGCGGACCTGCCCCGGACGTGCCGTCCATGCCCGGTCAGTCCTCGGGCGGCAGCTCGCCCGAGCCGCGGGTGACGAGCCTGGTCGGCAGCTCGATGCGCTCGGGGGCGACCAGCGTGCCGTCCAGCTGGCTGAACAGCCGCTCGGCGGCCGTACGGCCGAGGGCCGCCGCGTCCTGGGCGACCACGGTGACCCCGGGCTGCAGCAGGTCGGCGAGCTCGATGTCGTCGAAGCCCACGAGGGCGACCCGGCGGCTCTGCGCGGCGAGCACCCGGATCACGGTGACGGTCACCCGGTTGTTGCCCGTGAAGATCGCGGTGACGGGGGAGGGGCCCTTGAGCATGTCCTCGGCGGCCCGGCGCACCCGCTCCGGGTCGGTCACCCCGAGGGACATCCAGGCGTCCTCCACCGGTATCCCGGCGGCCTCCATGGCGGCCCGGTAACCGCGCAGCCGCTCGGCGGCCGTGTGGATGCGCGGCATGTCGCCGATGAAGCCGATGCGGCGGTGCCCGTGGGCGATCAGGTGGGCCACGCCGTCGCGGGCCCCGCCGAAGTTGTCCGACAGGACGCAGTCGGCGTCGATCTGCCCGGCCGGGCGGTCCACGAACACGGTGGCGACGCCGGCCTTCAGCTCGGGCTCCAGATAGCGGTGGTCGTCACCGGCCGGGATGACCACCAGCCCGTCCACGCGCCGTGCGCACAGGGCGAGCGCCAGCTCCTGCTCACGGTCGGGGTCCTCGGCGCTGGAGCCGTTGATGAGCAGGGCGCCGTGCGCCCGCGCCACCTCCTCCACCGCGCGGCTCAGCGGGCCGTAGAAGGGGTCCGCGAGGTCTTCCAGGACCAGGCCGATGCTCGCCGTGCGGCCCTTGCGCAGCACACGGGCGCTGTCGTTGCGGCGGAAGCCCAGGGCGTCGATGGCCTCCTGGACGCGGCGCTCCGTCTCCGGTGTGACCCCGGGCTCCCCGTTGACCACGCGCGAGACGGTCTTCAGACCGACTCCGGCACGCGCGGCGACGTCCTTCATGGTCGGACGGTTGCCGTAGCGGCTCTCGGGAAGTCGGTCGGAACGGCGGATGGTCTCGGGCACGATGCGGTGTCCTGTCCTGTTCTCGTCCACGGGGATGCGTCGGTCCATGGGCTTGTATGAGGATGTGGCGTCGAGCATAGAGCCTGGACAACGTTGTCAGATCCGGGAGACACTGTCCACCGCAATCTCCGGCCTGCGTCCCCACCGCCAGACCGGCGCGTCCGATTCCCGCCCTCGGCGGGAGTTCCGAATGGTTGACGGGGAGAACTGAATCAGATGCACAACGACCTCGTGGCTGCGCTCGACATCGGCGGCACCAAGATCGCCGGAGCGCTGGTGGACGGTCACGGCACGATCGCCGTACGGGCGCAGCGCCCGACTCCGGCGCGGGAGGACGGCGAGACCGTGATGCGGGCCGTCGAGGAGGTCGTCCGGGAACTCGCGGCCTCTCCACTGTGGGGGCGGGTCTCGGCGCTCGGGATCGGCAGCGCGGGACCGGTGGACGCCTCGGAGGGCACCGTGAGCCCCGTGAACGTCCCCGGCTGGCGCGGCTACCCACTGGTCCGGCGGGTCAGGGAGGCGACCGGTGGGCTGCCCGTCGAGCTGATCGGCGACGGCGTGGCCATCACCGCGGCCGAGCACTGGCAGGGGGCCGCCCAGGGGCACGACAACGCGCTGTGCATGGTCGTCTCCACCGGCGTCGGCGGCGGTCTGGTGCTGGGCGGGCGGCTGCACCCCGGGCCCACGGGCAACGCCGGCCACATCGGCCACATCAGCGTGGACCTCGACGGCGACCTGTGCCCGTGCGGCTCGCGCGGCTGCGTGGAGCGCATCGCGAGCGGTCCGAACATCGCCCGCCGGGCCCTGGACGCCGGCTGGCGGCCCGGACCGGACGGCGACACCTCCGCCGCCGCGGTCGCCGCCGCCGCGCGTGAGGGCGACCCGGTCGCCGTGGCCTCCTTCGAGCGGGCCGCACGGGCCCTGGCCGCCGGGATCGCGGCCACCGCGACCCTCGTGGAGATCGACGTGGCGGTGATCGGCGGCGGCGTCGGCAAGGCGGGCGACGTCCTGTTCACGCCGCTGCGCAAGGCGCTCGCCGACTACGCCACCCTGTCCTTCGTGCGGCGCCTGACCGTCACGCCCGCCCGGATGGGCACCGACGCCGGCCTGGTCGGTGCCGCCGCGGCCGCGCTCGCCGGTCGGACGGGCGTGACCGCGGCGGGGGTCTGAGTCCGCCTCGGGGGCGGGGCGCCTCAGCAGCTCAGCCGCGCCTGCGCCCAGTCCCCGTGGTCCGAGGTGATGCCGTCCCCGCCGTCGGTGACGACGAGCCGGACCACCTGCGCCCCGGTCACGTCGGCGGTGAGCGGCTGGGCCGGCATGGCATTGGTGAGGACGCCGGTCGAGGCGGCCTTCGTGCCGTCGGCCCAGACCTCGAAGGCGACGGTGCCGTCCGCGCCCTCCTCGTCGTCGACGCCGACGTGCGCCGTCACCGTCTCGCAGGCGCCGCCCGTGTAGTAGCCGACGGCGCTCTCGGCGTGGACCCCGAGGCCGGTGCCGTACACGACCCCGCCGATCGTGATCGGGTTCCCGTCGCCCGCGCCGCTCTCCCCGTTGCTGGTGTCGCGCTCGACCGGCCCCCATCCGTTGGTGGCCGACAGCCACGGCAGAGCGCCGAGTTCCGACGTCCCCGGAGGCGGCGCGCTCACCACGGTCGCGGTGAGCGGCAGCGCGGTCTCGACCCGGTCGCCGGCCGGTGAGCGGTACCGCACCGTGAGGGTGAGCGCGTACGGCCCCGTGGGCGTCCCCCGGGGCACGGTGACCTCCCATCCGGTGCGCAGGGCGCGGCCCGTGGACAGCGCGGGCGAGGTGGCCGGCGACGTCGGCCGGAGGGACCAGCCCTCGGGCCCGGACAGGGCCACGGACACGCGCCGGGCGGCCGTACGCCCGAGATCGGTGACCGTGGAGGTCAGCGCAGCGGTCCGGCCCGGCTCGAACAGCAGGCGGCCGTCCACGCCCAGTTCGACCGCGGGCGGGTGCTGGGCCCACCGGCCGTCGGCGGCGACGCGGACCAGGACGGTGCCGTGCGCGGGCACCGTCGCGGAGATCGTGCCCGCCGTGTTGAGGGTGCGGTGCCGCCACAGGTCGCGCAGGGTGTAGGCGCCCGCGGCGGGCAGCCCGACCTCCTCGGCGGTCGTCAT
Source organism: Streptomyces sp. NPDC046859 (assembly GCF_040645135.1). Classification (NCBI taxonomy): domain Bacteria; kingdom Bacillati; phylum Actinomycetota; class Actinomycetes; order Kitasatosporales; family Streptomycetaceae; genus Streptomyces; species Streptomyces sp. NPDC046859. Next base: position 7,476 of record NZ_JBEYXR010000015.1, read on the forward strand.
GACGCGCTGGGCGGTGTCGGACTCGTTGAACAGCGCCACCGCGCGGCTGCCGTCCCGCATCTCCTTGGCGACGACCCAGCGCCCGCCCTCGGAGGAGACGACGGTTCCCTGCCGGCCCAGGGGGTCCTGGTCGACGGCGACGACCTCCCGGTTGCCGAGGATCTCGAAGGTCTCCGCGGAGGCGGTGCGCAGGTCGGAGCCGATGAGCAGCGGCGCGGCCATGATCGCCCACAGGGAGAAGTGCGAGCGGTACTCGGTGCCGGTCATGCCGCCGTTGCCCACCTCCAGCATGTCGGGGTCGTTCCAGCGGCCGGGGCCCGCGTGGGCCGCGAGCGGCAGGTTCTGCTTGAGGATCGACAGCATCGAGCCCCACGAGTCGCTGATGTCGCCGGTCGTGCGCCACAGGTGGCCCACGTCGGAGGCCCACTCCCAGGGCTTGTTCTCGCCCCATTCGCAGATGCTGTACACGATGGGGCGGCCGGTGGCCCGCAGCGCGTCGCGCATGGTCGTGTAGCGCTGCCGGGCGTCCACGCCCTGGTTGTTGCAGTTGTCGTACTTCAGGTAGTCGACGCCCCAGTCGGCGAACTGCCGCGCGTCGCTGTACTCGTGGCCCAGCGCGCCCGGGAACCCCGCGCTGTTGCAGGTCTTGGTGCCGGCGCTCGTGTAGATCCCGAACTTCAGCCCCTTGGCGTGGACGTAGTCGGCGACCGCCTTGATGCCGTGCGGGAAGCGGGCCGGGTCGGGCACCAGCTTGCCGTCGGCGTCCCGGGAGGGGAGCGCCCAGCAGTCGTCGAGGTTGACGTACTGGTAGCCGGCGTCCTTGAGCCCCTTCTCGACCAGGAGGTCGGCGATGCCCTTCACCATGGCCTCGTCGAACTCGGCACGGCAGTGGGTGGAGTTCCAGTTGTTGAAGCCCATGGGCGGGGTCAGGGCGAGACCGTCGTCCACGGCGGGCGCCGGGGGGGCGGCGGCCGCGGCGGGGGCGGCGAGCCCTGCGGCGCAGAGCAGTGCCGCGGTGAGCGCCCCGATCAGTCTCGTGCGGGTGGTGCGGCTGTGAAGGTGACGCATGGTCACGTTCCTCCGTCCCTGCAAAGGAAGACGTCATGTACGCGTCATGGTCTGCTCACGTTAGAACGTGTCGGACTGTGTTGGAAAGTGGTCGGACTTGAAGTCGCATCAAGAGGAGTCCGCCGAGGGAGTTTTGAACGTGTTCAAATGTGGGCTAGGGTCATCCCCTACGAGAGGGGAACCCCATGAAGATCGTGATCCCGGGCGGCGCCGGGCAGGTCGGCACGATCCTGAACCGTGCGCTCGGCGCGGCCGGCCACGAGGTCGTCGTCCTGACCAGGCGTCCGGTCCGGGCGGGTGAGGTCGGCTGGGACGGCTCGACCCTGGGGCCGTGGACGGCGGAGATCGACGGCAGCGACGTCGTCGTCAACCTGGCCGGACGCAGCGTCAGCTGCCGTTACACCGGGGCCAACCTCAAGGCCATGATGGACTCGCGGGTGCGCTCGACCGAGATCGTCGGCGAGGCGATCGCGGGCGCCGCCAGGCCGCCGCGCGTCTGGCTCCAGATGAGCACGGCCACCGTCTACGCCCACCGCTTCGACGCGCCCCACGACGAGGCGACCGGCGTCATCGGCGGCCACGAACCCGATGTGCCGGGCTACTGGTCCTACAGCGTCGACATCGCCAGGGCGTGGGAGCGGGCCCTGCACGAGGCCGACACCCCGCACACACGCAAGGTGGCCCTGCGCTCCGCGATGGTCATGAGCCCGGACCGGGGCGGCGTGTTCGACGTCCTGCTGCGGCTGGCGCGCCTGGGGCTCGGCGGCCCCGTCGCGGGCGGCCGGCAGTACGTCTCCTGGATCCACGAGCACGACTTCGTCCGCGCCGCCGAGTACCTGATCGCCCGGGACGACCTGGCCGGGCCGGTCAACCTCGCCGCCCCGGAGCCGCTGCCGCAGCGCGCCTTCATGAGCGCCCTGCGCTCCGCCGCGCGCGTCCCCGTCGGCCTGCCCGCGACGAAGGCGATGGCCGAGATCGGCGCGTTCGTGCTGCGCTCCGACACCGAACTGCTGCTCAAGAGCCGTCGGGTGGTCCCCGGCCGGCTGCTGGACGCCGGCTTCGGCTTCACCCACCCGAACTGGCCGGACGCGGCCCGCGAACTCGTCCGGCGGCGCCGGGAGGAACGGCGCGCGGCCGGGGTCCGGCCGTCGTCCGATCCGTCCCGGACCGGGGCGTGACCGTCCGGCCGTGTTCGCAGTTGAACCGGTCATGAAGAAGCGCAGCATGCTCGCCATCGCCTCCCTGGCCACCGGATTCGTCGTCGCCGCCGTCACGCCGTCGCACTCGGCCGAGCCGGCCGGCCCTCCCGGGGCCGGCGCCCCCGACACCGGGCTGCCCGGTCTCGCCGGCGGACAGATCAAGGCCGCCGGGGTGGACGTGAGCGGCAAGAAGATCGACGGCCTCGGCACGACCGGTGCGACCAAGCTCGCGGGGGTCAACGTGGACCAGGCCCTGAACACCTTCGGCAAGGCCGTCAACCGGGAAGCGGACCGGGCCGTCAACGACGCCCCGCACCACACCTCCGGGAAGAAGGGCTGACGGGCCCCGCCCGCCCGCCCGTACGGCGCCGCACCCCCGCTCCCGAGCGGAGGGCGGCGCCGTCGCCATGCGCCCTCTCCTGGGAGTGGTTTCCGTGGCAGTGTGGAGCGGGCAAGCCACAGGGGGCCAACAGAAGAGGGGGAAACGTGATCGTCTGGATCAACGGCGCGTTCGGTGCGGGGAAGACCACCACCGCACGGGAGCTGATCGAGCTGATCCCGAACAGCACGCTCTTCGACCCCGAGGTCATCGGCGCTGCACTCACCCACCTGCTGCCGCCCAAACACCTGGCCGAGGTCGGCGACTTCCAGGACCTGCCGATCTGGCGGCGGCTGGTGATCGACACCGCGGCGGCGCTGCACGCCGAGCTCGGCGGCACGCTCGTGGTCCCCATGACCCTGCTGCGCCAGGAGTACCGCGACGAGATCTTCGGCGGTCTCGCCGCCCGCCGCATCACCGTCCAGCATGTCCTCCTCGCCCCGGCGGAAACGATCCTGCGCGCCCGGATAGCGGGGCGGGAGATCCCGCCCGACCCGCCCGACGGCGAGATACGCGTCCGGCAGTGGTCCTACGACCACATCGAGCCGTACCGCGCCGCGCTCGCCGCGTGGCTGGTGGCCGACGCCCACCCGGTCGACAACAGCGGCCTGACGCCCTACGAGACCGCCGTGCGGATCGCCGGGGCGGTCGGCAACGGCGAGGTGCCGGTGTGCGACATCGTGCAGACGCCGGAGCCCACCGCCGAGACCCTCGCCGCCGGTGTGCTCCTCTTCGACGAGCGGGACCGCGTCCTGCTGGTCGACCCCACGTACAAGGCCGGCTGGGAGTTCCCCGGCGGTGTCGTCGAACCCGGCGAGGCACCGGCGCGCGGCGGCATGCGCGAGGTCACGGAGGAGACCGGGATACGGCTCCAGGACGTGCCGCGGCTCCTGGTGGTCGACTGGGAGCGGCCCGAACCGCCGCGCTACGGCGGTCTGCGGCTGCTGTTCGACGGCGGCAGGCTGGACTCCACCGACGCCGAACGGCTGGTACTGCCCGGACCCGAGCTGCGGGACTGGCGCTTCGTCACCGAGGCCGAGGCCGCCGACCTGCTGCCACCGGTGCGCTACGAACGGCTGCGCTGGGCGCTGCGGGCCCGGGAGCGCGGGACGGCGCTGTATCTCGAGGCGGGCACCCCGGCACCGTCCTGAACGGCCCGCGGTGGGCACCACCCGAGGCGGGCGGTGCCCACCCGGGGTCAGCTCCCGGCGTAGTTGCGCAGGAACAGCGCCTCGGCGACCGACAGCCGCTCCAGCTCCTGCGGCGACACGCTCTCGTTCACGGCGTGGATCTGCGCCTCGGGCTCGCTCAGGCCGATCAGGAGGATCTCCGCCTCCGGGTAGAGCGAGGCGAGCGTGTTGCACAGCGGGATCGAGCCGCCCTGCCCGGCGTACTGCATCTCCTCGCCCGGGTACGCCACGGCCATCGCGTCCGCCATGGCCTGGTACGCCGGGCTGGTGGGGTCGGCGCGGAACGGCTGGCCCTGCCCGATCTGCTCGGTGCTCACCCGCGCGCCCCACGGCGTGTGCGACTCCAGGTGGGCCCGGAGCAGCTTGGTCGCGTGGGCCGCGTCCACGCCCGGCGGCACCCGCAGGCTCACCAGGGCGCGGGCGCTCGCCTGCACGGACGGGGTGGCGCCGACCACCGGCGGGCAGTCGATGCCGAGGACCGTCACGGCCGGGCGGGCCCAGATCCGGTCGGCGACCGTGCCGGAGCCGATCAGCTCCACGCCGTCGAGCACCTTGGCGTCGGTGCGGAACTGCGCCTCGTCGTACTGCAGTCCCTCCCAGGAGGACTCGCCGGTCAGCCCGTCGACGGTCGTCGAGCCGTCCTCGGCGCGCAGCGAGTCCAGCACGCGGATCAGCGCGCCGAGCGCGTCGGGCGCGGCCCCGCCGAACTGGCCGGAGTGCAGGTTCCCGGCCAGCGTGTCGACCTGCACGCGGACCATGGTCATGCCGCGCAGCGTCGTGGTGACCGTCGGCAGGCCGACCCGGAAGTTGCCCGCGTCGCCGATCACGACGGTGTCGGCCTTCAGCAGCTCCGGGTGCGCCTCGGCGTACCGTTCGAGACCGCCGGTGCCCATCTCCTCGGAGCCCTCGGCGATCACCTTCACGTGCACCGGGACGCCGCCGTTCGCCTTGAGCGCGCGCAGCGCCAGCAGGTGCATGATGACGCCGCCCTTGCAGTCGGCCGCCCCGCGCCCGTACCACCGGCCGTCGCGCTCGGTCAGCTCGAAGGGCGGGGTGCTCCACCCTGCTTCGTCCAGCGGGGGCTGCACGTCGTAGTGGGCGTACAGCAGCACGGTCTTCGCGCCCTCGGGGCCCGGCAGGAAGCCGTACACGGACTGGGTGCCGTCGGGGGTGTCGAGCAGCGCGACGTCCTCGAAGCCCTCCGCGCGCAGCGCGTCGGCGACCCAGCGGGCCGCCCCCTCGCTCTCGCTCCTCGGGAACTGGTCGAAGTCCGCCACCGACCTGAAGGCCACCAGCTCGGTGAGCTCGGCCTTCGCCCGCGGCATCAGCGAGGCGACGGTCTCGGCGACCGGAATCGACGACATGGGCACGCTCCTTGTGGGTGCGACGTTCTACGCGTGAGTGCTGTGATCCTCCCACAGCGGCCTGCGACGACGTCCGCCGTAGGATGCGGGGGACAGCATCGGGCGGCGAACAGAGCGGGAGCAGTAGGCCATCGTGAGCAGCGAGAACTCTTCGGCGGACGACGTGCGGCAGGTCTGGGACGTCGTCGTGGTGGGTGCGGGTCCGGCCGGTGCCTCGGCCGCCTACGCGGCGGCGGTCGCCGGGAGGCGCGTACTGCTGCTGGAGAAGGCGGAGCTGCCCCGGTACAAGACGTGCGGCGGCGGCGTCATCGGCCCCTCGCGCGACTCCCTTCCGCCCGGCTTCGACCTCCCGCTGCGGGACCGGGTGCACGCGGTGACCTTCTCCCACAACGGCCGCTTCGCGCGCACCCGCCGCTCCCGCCAGACGCTGTTCGGGCTCATCAACCGCCCCGAGTTCGACCAGCAGCTCGTCGAGCACGCGCAGAAGGCCGGTGCCGAGCTGCGCACGGGCGTCACCGTGCAGCGCGTCGAGCAGCACGGCTCGGCCGTGCCGGACCGGCGCAGCGTCGCCCTCGTCCTGCAGAGTGGGGAGACCGTCCTCGCCCGGGCCGTGGTGGGCGCGGACGGCAGCGCCAGCCGGATAGGGGCGCACGTCGGGGTGAAGGTCGACCAGGTCGACCTCGGCCTGGAGGCGGAGATCCCGGTGCCGGAGACGGTCGCCGAGGACTGGAAGGGCCGGGTGCTCATCGACTGGGGCCCGATGCCCGGCAGTTACGGCTGGGTCTTCCCCAAGGGCGACACCCTCACGGTCGGCGTCATCTCGGCCCGCGGCGAAGGCGCCGCGACCAAGCGGTACCTGGAGGAGTTCATCGGGCGGCTCGGCCTCGCCGGGTTCGAACCGAGCATCTCCTCCGGCCATCTGACGCGCTGCCGCGCGGAGGACTCGCCGCTCTCGCGCGGGCGGGTGCTGGTGTGCGGTGACGCGGCGGGCCTGCTGGAGCCGTGGACCCGCGAGGGCATCTCCTTCGCGCTGCGGTCGGGCCGGCTCGCGGGGGAGTGGGCGGTGCGCATCGCCGAGGCGCACGACGCCGTGGACACCCGGCGCCAGGCGCTGAACTACGCGTTCGCCGTCAAGGCGGGCCTCGGCGTGGAGATGAGCGTCGGGAAGCGGCTGCTGACGGTGTTCGAGCGCCGGCCCGGCCTCTTCCACGCGGTGCTGACCGGGTTCCGGCCGGCCTGGAAGGCGTTCACGGACATCACCCGCGGCTCGACGACGCTGGCCGAGATCGTGCGCACCCACCCGATGGCCCACCGCGCCCTGAGCGCGCTGGACCGCCGCCAGGCGTCCGCGGGCGGGCAGCCGGCCTCCTGACGGCGATCGCGCCCAGGGACCTCAGCCATCGACCGTGAATCGGAAGACGGGGTGGTCCGGGGCGCAGGCGACGATCTCCTCGTCGGTGGACTTCGCGGTCACCCCCTGGAAGTACTGGTTGACCTCCCAGCCCCACTTCTCCAGGTAGGTGCGCAGGATCGGGAGCTTCTCCTCGTCGGGCAGCTCCACCGCGGTGAACGCGCGCACCTTGCGCCCGACCCGCAGCTCACCGCCGCCGGCGACGCGCATGTTGCGCACCCACTGGGAGTGCCCGCGGGCCGAGACGAGGTACTGCACGCCGTCGTGGACGTGCGGGTTGACCGGGACGCGCTGCATCTTTCCGCTCTTGCGGCCCCGCACGGACAGCTCCGCCGTGCCGGCGATGCTCAGGCCGTGCCGGGCGAGCCAGCCGACGACGTTGTTGAAGCGGACGTTGAGCGGGCTGCCCTTGAGGTAGTACGGCGACGACATGGTGACCCCTTCGGACGGTCGGGAGACCGGAATTCGAGAGCACTGCTCTCGCTTGAGAGCAGTCTGCACGAGAGCGCCGATCCAGAGCAAGAGCACTGCTCTCGAATGTGTGCACCGCTCTGAAATGCGTGGGAGACTGCGCGGTATGAGCAGCACCGCACAGGGCGCACGAGCCCGCGCCAGGATGGAAGTCACCGCCGCCATCAAGGAGGAGGCGCGCAGACAGCTCGCGCAGGAGGGCGCCGCCCGGCTCTCGCTGCGCGCCGTCGCCCGTTCCCTCGGCATGGTCTCCTCCGCGCTCTACCGCTACTTCCCGAGCCGCGACGACCTGCTGACCGCTCTCATCATCGACGCCTACGACTCCCTCGGCGCGTCCGCCGAGGCGGCGAACGAACGAGTGCTGGACGGCGCGCCACTGGAGCGCTGGACGGCGGTGGCGGAGGCCGTCCGCGCCTGGGCGCTGGAGCACCCGCACGAGTACGCGCTGATCTACGGGTCGCCGGTGCCCGGCTACACCGCTCCCGTCACCACGGTCCCGGCCGCCTCACGGGTGGGGCTGCTGTTCATCGGCATCGTGCGCGACGCCCACCACGAGGGCGTCCTCGCCGAGGCGCCGGAACTGCCGGACGACCTGGCCGCCGAGGCCCGGCGCATGGCCGCCGACCTCGCCCCCGACCTGCCCCCGGCGACGGTCGTGGCCCTGGTCGCCGCCTGGGCCGAGCTGTTCGGGCTGGTCGGCTTCGAGCTCTTCGGCCAGTTCAACCGGGTCGTGGAGGACCGGCCGCCGTTCTTCCGGCACGCGGCGGTCCGGATCGCCCACGAGGCCGGCCTGCGCTGAGCGGCGAGCCGGGGCGTACTTCACCGGGAGTACGCGTGATCACCACGCGCGGGTGACGCCGCCGCGTGGCCCGCGCGTCTAGCGTGGCCACCATGGACGAGCAGCAGGCACACCGGCCCGGCGGTCCACCGGCGTGGTGGCGGCACGGGCCGCCGTGGTGGAACCGCCGGGACGACGACGGGGAGCGCGCTCCCCGGTGGCCCTGGCGCTCCACCGCGCTGGTCGCCTTCGTCGTGCTGGTCGGCTCCTCGTTCGCGGCCCGCGGGCAGCAGGACGGGCGTCAGGACCTCGACCCGTTCGCCCGGGCACTGCTGTTCGTGGCGTCGGCCCCGCTGCTGTGGCGCGGGCGGTACCCCGTGCCGGTCGCCCTCGGCACCTCGGCGGCCGCCCTGGTCTACCTGGCCGCCGGCTACCCCTACGGCCCGGTCTTCCTGCCCGTCGCCGTGGCCTGCTTCAACGCCGTCGTCACCGGGCACCGGTGGGCCGCCTGGACGGCCGTCGGAACACTGTGGGCCGGGCACGTCCTCGTCGGCCACTGGCTGTACCGCCGGCTGCCGCCCGCCGGGGACGGGGCCGCCCCCTGGGGGCAGGAGGCGGTCGTCGCCGCCTGGGTCGTCGCCGTCGTGGCGGTGTCGGAGCTGGCGCGGGCCCGCCGTGAACAGTGGGCGAGGGAACGGGCCGAACGGGCCCAGGCGGCCCGGCGGCGCGCCGACGAGGAGCGGTTGCGGATCGCCCGCGAACTGCACGACGTCCTCGCCCACAGCATCTCGGTGATCAACGTCCAGGCGGGTGCCGGCCTCGCCCTCCTGGACACCGACCCCGAGCAGGCGCGCACCGCGCTCACCACCATCAAGGCCCAGAGCAAGGAGGCGCTCGGCGAGGTCCGCCAGGTCCTCGACACCCTCCGCGCGCCCGGCGCCGCCCCGCGCGCCCCCGCCCCCGGCCTGGCCCGGCTGCCCGAACTGGTGGCCCAGGCGGCCGGCGCCGGGCTCACCGTCGAGGTCGAGGGCGAGCCGCCACCGCTTCCCCCGGGCACGGACCTCGCGGCCTTCCGGATCGTCCAGGAGGCCCTCACCAACGTCGTACGCCACTCGGGATCGCGGCGCGCGCGCGTGCGGTTCGAGCAGGCGGACGGGCCGACGCTCCGGCTGCGCGTCGACGACGACGGCCCGGCGACCGGCGCCGACGCGGGCGGCAGCGGCAACGGCCTGGCCGGGATGCGGGAGCGTGCCGCCGCGCTCGGCGGCACGATCGAGGCGGGCCCGCGCGGCGACGGCGGCTTCCGGGTCCTGGCCGTCCTGCCGCTCACGACGTCGAAGCGCGCGAAGAACGTGACCCCCCAGGAGGAGGACCGGTGATCCGCGTAGTGCTCGCCGACGACCAGTCACTCGTGCGGGCCGGTTTCCGGGCCCTGCTCGACGCGCAGCCGGACATCGAGGTGGCCGGGGAGGCCGCGGACGGCGAGGAGGCGGTGCGCTCGGTGCGCGAACTGCGGCCGGACGTGGTGCTCATGGACATCCGGATGCCCGTGCTCGACGGGCTCGCGGCGACGCGCGGGATCACCGGTGACAGCGCGCTGGAGGACGTGAAGGTGGTCATGCTCACCACCTTCGAGCTGGACGAGTACGTCTTCGAGGCGATCCGCTCGGGCGCTTCGGGGTTCCTGGTGAAGGACACCGAGCCGGACGAACTCCTGCGCGCGGTCCGGGCGGTGGTCGACGGGGACGCGCTGCTCTCGCCGGGCGTGACCCGGCGCCTGATCGCCGAGTTCGCCGCCCGTTCCAAGGAGCCCGCGGCCGCCGACGCCCTGGCCCGTCTGACCGAACGGGAACGCGAGGTGATGGCGCTGGTCGGCATCGGCCTGTCCAACGAGGAGATCGCCCGCCGCCTGGTGGTCAGCCCGCTCACCGCGAAGACCCACGTCAGCCGGACGATGGTGAAGCTGGGCGCCCGTGACCGGGCCCAACTGGTGGTGCTGGCCTACGAGTCCGGTCTGGTCCGGCCGGGCTGGCTGGGCTGAGCGCCCGGCCGGAACCGGGTCAGCACGCTCACGACCCGGGCGACGAACAGCAGAACGGCGACGGTGGCGCCCACGGCGAGGAGCGCGCGGCGCACGCCGGGCGGCACGTCGAGGACGAACACCGGTCCCACGACGGCGCCGGACACCACGGCCGCCGCGAACGTCGCGCTGCACAGCGCGTAGCCGATCTCGACGGTGATCGCGTCCCGCTCGGCCTGCCCGCGCCGTCCCCCGTGATCGCCCATGGCGCGAGTCTCGCAGCGGACGCGAGCCGGAACAAGCCGGCCGGAGGCTCAGGCCGTACCCGGCCGGTCCGGTGCCGCGCTCCGCGTCGCGGCCCCGATGAGCGTGGCGACCGCCGCCAGCAGGGCGACGCTGGTGAGCGCGACGGGCAGGGAGAACCAGTCCGCCATGAAGCCGATGGCCGGGGGACCCAGGAGCATGCCGCTGTAGCCGAACGTGGAGGCCAGGGCCACTCCGCTCGGCCCGGCGACCGTGCCGGCGCGTTCGACGGCCACCGGGAAGAGGTTGGCCAGCCCGAGCCCGGTGACCGCGAAGCCCAGGAGGGCCGCCCACAGGGACGGGGCGAGAGAGCCGAGCAGCATCCCGGCCGCCGCGGTCGCGCCGCCCGCGACGACGGTCCGGCCGTGGCCGAGCCGTTCGAGCAGGGTCGTGCCCGTGAGCCGGCCCACCGTCATGGAGAGCGCGAAACAGGAGTAGCCGAGGGCGGCGACGCCGGGCGCGGCCCCCAGATCCTCCTCCAGATGCAGCGCGCCCCAGTCGGCCATGGCCCCCTCGCCGTAGGCCGTGCACCCGGCGATCAGCCCGAAGACGATCACCAGCCGGCGGGTGCGGGGGTCCCGGCGGCCGGGCGTCGCGCTCGGCCGGTCCGGTGCCGCGGTGGCCGGCGGGCCGTACCGCAGCAGGGTGCGGCCCGCCACGGCGGTGACCACCAGTCCGACGACGGTGAGGCCCGCCAGGTGCCATGTGGGGGAGAGGGCCCCGGCGACCAGCCCGCCGAGCAGGGCGCCGGCCATCCCGCCGAGGCTGAACGCCGCGTGGAAGCTGGGCATGACCGGCCGGCGCAGCGCGGTCACCAGGTCGACGGCGGCGCTGTTGAAGGCGACGTTGATGCTGCCGTACGCGGCGCCGAACAGCACGAGCACGACGCCGAGGGCGAGCGCCGAGTGGGTCAGCGGGGGCAGGGCGACACTGAGGCTGAGCAGCACGGCGCAGACGACGGTGACCCGGTGGCTGCCGTAGCGGCGGCACAGGCGCCCGGTGAACACCATCGTGACCACGGCCCCGGCCGAGACGCCGAGGAGGGCCAGGCCGAGCGCGCTGGCCGAGGCGCCGGTCTGCTGCTTGATGGCGGGGATACGGACCACCCAGCCGGCGAAGAGGAAGCCGTCGAGGGCGAAGAAGACGGTGATGACGACGCGAAGACGGCTGAGCGGGCTGAGGGGGCGGCGCACGACGCTGTGCGACCGTGATTTGTTTATTTGCGGCACAAATGCAGGCTAGGCGGGTACCTCGCACGGGGCAATCCCCGCCGGCCTGTGCTTCTGCCCTCAGGCGGCGGCGGTGAGGTGGCCGCCCATCGAGGTCAAGCCCTCGGTCGCGGGCAGTTCGCGGCGGGTCCTTACGTCCAGATGCCCGGCGGTGGACGGTCGCTTTCGGGGAGGGCTCCCGGCAGGCGCGCCTGGGCCACGTCGACACCCACTGGACCGATCCGCGGCCCCGTCCCTCTCGCGGACCCGGGGCGCCGTCTAATTTGTTCGTATTTGACACAAAAGCCCGCTCCGGGCCCGTACCGGACGGCTCTCACGCCGCCGGCTGTCCGAGGGGCGGCCGAGGTGGGACTCTGGGACACGACAAGCGACCGCCGAGGGAACTCGGGAGGGTCCCATGGGACGCGATGTGCCGGCCCTGGTGTTCACGCGGGAGGACCGCCGCCGCTACCGGGAGAAGATGCACACCTGCCTCGACGTGCTGGCGCAGATGCTGCGCGAGTCGACGTTCGAGAGCGAGCGCCCGCGGGTCGGGCTCGAGATCGAACTGAACCTCGTCGACGACGACGGGCTGCCGGCGATGCGGAACACCGAGGTGCTCGGGGCCATCGCCGACCCCGCCTGGGCCAGCGAGCTGGGCCGTTTCAACCTGGAGATCAACATCCCGCCCCGGGAGCTGACGACCGGCGGCCCGGGCGACTGGGAGCAGGAGATCCGTGACGCCCTCAATCACGCCGAGGACCGCGCCTCGGCGGTCGGCGCCCACCTGATCATGATCGGGATCCTGCCGACCCTCGGTGAGGACGACGTCAGCGAGGCCGCGCTGTCCGGCGACCCGCGCTACCGGCTGCTCAACGAGCAGATCTTCGCGGCTCGCGGCGAGGACCTGTGCATCGCCGTGGACGGCGAGGAGCGCCTGTCCACCTATGCGGACACGATCACGCCCGAGGCCGCCTGCACGAGCACCCAGTTCCACCTCCAGGTCGCGCCGAAGGACTTCGCGGCCTACTGGAACGCCGCCCAGGCCATCGCCGGCGTGCAGGTCGCCCTGGCCGCGAACTCCCCGTACCTCTTCGGCCGCGAACTGTGGCGCGAGACCCGGATCCCGCTGTTCGAGCAGGCCACGGACACCCGCCCGGTGGAGATCAAGGCCCAGGGCGTCCGGCCTCGGGTGTGGTTCGGCGAGCGGTGGATCACCAGCGTCTTCGACCTGTTCGAGGAGAACGTGCGCTACTTCCCGGCCCTGCTGCCGCTGTGCGACGACGAGGACCCGCGCGCGCTGCACAAGCAGGGCGAGGTCCCCGAACTGAGCGAGCTCACCCTGCACAACGGCACCATCTACCGCTGGAACCGGCCCGTCTACGCCGTCACCGACAGCGGACCGCACCTGCGGATCGAGAACCGCGTCCTGCCCGCCGGCCCCACCGTCTCCGACACCATCGCCAACGGCGCCTTCTACTACGGCCTCACACGCGCCCTGATCGACGAGGACCGGCCCATCTGGTCGCGGATGTCGTTCGCGGCGGCGGAGGAGAATCTGCACACCGCCGCCCGCGACGGCATCGACGCCCGTCTGTACTGGCCCGGCATGGGCGAAGTGCCCGCCGCCGAAATGGTGTTGCGGCGGCTGCTGCCGCTCGCCCACCGGGGCCTGGAGCTGGCCGGGATGGACACCGGGTGGCGCGAGCCGCTGCTGGGCATCATCGAGCAGCGCTGCGTCACCGGGCGCAACGGCGCGCTCTGGCAGGCCGAGACCGTGCACCGGCTGGAGAAGGGATCGTCCTGCGACCGGCGGGAGGCGCTGCGCCGGATGACCAGGTCGTACATGGACTACATGCATCTCAACGCGGCCGCGCACACCTGGCCGGTGGACTGACCGGCACCGCCGCGGACACCGGTGCCCGCACACTTCCCGCCGGATCTGCGCAGGAGTATCACTCGGGCTGCACACAGCCCGTCCATGGCCTCGTTAGCGTTCTCCCAGTTCGGCCCCCGGCGCGAACACGACCAGGCCGCGGCTGAACCCGATGGCGCAGGCAACCCAGGAAGACCACCGATGGACTACTGCTCCTCGTGCCGCCGGCACCTCAACGGGGCTCTCGTGTGCCCCGGGTGCGGCGCCTACGCCCCGGACATCGCCCCCACCGCCGCGGGTCCCGCCCGGCCGGCCACGCCGGGCCCGGCCGCGTCCGGCGGGCAGGCGTCCGGCGGGCAGGCGTCCGGCGGGCCGGTGGACACCGGGCCATGGTTCGACGCCTCCTTCCACGACGGCACCGCGCGTGCGGGGGACCCGGCCGAGGACGACCCGGACCTGCTCGAGGGCGTCGAGGGCGCCGAGGCCGTGACCGCCGCGCCCCAGGGCCGGGCGGCCCGGCGGCGCCAGCGGGCCCGCTGGAAGAAGAACCAGCGCCGGGCCGTGGTCGCCACCGCCGTGGCCCTGGTCGGCGGCGGACTCACCCTCACCTCCCTGGACCGCCAGTCCGGCGACCGGGCCCAGGCGGCCACCGCACCCGAACAGCCGCACATCGGCCTGTCCGGAGAGCCGCACACCGAGCCCGAGGACCCGGCGACGACCGCCCCCTCCGACGACCCCGGGGACCCGCGCGGCAGCACCCCGGCCGCACGGCCGTCGACCACCGACGTGGCGCGGGAACCCCTGTCCTCCTCGCACACCACCACCCGCCGCATCACCCGCCCGGACGCCGCCTCCACCCCGCGTCCGGCCACCCCCGAGGCGCCCCGCACACAGCCGTCCTCCCCGCCCGCCACCACGGCACCCGGCACCGGCGGCGGCAACCCGTCCGGCGGGCAGCAGCAGGCGCCGGACCCCGCCCCCACGGACGACACCGGCACCGGCGCCGCCCCGGCGCCTAACAACCCCCAGGCACCGCAGGACACCTCGCCCGCGCAGCTCTGCGTGCTCGACCTGCTCTGCCTCGGCTGACGCGTGGACCCCGCCTGAGATCACCGTCACGTGACGGTGACGCCGCGAAACCGCGCGCCTGAGGTCATGCTGGTAGGAGCCGGCCGCCGTCCCGGCGCGCCCGGCACCGGCAGGAGCAGTTGGTGGCACTCAGGAGGGAACTCCCCATGGTCGAGCAGGACGATCGCTTCGACGTCGTGGTCCTCGGCGCCGGACCCGGCGGCTACGTCGCCGCGGTCCGTGCCGCGCAGCTGGGCAAGCGGGTCGCGGTCGTGGAGGAGAAGTACTGGGGAGGCGTCTGCCTCAACGTGGGCTGCATCCCCACCAAGGCGCTGCTGCGCAACGCCGAACTGGCGCACATCGTCACCCGCGAGGCGAAGACCTTCGGCATCAGGAGCGACGGGGAGATCAGCTTCGACTACGGCGAGGCGTTCCGGCGCAGTCGCAAGGTGGCCGACGGCCGGGTCAAGGGCGTCCACTACCTGATGAAGAAGAACAAGATCACGGAGCTCGACGGCCGCGGCACGTTCCTCGACCCGCACACCCTCCAGGTGGCCGGCTCCGACGGCTCCACCCGGACCATCGGCTTCGACCACTGCGTCATCGCCACCGGCGCCACGACCAGGCTGCTGCCCGGCACCCGGCGCAGCGACCGCGTGGTGACCTACGAGGAGCAGATCCTCACCGACGAGCTGCCCCGGTCGATCCTCATCGCCGGCGCCGGAGCGATCGGCGTGGAGTTCGCCTACGTGCTGCACAACTACGGCGTGAAGGTCACCATCGTCGAGTTCCTGGACCGGATGGTCCCGCTGGAGGACGCCGAGGTCTCCGCCGAGCTCGCCAAGCAGTACCGCCGGCTCGGCATCGACGTGCTCACCTCCACCCGGGTCGACGCCGTCGACGAGTCCGGTGAGCAGGTGCGTGTGACCGTCACCGGCAAGGACGGCGCGCAGCAGGTGCTGGAGGCCGACAAGGTGCTCCAGGCGATCGGCTTCGCCCCCAACGTCTCCGGCTACGGCCTGGAGAACACCGGTGTGCGGGTCACGGACCGCGGCGCCATCGACATCGACGGCCGCTGCCGTACGTCCGTCCCGCACATCTTCGCCATCGGGGACGTGACGGCGAAGCTGATGCTCGCGCACGCCGCCGAGGCGATGGGTGTCGTCGCCGCCGAGACCATCGCGGACGCCGAGACGATGGAGCTCGACTACACGATGATCCCGCGCGCCACCTACTGCCGGCCGCAGATCGCCAGCTTCGGCTGGACCGAGGCACAGGCCCGCGAGCGGGGATTCGACGTGAAGGTGGCGAAGTTCCCGTTCACGGCGAACGCCAAGGCGCACGGCCTCGGCGACGCCACCGGCTTCGTCAAGCTGATCAGCGACGCGAAGTACGGCGAACTCCTCGGCGGGCACCTCATCGGCCCGGACGTCACCGAGCTGCTGCCCGAACTGACCCTGGCCCAGCAGTGGGACCTCACCGTCCACGAGGTCGCCCGCAACGTCCACGCCCACCCGACCCTCGGCGAGGCCCTGCAGGAGGCGGTGCACGGCCTGTCCGGGCACATGATCAACCTCTAGCCAGGGGACGGCAGTACAGCGCGTCCGGGGTCCGGGCCGAGCCGATCCGGCCGGTGTACGCGATCCCGGCCGCGTACTCGCCGTCGGCGCACTGCCCCTTGTAGCGGCCGTACGCGAAGTCGCCCCCCTCGGGCGCCGCCCCGCGCGCGTCCCCCCGGTCGAACCAGACCGTACGGCCGCCCGCGCCGAGCGTCCCGGCCGGGGCGGTCGCGCACAGGGCGGCCGAGACCGCCGCCCCGCGCACGCTGTACCCGGCGAGGAACTGCCCCTCGGCGCACTGCAGTTTGGTGTACCCGGACGCCCAGTCGCCGCCGGGCCGGACGTGCCGTTCGTCGCGCACCACCTCGTGCCCGAGGGCGGGACCGCCCAGGGCGCCCGTGGTCACGTCCGAGCACAGTCCGCGGTTCCCGGTGTGGGCGAGGCCGAGCAGCCGCTGCCCGTCGGGGCAGACGGCCTTGCGGGCTCCCGGGTCGAAGTCGGGCAGCGCGCGCATCCGCCGGGACTGGACGAAGTCGCCGTGGTCGGGGCTGAGCTGGGACCACTCGGCGGTCCTGGCCACCGGTCCGGTACGCCCGCGGGCCCCGACGAGCCGCCGCCACGCCGGGGCGCGCCAGTCGTCGCCGTCGTACACCCCCATCCGGTGCCCCGCGGCGTCCCAGTGCAGCAGGGCCCAGCCGTTGCCGCCGCGGTTCTCGTGCCAGCCGACGAGCGGCCAGAACGCGAAGTCGGCGTCGGCGCGGATGAGCTGGTCCACGAAGTTCTCGAACCAGGCGCGCGGCTTCGCGGCCGTCTCCGCCCGGCCCCCGACCCCGAACTCGCTGATCCACAGGGGAGCGGTGAAGTGCTGGTCCTGCTCGGCGGAGACGAAGAAGGCCTGGCGGTTCAGCACGGCGACGAGGTCGTCGGGGCTCAGGTCGCGGTAGCGGGGGTCGCTGGTCTCGCCGATGCCGGTGGCGCCGCTGTGCCGGGGGCCCGTGTAGTCGTAGAAGTGGGCCGAGTAGACGAGCTTGCCGGAGTCGACGAGTGTGTGCGAGAGCTGCCGGGCGGGTTCCAGGGTGGGGCGCTCGTGCGGCAGGCCGTCGACGGGGACGCCGGTCCAGTTGATGCCCTCGACCACGATGAGCAGGTCCGGGTTCGCCTCCAGGAGGATGCGGTCGCCGACGCGCTGGGAGGCGGCGAACCAGTCGTGGTCGTCGCCGAGACCCCAGTTGGGGTCGTCCCACACCGAGCGGCGCACCTCGTTGTACAGGTCGGCGCCGACCACCCGGGGGTTGTCCCGGTACCGGCGGGCCATGAACAGCCAGTCCTCCTCCCAGTCGGCGGTCGAACGGCTCGCGTTCCAGCGTTCGTTGCCGTCGACCCCGCAGCACCACCGGGTGGTGTTGGTGTGGTTGTTCAGGATCACCGCGAGCCGTGCGTCGGTGAGCGCGCGCACCACCGCGTCGTACACCTGCAGCGGGGTCCTCCCGCGCAGGCCGGGGTTGGCGGCGACGGCGTCGTCCGTCACGGGACGGGTGTCGTGGACCATCTCGTTGGAGAAGGGCAGCCGCACGCTGTTGATGCCGATCTCCTGGAAACCCGCGATGATCTCGGCCATCGGCGCGCGGTCGAGACCGAGGGGGATCCGGCCGGAGTTCTCGCCGGCGTGGTGGTTCGCGTCGTCCGCCACGTCGCCCGAGCCGTTCCACGTGCCGCTCGCGCCGTGCCAGTTGCCGGACCGCAGCCTGAACCGGTCGCCGTCCGCGTCGACGATCCAGCGGCCCCGGGTGCTCAGCGGCGGCGTCCAGTCCTCCGCCACGGGCGCGGGGGAGACGGACGCCTCGACGGCGGGCTCCACCGCGGCCCGGGCCCCGGGCACGACCGCGACCGGAGCCACGAGGATCACCGCGGCGAACGCCGCCCTCACCAAGGAACCGCGCACGGCCACCCTCCGCCTTCTTGACATGGCTATGTCATATTCGCGACGGAACCACGGTAATGCAGGAACAGCCCTACGGCACAGGGGCGTTCGAGCCGCCGACGGGCTCTCGCCGCGCGTGGGGCGCCCGTGCCAGGAGTCGCCCCTGTGGCGCACCGCCGCCACAGTGCGCATCCTCGGTGGTAACGCGAACCCAGGGAGGCACGAACCCCATGCCGGCCAAGAACCTCACCGCCAACCGCGCCGCTCTCGGCCATCGCCTCCGCTACGCCCTGCACCACCCCGAACGCGTGCCCCGCCATCTGGTCCGCTCGGCCCGCGACCTGTGGCTGCGGCGCCGCCACCGGGACCACGTCTCCTACTACCGGGCCGTGATGCGCTCCGACACCCGTGCCGACCCGGACGCGGCCGTCGGCAGCGCGAACCGGGAGCGGTGGCTGGCGCTCGGCGCGATGCAGTTCGACTACCTGGTCGGCCACGGTCTGCGCCCCGAGCACCGGATGCTGGAGATCGGCTGCGGCAACCTGCGCGGCGGCTGGCGGTTCATCCGCCATCTGGAGCCGGGCCACTACTACGGCATCGACATCTCACCCGACATCCTGTTCGCCGCCCAGGACACCGTCGTGGAGATGGGCCTGCAGGCGCGGCTGCCGACCCTCACCCCCGTGCGCGACCTCAGTTTGGCGTTCCTGCCCGACGCCCACTTCGACGTGGTGCACGCCCACAGCGTCTTCTCGCACTCGCCGCTGCCCGTCATCGACCAGTGCCTCGCCCACATCGGACGGGTGCTGGCGCCGGGAGGCTGGTTCGACTTCACCTTCGACCGCACCGAGGGCCAGGAGCACCAGGTCCTGCGGGAGGACTTCTACTACCGCACCGAGACCCTGCTGGCACTGGCCGAGAAGCACGGGCTGCGGGCCCGCTTCATGACGGACTGGGAACGGCTCCCGCACGGGCAGTCCAAGATCCGCGTCAGCCACTCGGGGTGAAGCGCCGAGTCCCCGTCGGCGACGCGAGCAGGTCATCCGTCCCGGACTCTTGACTCGTTCGGCGGTACTCGCGATCCTCGTCGCACATTGAGCGAGGTCATGACAACGCGGCCTCGCGCCGTCGCCGACCGAGGGACGTGGGCCGTGACCAGTGCCGGACGCCCGTACCGCAGACGCAAGAACGTCACCGTGGTGTCGCTCCTCCTGCTCGTGCTGTCCCTCGCGCTCGGTCCCACCCCGAGCGCCTCGGCCGGCACCGACTGGTGGAACCCCACGGCCAGGCCCGCGCCGGACTCCGGCATCGGGGTGACCGGCGAGCCCTTCACCGGCACCGACGCCCGCGGCGACGTGCGCGGCTTCGTCGACGCCCACGACCACATCTTCGCCAACGAGGCCTTCGGCGGGCGCCTGATCTGCGGCAAGCCCTTCTCCGACAAGGGCGTGGCGGACGCCCTCAAGGACTGCCCGGAGCACTACCCCGACGGCTCGCTCGCCGTCTTCGACTTCATCACCAAGGGCGGCGACGGCCGGCACGACCCGGTCGGCTGGCCCACCTTCAAGGACTGGCCGGCCCACGACTCGCTGACCCACCAGCAGAACTACTACGCCTGGATCGAACGGGCCTGGCGGGGCGGGCAGCGCGTCCTCGTCAACGACCTCGTCACCAACGGCGTGATCTGCTCCGTGTACTTCTTCAAGGACCGCTCCTGCGACGAGATGACGTCCATCCGGCTCCAGGCGAAGCTGACGTACGACCTCCAGGCGTACATCGACCGGATGTACGGCGGTCCCGGAAAGGGCTGGTTCCGGATCGTCACCGACAGCGGACAGGCCCGCCAGGTCATCCAGCAGGGCAAGCTAGCGGTCGTCCTCGGCGTCGAGACGTCCGAGCCGTTCGGCTGCAAACAGATCCTCGACATCGCGCAGTGCGACCAGGAGGACATCGACAAGGGCCTGGACGAACTCCACGCACTGGGCGTGCGCAGCATGTTCCTGTGCCACAAGTTCGACAACGCGCTCTGCGGGGTCCGCTTCGACTCGGGCACGCTCGGCACCGCCATCAACGTGGGTCAGTTCCTGTCCACCGGCACCTTCTGGAAGACCGAGAAGTGCGCCGGCCCGCAGCACGACAACCCGATCGGCAACGCGACGGCGGCCGAGGCCGAGAAGAAGCTCCCGGCCGGCACCAATGTCCCCTCGTACAGCGCCGACGCCCAGTGCAACGTCCGCGGGCTCACCGCCCTCGGCGAATACGCCGTCCGGGGCATGATGAAACGCAAGATGATGCTCGAGGTCGACCACATGAGCGTCAAGTCCGCCGGCCGCGTCCTCGACATCTTCGAGTCCGCCTCCTACCCCGGCATCCTGTCCTCGCACAGCTGGATGGACCGGGAGTGGACCGAACGCGTCTACGGTCTCGGCGGCTTCACCGCCCAGTACATGAACGGTTCCGAGCAGTTCGTCGCGGAGGCGAGGCGCACCGAGGCGCTGCGCGACAAGTACGGCGTCGGCTACGGCTACGGGACCGACATGAACGGCGTCGGCGGCTGGCCGGCCCCGCGCGGCGCGGACGCACCCGACAAGGTGACCTACCCCTTCCGCAGCGTCGACGGCGGCTCCGTCATCGACCGTCAGAGCACCGGCGAGCGCACCTGGGACATCAACACCGACGGGGCCTCCCACTACGGACTCGTCCCGGACTGGATCGAGGACATCCGGCGCGTCGGCGGCCAGGACACCGTGGACGACCTGTTCCGCGGTGCCGAGTCCTACCTCGGCACCTGGGCCGCCTCCGAACGGCACGCGGCCGGGACGAACCTCGCGCGCGGAGCGACGACGACGGCCAGCTCGTCGGAGTGGAGCCTGTTCACCAGCTACCAGCCCGGCCGGGCCGTCGACGGCGACGGGAGCACCCGCTGGGCCAGCGACTGGAGCGACGACCAGTGGCTCACGGTCGACCTCGGCTCCACCCAGCTGGTCGGACGGGTCACCCTCGACTGGGAGCGGGCGTACGGCAAGGCGTACCGCGTCGACCTGTCCACCGACGGCTCCACCTGGCGCACCGCCTGGTCCACGACGTCCGGCGACGGCGGCCTCGACACCGCGAGATTCGCCGGGACACCGGCCCGGTACGTCCGCGTCCAGGGCCTGGACCGGGGCACCGACTGGGGGTACTCCCTCTACGAGGTGGGCGTCCACAGCGGCTGACACCCACGAGAGGGTCTCCATGGCACGACTGCCGTCCGCGGAGCGGCGGCGACAGCTCACCGAGGCGGCGATCAGAGCGATGGCCCGGGACGGCGTCCCCCGGACGACGACCCGGTCCATCGCCGCCGAGGCGGGTGTCTCGCTGAGCGTGTTCCACTACTGCTTCGACTCCAAGCAGGAGCTGATCGAGTCCGTCATCACCACCATCACCGGCCACTACGTACGGCTGGTGAAGGAGGCCCTGCGCCCCCGCGCGACCCTCGAGGACACCGTCCGCGCGGGCTTCCAGGCGTACTGGGACCACGTCCGCGCACACCCGGACGAGCACATGCTCACCTACGAGCTCACCCAGTACGCCCTGCGCCGGCCCGGCTTCGAGCGCCTGGCCCGGCGCCAGTACGAGCTGTACGCCGCCACCTACACCGAGCTGATCGACCAGCTGCACGACACGATGGGCCTGCGCCTGCGGGTGCCCGTCCCGGTCCTCGCCCGCTATCTGGCGGCCATGACCGACGGACTGACCCTGAACTACCTGGTGCTCGGTGACGACGCCGCCTGGACCGGAATCCTCGACACGGTCACCGCCCACGTCGCGTCACTGGTGCGCGAGCCCTGACCCCCGCACGGCTCAGCCACGTGCGGGCGCGCCCCGGCCCCCGCCCCGCTCCGCCGCCTCCCGCCGGAACAGCCATGCCGTCCGCGGCTCGACCAGCGGGCGCAGGGCACGCCGCACAGGCGGCGTGCCCTGCAGCGTCACCACGGCCGCCGCCAAGCGGTCACGACCAGCGCCCTGAGCGGCCCGTGGACCCACGCCGGGTCGTACCAGCCGAAGTGCCCGGCCGCCCGGGCGACGAAGCCGTGCAGCAGATGGCCGAACAGGGGGCCCGTGCCCAGCACCGTGCACCACGTCCGCCGCCCCGGCCCCCAGGCCCGGAAAGCGCGTGGCCGGCATCGCCACGACGAGCGCCACCGGAACGGCGTACCGAAGCCGTCGCCACAGCGGCGCCGTGAGCCGCCACACGGACAGCGCCACCAGGAACCACGTCGGATACCGGGGGTCCAGCAGGCTGAGCGGCCGGTCGGGCTCCCCGTCCGTCCACCGGGTGAAGAGGGGGTAGGCCGGCTCGAAGACCACGTACGGCACGAGCAGACCCCTGACCAGCCGTTTCAGCTGCTCCGGACGGGCTTCAAAGGTCCGCGACAAGTAGCCCTAACGGTGATGAAGGCCGGCATGTGAAAGGCGTACAAGAGCATGCACAGCGCGTCGACGGTCCGGCCGCCGTACCGCTGCGGTTCCCAGGCGTGCCCCACCGCCACCAGCACGATCGCCGCGTACTCGGCATGGTCGAAGAAGGCGTCACGCTGTCGGGAAACCGCAGGTCGAGGCGGTGCGGAGCGCTCTGGAACGGCCTCGGCCGCCCGGCTCACCACACCGCCTCCCGGGCGGCGCGCGCGGCCCCCGCCCGGGAGCCGCCGGCTCCCGGAGGCAGAACGGTACGGTCACTGGACGTCGGCATCCCCCGCCTCTCACCACTTCCGGGTGATCCGAACACCCACGGTGGGATGCCCCTGGTCACAGGGGCGCGGGCGCCCGCTCATTCGGCCGTCAGGGTGTGCGGGTAACCCATGTGATCGCTTCGAATGGTGCCGCCGGTGGACATGGCTGACGGTGGATCACGTCAAGGCCTGGCTCCAGTGGTGATGAAGCGTCAGCCGCCCAGGCCGTGACGGGAGGACTCACTTATGCGCCCTGTTCGCATGCTGCTCGCCACCGCGACGGCCACGGCCGCGCTGGCGATCGCACCCGCCGCTCACGCCGTCACCACCGGTGACTGGGACAACAACGACGACACGGCCCACAGCAAGGAGCACAAGTCCGAGGACCACGGCAAGTCCGAAGAGCACGGCAAGTCCGAGGACCACGGCAAGTCCGAGGACCACGGCAAGTCCGAGGAGCACGACCAGTCTCACAGCAAGGAGCACGACAAGGAGGGCAAGCACGACGGTCCGCGCGGCGGGGTCCACACGGGTGGCGGAGCGCTCGCCTCCGTCATGAACGGCGACGACTGGGGCGGCGACAACCCCAAGCACGACCCGGACAGCTACCGGAACAAGGAAGACCACGGCAAGGACTGGAAGTCCGAGGAGAAGGGCGACTCGTGGGGCGGCGGTGACCACGGCGAGGACTCCTGGGGCGGCGACCACGAGGAGGAGTCGTGGGGCGGCGGCGGTGACCACGGCAAGCCGCGCGGCGGGATGCACACCGGCGGCGGCGGCCTCGCCACGCCCGGTGTGACGACCGCCGGCCTGGCCGTCCTCGGGGTCGCGGGCGCCGGCATGTACGCGATGCGCCGCAAGAAGGTCGCCGGGTCCGTGGCCTGAGCCGCACCCGATCCGACCCGGTCCGTCGAGGCCGCCGCACGCGCCCTGCGCGTCGCGGCGGCCCCGCCCGCCCCCCAGCCAGTCCGCTGCCCGTCCCAGTGAGGTGGTTCCCCGATGGACGCCGGCCGTCCCTCCGTCCCCCAGCCCGACCCGGCCGGTCCCGACGCCCCGTCCGCGCACTCGCGGCGGACGCGACGTGTGGCCGTGGTGTTCTGGACCGCCATCGCCGCCACCGTCCTCGTCACGGTGTTCTCCGGCGGCCGGAACGAGGGGAGCCGGGGTGTCGGCGCTCCCCACGCCCCGCCCGCCGCCGCCTCCTCCGCGCCCGCGACGGCCGAGCCCGACGGACCCGACGCGCGCCCCGGGGGCAAGCACCTGCCCAGGTCCCGCCCGGTGCGCCTGCGCATCCCGAAGATCTCGGTCGACGCCCCCTTCACCGACCTCGCCATCGGTGCCGGCGGACGCCTCGAACCCCCGCCCGCCCACGACACCAACCTCGTCGGCTGGTACGCGAAGGGGGCCTCGCCCGGCGAGACGGGGACGTCGATCATCGCCGGACACGTCGACACGGCCACGTCCGCCGCCGTCTTCGCCAACCTGTACCAGCTGGCGAAGGGGGACCGCTTCGAGGTGCGGCGCGCCGACGGGCGCAAGGCCGTCTTCGAGGTCGACGAGACACAGACCTACGACAAGGACAGCTTCCCGAGCGAGCGCGTGTACGAGGACACCCCCGGCGCCCAGGTCCGGCTCATCACCTGCGCGGGCGACTACGACCGCCAGGTCAGGGACTACACCGCCAACCTCGTCGTCTTCGCCCACCTCGTCTGAGCGGCCCGGGGACGTCCCACGGTCCTGCTCTCCGCGCCGGCCTCGTGTCCTACAGTGACTGCTACCAGTTCCGGTGAACGAACCTGTGAGGTAGTCGCGAACCATGCCGACCGAGACGTTTGAGTTCCAGGTAGAGGCCCGTCAGCTGCTGCAGCTGATGATCCACTCGGTCTACTCGAACAAGGATGTCTTCCTCCGCGAACTCGTCTCCAACGCCTCCGACGCGCTCGACAAGCTGCGCCTGGACAAGCTGCGGGACGACACGCTCGACGCCGATGTGTCCGACCTGCACATCGCGATCGACGTCGACAAGGAGGCCCGCACCCTCACCGTGCGGGACAACGGCGTCGGGATGTCGTACGACGAGGTCGGACGGCTCATCGGCACCATCGCCAACTCCGGCACCGCCACCTTCCTCAAGGAGCTGCGGGAGGCCGAGGACGAGAAGGGCGCCGAAGGCCTGATCGGCCAGTTCGGCATCGGCTTCTACTCCGGCTTCATGGTGGCCGACGAGATGACCCTGGTGACCCGGCGGGCCGGCGAGGCCCACGGCACCCGCTGGTCGTCGCGAGGCGAGGCCACGTACACGCTGGAGAGGGTCGAGGACGCCCCCCAGGGCACCTCCGTCACCCTGCACCTGAAGCCCGCCGACCCGGAGAACCAGCTCCACGACTACACCTCGCCGTGGAAGATCCGGGAGATCGTCAAGCGGTACTCGGACTTCATCACCTGGCCGATCCGCATGGCCCCGGAGACCGCCGACGGCGACGGCACGCCCGAGCCGGAGACGCTGAACTCGATGAAGGCCCTGTGGGCGCGCTCGCGCGACCAGGTCACCGACGACGAGTACCACGAGCTGTACAAGCACATCAGCCACGACTGGCGCGAACCGCTGGAGACCATCCGCCTCCAGGCCGAGGGCACCTTCGAGTACCAGTCCCTGCTGTTCCTGCCCTCGCACGCCCCGTACGACCTGTTCTCCCGCGACTACAAGCGCGGTGTCCAGCTGTACGTGAAGCGCGTGTTCATCATGGACGACTGCGAGGCACTGCTCCCGCCCTACCTGCGGTTCGTCAAGGGCGTCGTGGACGCGGCCGACCTCTCCCTGAACGTCTCCCGCGAGATCCTCCAGCAGGACCGGCACATCCGGATGATGCAGCGCCGGCTCACCAAGAAGGTGCTCTCCACGGTCAAGGAGATCATGACCAAGGACGGCGAGCGCTACGCCACGTTCTGGCGGGAGTTCGGCACCGTCCTCAAGGAGGGCCTGGTCACCGACTCCGAGAACAGCGCGGCCATCCTCGCCGTGGCCTCCTTCGCCACCACCCGCTCCGAGGACGAGCCGACCACTCTGGCGCAGTACGTCGAACGGATGGGCGACGACCAGAAGGACATCTACTACATCACCGGCGAGTCCCGGCAGAGCATCGAGAACTCCCCGCACATGGAGGCGTTCCGGGACAAAGGCATCGAGGTGCTGCTGCTCACCGACCCCGTCGACGAGGTGTGGGTCGACGCCGTCGGCGAGTACCAGGGCAAGAAGCTGCGGTCCGTCACCAAGGGCGAGATCGACCTGGACGCCAAGGGCGACGAGAAGGCCGACGAGGAGCGGGAGAAGCAGGCCGAGGACTACGCCGGACTGCTCGGCTGGATGCGGGAGCGGCTGGAGGAGGACATCAAGGAGGTCCGGCTGTCGACCCGGCTGACGGTCTCGCCCGCCTGCGTCGTGTCGGACGCGAAGGACCTGACCCCGGCCCTGGAGCAGATGTACCGCGCCATGGGCCAGGAGGTGCCGCGCACCAAGCGCATCCTGGAGCTCAACGCCGACCACCCGCTGGTCAAGGGCATGAACCAGGCGTTCAAGAACGACGACGACCGTACGCGCCTCGCCGAGTCCGCCGAACTCCTGCACACCTTGGCGGTACTCGCCGAGGGCGGCCAGGCCAAGGACCCCGCGCGGTTCGTGAAGCTGGTCGCGGAGCGCATGGAGCGCACCCTGTAGCCGGTCGCGTGCCCCGTACGGCCGTGAGCGCGGGCCGCTGTCAGTGGCCCGCGCTACGTTCCTCGGAGTGTGCTCCCTCACTCCAGGAGGAATCATGGCCTCGCGACTCAACCCGTACATCATGTTCGCCGGCGACGCCCGCCAGGCGCTGGAGTTCTACCAGCAGGTCTTCGGCGGCACCCTCGACGTCAACACCTACGCGGCGTTCGGCCAGAAGGACTCCCCCCTGGCGGACAAGATCATGCACGGCAGGCTGGAGACCCCGAGCGGCTTCACCCTCATGGGCGCCGACACCCCCACGGACGACTACCGCCCCGGCAACAACATCGCGGTGAGCCTGAGCGGCGACGACGAGGCTGAGCTGCGCGGGTACTGGGAGAAGCTGTCCGACGGCGCCACGGTGGGCGTGCCGCTGGAGAAGCAGATGTGGGGCGACGTCTTCGGCATGTGCACGGACCGGTTCGGCACCACCTGGATGGTGAACATCGCCGGTCAGGCCGGCTGAACGCACACCGCCGGGACGTACGGGCCCGGCGGCGGCCGACCCCAAGCGCTGCTAAAGGATTCTTCACCTACCTTGACAGTGTGCGTACTGCTTCGCCACGTTTGATCCTCGCCACGAAGTTCGACATCGGGGGAGACGGTGGCGACGCGCCCGCAAGCGCGTCCGGGGGGACATCTGGGGGGAGCGGTCGCCATGCGATCCACGAACGCCATCACCATTCACAGACCCGAGGACCTGAGCGGCCCGCTGCGCGAGGCGTGGCACCGGGCCATGGACGAGTCGCCGGAGTACGCCAACCCGTTCCTGTCACCGGAGTTCGCGCTCGGTGTGGGCCGGTACCGCGCGGGCGCGCGGGTGGCCGTCCTGCACCGGCGGGGGGAGGCCGTCGGCTTCCTCCCGTACGAACGCAACGCCCTGGGCGTGGGCCGGGCCATCGGCCTCGGGCTGTCCGACTGCCAGGCACTGGTGCACCGGCCCGGCGTCACCTGGGACACCCGTCAACTGCTGCGGGCGTGCGGCCTGTCCGTCTTCGAGTTCGACCACCTCGTCGAGGAGCAGCGGCCGTTCGCGCCGTACGTCACCGGCACCTTCGCCTCGCCCGTGCTGGACCTGAAGCCCGCCGAGGGCGACTATCCGGCCTGGCTGCGGGCCACCTATCCGGGGCAGGCCAGGACGACGCTGAAGAAGGAGCGCCGGCTCGGCCGGGACGCGGGCGAGGTCCGGTTCGTGTACGACGAACGCGACCCGCGCGTACTGCGCACCCTCATGCGCTGGAAGTCCGCCCAGTACCGCAGGACAGGGCGGATGGACCGGTTCTCCCGACCGTGGATCGTCGGCCTCGTCGACCACCTCTTCCACGTCCGCGAGGACCACTTCACCGGCATCCTGTCCGTGGTGTACGCCGGGGACCGGCCCGTCGCCGCACACTTCGGGCCCCGTTCGCGCACGGTGCTCGCCGCCTGGTTCACCGCGTACGACCCCGAGTTCGCGTACTACTCGCCCGGCCTGATGATGCACCTGCGGATGGCCTACGCCGCGGGCCGGGACGGCGTCACCCTCATGGACATGGGGCGCGGCGAGAAGGAGTACAAGGACTGGCTCAAGACCCGTGAGCTGCGCGTGGCCGAAGGGTTCGCGACGCGCCCCCACCCGGTCGCGGCGGCCCAGCGGATGTGGCGCAGACCCGTGCGCGGCCTGCGCAACACCGTCCTCGCCCACCCCGCCCTGCGCGACCCCGCCGACCGGCTGCTGAAGACCGCCGGCGGCCTGCGCACCTCCGTCACGTCCCGCGCACGCGGGACCGGCGCCCGCACCCGCTGAGCACCGCCCCCTCCCGCCCCACCGCCGTCGTCCGCACCCCGCCGGGGTCAGGGGCCTGGCCGGACACGCCCTGGACCGCCCCCGCGAGACGGTCGCGCACGACATCCGACAGCCCGCACCGGCCAGCCCCGGGACGGACCTTCGCCGAAGCTCTCACGGAAGAGGTGACCATGCCGTACGGATCGCGGCTCGCCGCGATGATGACGCGGCGCATCGGACGCGAATGCGTCTACACGCCCTCGGCCCGACTCGCCCTCTACCTGGCGCTGCGGCGCTGGTGCCGGCCGGGTGGACGCGTCCTGATGTCCCCGGTGAACGACGACGTGATCCTCTTCGTCGTCCTCGCCGCCGGACTGCGCCCCGTGCAGGCGCCCGTCTCCCGCTGGGACGGCAACATCGACCCGGACGCCGTGCCGGAGTCGACCTGGCGCGAGATCGACGCCGTCCTGACCACCAACCTGTACGGCCTGCCCGACCGCGTCGTCGAGCTGCGGCGCCGCTGCGAGGCGCTCGGCATCCCGCTGATCGAGGACGCCGCGCACGCCATCGGCACCCATGTCGACGGACAGCCCATCGGAACCTTCGGCACGGCCGCCGCGTTCAGCCTCTCCAAGCACGTCGCGGCGACGGCCGGCGGCTTCCTCGCCGTCGAGGACGCGGGCGCCCGGCGCGAACTGGAACGGCTGCGCGACGACCTGCTCACCCCGCGCAGGCTGCGGGCCGACCTGACCGTCACCCTGCGCCCCCTGGCCCGGTCCGCGGTCCGCTCCCTCCATCTGGTGCGGCCGGTGTGGCGCACCATGCAGCGGCTCGGCCTGCTGGAGCGCGACGACTTCCGGATGGCCCTGCACGCCCCCCGCCTCACCGCCAGCGCCCCGCGCGCCCCCAGCCTCGCCGCGTACGAGCCGTGGGTCCGGGTCGACCTGCACGGCTTCCGCGCCCGGCACGGCGCGCTGGTGCGCGGGCAACTGGGGCTGCGCATGGCCCTGCTCGACGGCGACCTCGCCCGCCGCAGGGACGGCGTCTCCCGGCTCGCGGGCACCACCTGGGCCAGCCCGGCGCTGCGTGAGCGGACCGCGCACGACGGCCCGCCCGCCCTCTTCCGGGTCCCGCTGCTGGTCCACGACCGCGACGCGCTGGTGGACCGCCTCGTCGACCGCGGTGTGGTGACCGGGTACATCTACGACCCGCCGCTCGACGACTACGCGGGCGCCGAGTTCGTGGAACCGTCCCCGGACCCCTCGGCGGCCCGCTGGTTCGCTGGGCACGTCCTGCCGGCCGACCCCCTCCTGGCCCGCGGGATCGCCGCCTCCCTGACCAAGGAGCGGGTCACGCCCGCGCACCCGCCGCTCACGCCCCGCGCGGGCGAGCCGGACGCCGCGGCCACACCGCCCGCCCCACTGGGCCAGTGACGGCAGGCCGCCGGGTGGCGGGCCCGTCGAGCACTTCTCCACCGGCACGACGGCGGCTCTGGAGGAACCGCGGGCACGCCCCCCGGCCGGGGTCCGGCGGCTGACCGCCATCCTGCGCTCGGCCGCAGGAAGGCCCTCGTCCGCACCCGGTCGACGGGGCGCGGGCACGTGACGCTCGACCGGTCCCTCCGCCCGGCCAACGTCCTTGACGTGCCACGTCCTTCGCGTCCGCCGGCACCGCCTCGTCGTCGCCGACGGGGCCTGGATCCACACGCGGGTGCCCCGGCCTCGCACGCCTCCTGTGGTGACGCCGGGGCGCCACGGCCTTGTCAAGACCGCGAGTTGACGGGCTGTCGGGCGCTCACGGAGTAAACGACCGTTCAGGTGTCAATCATGTTGTCATGAACCTGCGGTCCGACGGGCGGGCCGCAGCCTCATGGAGGTGTGGAAATGCGCCGCCCACTCACCACCGCTCTCGCCGCCTCGGCCGTGTCCGTCGCGACTCTCGTCGTCCTCGCACCGGCCGCCCAGGCCGCTCCCGCGGACAAGCCCCAGGTGCTGTCGAGCTGGACGCAGACGTCCGCGTCCAGCTACAACACCTGGGTCGCCGCCCGCTCCAACCAGTCCGCCTGGGCCGCCTACGGCTTCGACTGGTCCACCGACTACTGCTCCACGTCCCCGGACAACCCCTTCGGCTTCCCGTTCTCCACGTCCTGTGCGCGGCATGACTTCGGCTACCGCAACTACAAGGCCCTGGGCACGTTCAACGCGAACAAGTCCCGTCTGGACAGCGCCTTCTACGAAGACCTCAAGCGCGTGTGCGCCGGCTACAGCGGCGCCTCCAAGAGCGCCTGCGACAGCACGGCGTGGACCTACTACCAGGCCGTGAAAGCCTTCGGCTGAGCCACCGGCACACGGCGGAGGGGCGCCGCACACGCGGCGCCCCTCCGTTCGCTCCCGGCCCCCTCAGTCCGCGGCCCGGAAGGACCGCAGCCGCAGGGAGTTGCCGACCACGAAGACCGAGGAGAAGGCCATCGCCGCCCCCGCGATCATCGGGTTGAGCAGACCGGCCGCGGCCAGCGGCAGCGCGGCGACGTTGTAGGCGAACGCCCAGAACAGGTTGGACCGGATCGTGCCGAGCGTACGGCGGGCGAGCCGGATGGCGTCGGCGGCGGCGCGCAGGTCGCCGCGCACCAGGGTGAGGTCGCCCGCCTCGATGGCCGCGTCCGTGCCGGTGCCCATCGCGAGCCCCAGGTCGGCCTGGGCCAGCGCGGCCGCGTCGTTGACGCCGTCGCCCACCATGGCGACCGAACGCCCCTCGATCTGGAGGCGCTTGACGATGTCGGCCTTGTCCTGCGGCAGCACCTCGGCGATCACGTCCTCGGCCGCGATACCGACCTCACGGGCGACCGCCTGGGCGGCGCGGCGGTTGTCACCGGTCAGCAGCATCGGCGTCAGACCGAGGCTCCGCAGCCGCGCGACGGCCTCCCGGCTGGTCTCCTTCACCGCGTCGGCGACCTCCAGCACCGCCCGTGCCGCCCCGTCCCAGGCCACCACGATCGCGGTACGGCCGGCCGCCTCGGCGCCCTCCCGGGCCTGCCGCAGCTTCTCCGGCAGCTCCGACTCATGCTCCGCCAGCAGGCTTTCGCGGCCCACGAGCACCGCGCGTCCCTCGACCACGCCCCGCACGCCGAGCCCCGGCACGTTCGCGAAGTCCTCGGGCGCGGGAAGCGATCCGAGCCGCGCCCGGGCCCCCTCGGCCACCGCGCGGGCGACCGGGTGCTCGGAGGAGTGCTCCAGCGCCCCCGCCAGCCGCAGGACGTCCTCCTCCGCGGTGCCGGCGGCGGTGTGCACGGCGAGCAGTGTCATCCTGCCGGTCGTGACGGTGCCCGTCTTGTCCAGGAGCACGGTGTCGACCCGGCGCGTGGACTCCAGCACCTCGGGCCCCTTGATCAGGATGCCGAGCTGGGCGCCGCGCCCGGTGCCCACCAGGAGCGCGGTCGGCGTGGCCAGGCCCAGGGCGCAGGGGCAGGCGATGATGAGCACGGCCACGGCGGCGGTGAAGGCGGCCGCAGGGCCGGCGCCGTTGCCCAGCCAGAAGCCGAGGGTGCCCAGCGCGAGGACGATGACGACGGGCACGAACACGGCGGAGATCCGGTCCGCCAGCCGCTGGGCGGCGGCTTTGCCGTTCTGCGCGTCCTCCACCACCCGGGCCATCCGCGCGAGCTGGGTGTCCGCCCCGACACGCGTCGCCTCGACGACGAGCCGGCCGCCCGCGTTCAGCGTCGCACCCGTGACCGGGTCGCCCGCGGTCACCTCCACCGGCACGGACTCGCCGGTCAGCATCGAGGCGTCCACCGCGGACGACCCCTCGACCACCGTGCCGTCGGTGGCGATCTTCTCCCCGGGACGGACCAGGAAACGGTCGCCCACGGCCAACTGCGCGATGGGGCGGGTGGTCTCGGTGCCGTCCGGGTCCAGCACGGTGACGTCCTTGGCGCCCAGCTCCAGCAGGGCCTTCAGGGCCGCGCCCGCCTTGCGCCGGGAGCGGGCCTCGAAGTAGCGGCCAGCCAGGAGGAAGGCGGTGACACCGGCGGCCGCCTCCAGATAGATGTTCCCCGAGCCGTCGCCGCGGGCGATCGTCAGCTCGAAGGGGTGCGTCATACCCGGCTCGCCGGCCGAGCCGAGGAACAGAGCCCACAGCGACCACAGGAACGCGGCCGACGTACCGACCGAGATCAGGGTGTCCATGGTGGCGGCGCCGTGCCGCAGATTGGTGAACGCGGCCCGGTGGAAGGGCCAGGCGGCGTAGGTCACGACGGGCGCCGCCAGAGTGAGCGACAGCCACTGCCAGTACTCGAACTGGAGCGCCGGGACCATCGCCATCGCGACCACGGGCACCGCCAGGACCACTGCGGTCACCAGCCGCTGCCTGAGCGGCCGCAGTCCGTCGTCCTCGGTCCGGTCCCGGTCCGCCGGCTCCTCGGGGGCGGGCGGCGCGGGTTCCCGGGCGGTGTACCCGGTGGCCTCCACCGTCGCGATCAGATCCGGGACGGTGACCCCGGCGGCGAAGCTGACCCTGGCCTTCTCGGTCGCGTAGTTGACGGTGGCGCTCACGCCCTCCATGCGGTTCAGCTTCTTCTCGACGCGCGCCGCGCACGACGCGCACGTCATGCCGCCGATGACGAGCTCCACGTCGCTCGTCCGGCCGGTCGCGGTGGTGGTCATCGCTGCTCCTGGTGCGGGATACGGGTGGAGCCCGGCGCGGCCGGGCCCCGGGGGAGGGGCCGATCAGGCGGCGCGGCCGGTGAGTTCGTAGCCGGCGTCGTCCACGGCCGCGGCGATGCGGGCGTCGTCCGGCTCGGCGACGCTGGTGACGGTGACATGGCCCGCCGCGAGATCGACGTCGACGCCGGTGACGCCGTCCAGTGCGCCGACGGCCTCGGTCAGCGCGGCCCGGCAGTGGGCGCAGCTCATCCCGGAGACGGCGTACGTGGTGGTGGACATGCGTTCCTCCTGTGCTCGGTGATCGGGGCCCCGAGTCGCCCCCGATACGGGGCGGGGGTACCCTTGCGGGAGTCCATGTATACCCCCGGGGGGTAGCTGAGGCAAGTTTCTCCCCGCCTTGACTCGATACCCCGTGGGGGTATGGTGAAGTGCATCCGACGGCCACGACGCCGTACCTGACCCGCAGGAGACCGCCATGCATGCCGGACTGAGGATCACCGCGTTCGCCGCCGCGCTGGCCGCGACTTTCGGCACCGCCTACGGCCTGGGCGAGGGATTCGACCCCGTCGTCGAGAACCCGGCGCCCGCCCGCCACGACAGCCACCCGCGGGCCTCGTCGGAGCCGGAGGAGGAGGGCGGCGGCCACGGCGGGCACGAGGCGGAGCCCGCCGGGGGACTGCAGATCTCCGAGGGCGGCTACACCCTGGACCTCGCCACCGCCCGGGTCGCCGCCGGAAAGCGCTCCGAGCTGAGCTTCGTCATCCGCGACAGCGCGGGCCGCGCCGTGACCGCCTACCAGCGGGAGCACGACAAGGAGCTGCACCTCATCGTGGCCTCACGCGACCTGGGGACCTACCGTCATCTGCACCCCACCCGCGCCGCCGACGGCACCTGGAGCATCCCGGTGGACCTGCCCCGCGCCGGCGGCTACCGGGTCTTCGCCGACTTCACCCCGGCGAAGAAGGGCGCCGGGAACCTCACCCTGGGTGCGGACCTGGCGGCCTCCGGCCCGTACGAACCGCAGCGGCTGCCCGAGCCGCGGAGCACCGCGACGGTCCACGGCTACGAGGTCCGGCTCGACGGTGCCCTGCGGCCGGGCGCGGCGGGCGAGCTCAAGCTGAAGGTCTTCCGCGACGGCCGCCCGGTGACCGATCTCCAGCCCTACCTCGGCGCCTACGGCCACCTGGTCGCCCTGCGCTCCGGCGACCTCGCCTACCTGCACGTCCACCCCGACGGCGAGCCCGGCGACGGCAGCACGAAGCCTGGCCCGGACGTCTCCTTCACGGCCACGGCACCGAGCGGCGGCACCTACCGGCTGTTCCTGGACTTCAAGCACGAGGGCAGGGTCCACACGGCGGCCTTCACGGTCCGCGCCGGAGCCACGGCAACCGGCCAGGAGCCGTCCGCACCGCACGAGGACGGGTCGGGGCACGGGCACTGACGCTCAGCCCAGCGCCCGGTCCAGGTTGAAGGCGGCGCTGATCAGCGCCAGATGCGTGAACGCCTGCGGGAAGTTGCCCTGCTGCTCGCCGGTGTGGCTGATCTCCTCGGCGTACAGGCCCAGATGGTTGGCGTACGTCAGCATCTTCTCGAAGGCCAGCCGGGCCTCGTCCAGCCGTCCCGCGTGCACCAGCGCCTCCACGTACCAGAAGGAGCAGATGGAGAAGGTGCCCTCGACGCCGTGCAGCCCGTCCGGGCTGATCCGCGGGTCGTACCGGTAGACCAGCGAGTCGGACACCAGTTCGTCGGTGAGGGCGTCGAGCGTGGACAGCCACTTGGGGTCGGTCGGCGCGATGAACTTCGTCAGCGGCATCATCAGGACGGCCGCGTCCAGGACGTCGGCGTCCTCGTGCTGGACGAAGGCCTCACGGGACGGGGACCAGCCGTGGCTCATGATCCGCCGGTAGATGGTGTCCCGGCTCCCCTGCCAGCGGGCCAGGTCGGCGGGCAGACCGCGCCGGTTCGCCATCCGGATGGCCCGCTCGATCGCCACCCAGCACATCAGCCGGGAGTACAGGAACTTCCTGCGTCCGCCGCGCGTCTCCCAGATCCCCTCGTCGGGCTGGTCCCAGTGCTCGCACACCCAGTCGACCAGTGCGCACACGTCATCCCACTGGTCGCTGGAGATCGGCTGCGCCCACTTGTCGTACAGATAGACCGAGTCGATCAGCGCGCCGTAGATGTCGAGCTGGAGCTGGTCGACGGCGGCGTTGCCGACCCGGACCGGGGACGACCCCAAGTGCCCCTCCAGATGCCCGAGTTCCCGCTCGGGCAGGTCCGCCCGGCCGTCGATGCCGTACATGATCTGCAACGGCCCCGAGCTCCGGCCGTCGCCCGGGGTGATGTGCCGGCTCAGGAACCGCATGAACGCCGCGGCCTCGTCGGTGAACCCCAGCCGCAGCATCGCGTACACGGCGAAGGCGGCGTCGCGTACCCAGGTGTACCGGTAGTCCCAGTTGCGCTCGCCGCCCACCTGTTCGGGCAGGCTCGTGGTCGGCGCGGCCACGATGGCGCCGGTCGGGGCGTAGGTGAGCAGCTTCAGGGTGAGGGCCGAGCGGTGCACCATCTCCCGCCAGCGGCCCCGGTAGCGGGAGGAGGCCAGCCAGCGCCGCCAGTACTCCACCGTGCCGCGCAGATCCTCCTCCGCCTCGGCCCACGCGCAGCGCCGCGGGGTCACCTCGCCGCCGACCTGGTCCAGTGCGAACACCGCCCCCTCACCCTCGGCGATCTTGAACTCGGCGTACACGTCGGGTCCGTCGATCTCCAGCGGCACGGTCGAGGTCAGCCCCAGCGACAGCTTGGCGGACTCGAAGACCACCACTCCGTCGATCATGCGCACGGTGTGCGGGTCTGCGCCGTAGCCGAAGCGCGGCGCGATTCGGGTGCGGAACGGGAGCGACCCGCGGACGCACACCACACGCCGGATCAGCCGGTGCCGGTCGGCCTCGGCGGGCTTGACCCCGACCGGCATGAAGTCCTGGATCTCCCCGACGCCGTCCTCGGTGAAGAACCGGGTGATCAGTACGTTCGTGTCCGGGAAGTAGAACTGCTTGGTCCGCGCGGGGACCGCCGCCGCCAGCTCGAAGCACCCGCCGCGCTCGGTGTCCAGGATGGAGGCGAAGACGCTCGGGGAGTCGAAGGCGCCGCAGCAGTACCAGTCGACCGTGCCGTCCGTGCCCACCAGGGCCACGCTGCGCAGATCGCCGATCAGCCCGTGGTCGGCGATCGGGACATACCCCTTCGCCCCGGGTGCGTGCGCCTCGACGGGAGTCGTGCTCATCGCAGCCTCCTAGGCCCGCTCGCTCCCAGCGTAGAGGGAATCGGGCGGACGGGCCTCGCCGGACGAGCGGAGGCGTCGGCGCTCAGACGGTGACGACCCGCAGGCCCGCCTCCTCGAAGCCGCGCACCAGGTCCGGGTCGGCCGCCGTGTCGGTGACCAGGGTGTCCACGGCGTCCACCGCGCAGATCCTGGCGAAGGCCCGCCGGCCGAGCTTGCTGGAGTCCGCCGCCACGATCACGCGTTCGGCGCGCTCGCACAGCAGCCGGTTGATCGCCGCCTCCGCCTCGTCGTGTGCGGCGGCCCCGTGCACGACGTCGAGGGCCACCACGCCGAGCACCGCCGCATCGAGGGTGATCTGGGACAGCACGCCGTCCGCGAGCGGCCCGACCAGCTCGTACGACTGCGGACGCGCGACCCCGCCGGTCAGCACGATCTTGAACTGGGGCCGCACGGCGAGCTCGTTGGCGATGTTGAGCGCGTTGGTGACCACGGTCAGCGCGGGGGTGCCCGAGGCGAGGTCGCCGCGTACGGCGAGGGCGCGGGCCACCTCGGTCGTCGTCGTGCCGCCGGTCAGCCCGACCGCCTCGCCCGGTGCGAGGAGATCGGCCACCGCGCCGGCGATGCGCTGCTTCTCCGAGGCGTTGCGAGCGGTCTTGTAGCGCAGCGGCAGCTCGTACGACACCCCGTGCACCACCGCGCCGCCACGGGTGCGGACCAGCATCTGCTGCGCGGCGAGCTGGTCGAAGTCGCGCCGGATCGTGGCAGCGGAGACCTCCAGCTCGGCGGCCGCCTCGTCGACGTCCAGCCGGCCACGCTCCACGAGCAGGTGCAGCAGCGCCTTCCAGCGGGCGTCGCGCGACATCCGCCCTCCATTCCCTCGATCTCCCGTGACCTTAACGCACGCTCGCTCCGCCATTTTGCTTGATTCTGCTCGAAAGCTCGCTCTATCTTGCAGGAACAATCATTCAGGCCGCATGGCCGGGAGGGTGACGGCATGACGCATGTCGAGGACGAGCTCAACAGCCAGCCGGAGTGCTGGACCCGTGCCGCGGCGGACGCGTCCGCCGCCGTCGGGAGGCTGCCGCGGGCCGGGGAGCGGGTCGCGGTCGTCGGCTGCGGCACCTCGTACTTCATGGCGCAGGCGTACGCCGCTCTGCGCGAAGGGGCCGGCCAGGGGGAGACGGACGCCTTCCCCGCCTCGGAGTTCCCGTCCCGGCGCGCCTACGACCGGATCCTCGCCCTCACCCGCTCCGGCACCACCACCGAGGTCCTGGACCTGCTGGAACGGGTGAAGGGGCGGACCCGCACCACGGCGATCACCGCCGACCCGGACACCCCCGTGACGACGGCCGCCGACGAGCTCGTGGTCCTCGACTACGCGGACGAACGCTCCGTCGTGCAGACCCGCTTCGCCACCACCGCGCTGACCCTGCTCCGCGCCCACCTCGGCCTCCACCCGGAGGAGGCCGTCCCCGACGCCCGCACCGCGCTCATCGACGCCCTCCCGGACGACCTCGTCGCACGCACGCAGTTCACGTTCCTGGGCCGCGGCTGGACCGTCGGCCTCGCCAACGAGGCCGCCCTGAAGATGCGCGAGGCGTCCCTGTCCTGGACCGAGGCGTACCCGGCGATGGAGTACCGGCACGGCCCCATCAGCGTCACCACCGCCACCACCGCCACCTGGATGATCGGCGAGGCCCCCGAGGGACTGGCCGCACAGGTCGGCGCCACCGGCGCCCGGTGGATCGAGGGACGGCTCGATCCGCTCGCCGAACTGGTCCGCGTCCAGCGGCTCGCGGTCGCCGTCGCCGCCGCCCGCGGCCTCGACCCCGACCGGCCGCGCCACCTCACCCGCTCGGTGATCCTCGCCCCCTGACGCGTCCGCACCCGGCTGTCGTCCGCCGCCCGCCCAGAAAGGACAGGCTGTGCCCCTCGTGACCACCGGCGAACTCGTCACCCGCGCCGCCGCCGACCGTTCCGCCGTCGCCGCGTTCAACGTCATCACCCTGGAGCACGTGGAGGCGGTCGTCGCCGGCGCGGAGAGCGCCGGTTGCCCCGTCGTCCTCCAGGTCAGCGAGAACGCCGTCAAGTTCCGCTACGGACGGCTCATACCGCTCGCCCGCGCGGCCGTCGCCGCCGCCGAACGCGCCGGCGTCCCCGTCGCCCTGCACCTCGACCACGTCCAGAGCGACGACCTGCTGCGCCAGGCCCCCGCCGTCGGGTTCAGCTCCGTGATGTACGACGCGGCCCGGCTGCCCTACCTCGACAACCTCGCCGCGACCAAGGCCGCCGCGGCCTGGGCGCACGCCCAGGGCCTGTGGATCGAGGCCGAACTGGGGCGCGTCGGCGGCAAGAACGGCGCGCCACCGCTCGACGCGCACGCCCCCGGCGCCCGTACCGACCCGGCCCAGGCGAGCGCGTTCGTCGCCGACTCCGGTGTGGACGCCCTCGCCGTCGCCATCGGCAGCTCGCACGCCATGACGACCCGCACCGCCGCCCTCGACCACGCTCTGCTCAAGCGCCTGTCCGCCGCCGTGGACGTCCCCCTCGTCCTGCACGGCTCCTCCGGCGTCCCCGACGGCGAACTGACCGAGGCGGTCGCCGGCGGCATCGCCAAGGTGAACGTCGGCACCGCCCTCAACATCGCGATGACCACCGCGATCCGCGACTTCCTCGCGGCCCACCCGGACGCCGTCGACTCGCGCACCTACCTCAGCGTGGGGCGGGAGGCGATGGTGCGCACGGTCGCGGGGATCATCACGGTGCTGGCCGGCGCGCGCGGCGACGCCCCCTGACGCCACCTACCGGCGGACCGCCCGCAGCACCACGAACTTCGGATCCGAGGCGACCACCTCGCTGTTCCCGAACAGCCGCCGCAGCTTCACGTGGTAGCCGAGGTGCCGGTTGCCGATCACCCACAGCTCACCGCCCGGCCGCAGCGCCCGCCGCGCTCCCGTGAACATCCGCCAGGCCGTCGCGTCGGTGGTGGCCTGGTGGGAGTGGAACGGCGGATTGTTCAGCACCAGGTCGACGCTGCCGTCCGGCACGCCCGCCATCCCGTCGCCCACGCGGAACTCGGCGTGCCCGGGCACCCCGTTCGCCTTGAACGTCGCCTCCGCCGACGCCACCGCCTGGAAGGACTCGTCGACGAACAGCACCTCGGCCTCAGGGTTCGCCAGCGCCGCCGCCGTCCCCACGACGCCGTTGCCGCAGCCGAGGTCCACCACCCGCCGCGGGCCCCGCCCGCCCGGCAGATGGGCCAGGAAGAACCGGGTGCCGATGTCGAGCCGGTCGGCGCAGAACACCCCCGCGTGATTCACGACCGTGCTCCCGGAGGCCGCCCCGACCCCGCCGGGCAGCGTGTAGGTGTACGGCCACCGGTTCGCGGGCCGCTGCCGCGCCGGCTCGGGAGTGCAGAAGATCAGCCGGGCCTTCCGCTTCGCCGGCGAGGTCCGCGTCGGCCCGAGGATCCGCTCGAACAGCTCCAGCGTGGACGTGTGGATCTCCCGCACCATGCCGGTGCCCACGACGACCGTGCCCCCGTGCACGGAGGGCGCCAGCCGCAGCAGCTGGTCCTCCAGCAGGGCCAGGCTCTTCGGCACCCGCACCAGGAGCACGTCGACCCGGTCCGGCGGCGGGTCCTGCGTGGTGAGCAGCCGGACCGCGCCGGGCTCGACGCCGTGCCGGGCGAGGTTGACCCGGGTGGCCTCCTGGGCCAGCCAGGAGTCCGTGATCTGGGTGGGCCGGTGCGCCGCCAGCGCCGTGACCAGGGCGCCCCAGCGGTCGCCGACGACGACGACCGTGCCGGACAGCGGGACGTCCCGCTCGGCGAGGTGCGCGAGGAGGTACTCGTCGGACGCGTCCCAGGCGCGCAGCCTGTCGCGGGGGTCCACGGGGAAGCGGGTGAGTGCGAGATCGCCCCAGGGCGTCGTCATCCGGTCGTTCATCGTGCGTCAAGGCTAAGCGACCACGGCCGCCCGCCCGGACCCGAGCCGCGGCCGCGGACGGTGGGAGGATGGGGCACATGGACGCCGAGCTGTTCCCGCGGGAGCGCGCCGTCGTCGCGCCGGGCGCGGTGCACATGCCGGACTGGCTGGACGCCGCGGCCCAGCGCGAGCTGCTGGACGCCTGCCGCACATGGGCCCGCCCCCCGGCCGGACTGCGCACCGTCCGCACCCCCGGCGGCGGCACCATGACGGCCCGGCAGGTGAGCCTCGGCTGGCACTGGTACCCGTACGCCTACGCCCGTACCGTCGTCGACGGCGACGGCGCCCCGGTCAAGCCGTTCCCCCAGTGGCTCGGCGCCCTGGCCCGGCGCGCGGTGCGCGACGCCCTCGGCGAGGAGGCCGGGCCGTACGACATCGCGCTGATCAACTTCTACGACTCCGACGCCCGCATGGGCATGCACCGCGACGCCGACGAGCGGTCCACGGCACCCGTGGTGTCCCTGAGCCTCGGCGACACCTGCGTCTTCCGCTTCGGCAACAGCGAGACCCGGACCCGGCCGTACACGGACGTCGAACTGCGCAGCGGCGACCTGTTCGTGTTCGGCGGACCCTCGCGGCTCGCCTACCACGGGGTGCCCAAGGTGTACCCGGGCACGGCGCCCCCGGACCTGGGGCTCACGGGCCGCCTGAACGTCACGCTGAGAGTGAGCGGGCTCTAAGGTCACCGCGCTGCGGGATCATGGGAGACTCGCCCTCATGAGCGGCAAGGCGGACCCCCGGCCGGCGGGGGAAGGGACCACCACCCCGAGAACCCGACTGGAGCGGGGGCGCGGTGCGCTCGGACCCGCGTTGGAGCTCGTGCACACCGGACGCGCCCCCACGCGCGCCGTCCTCACCGCCGAACTCGGTGTCACCCGCGCGACGGCCGGGGTCGTCGCCGCCGAGCTGGAGGCGCTCGGGCTGATCAGGGTCGACGCCCGGCCGGGCGCGGCGGCCGGCTCCCAGGGCCGGCCCTCGCACCGGCTGTCCGTCGCCGAGGACGGGCCGGTCGTCCTCGCCGCCCAGGTGCACGCCGACGGGTTCCGGGCGGCGCTGGTCGGCCTCGGCGGCCGTATCGTCGCCACCGCTCCGGGCTGCGAGACCGTGGACGCCGACCCGGCCAAGGTGCTCGGCTCCGTCGTCGAGGCCGGCGCGGACCTGCTGAGCGAGACCGGCCGGCGCTGTGTCGGAGCCGGGCTCGCCGTTCCGTCCGCCGTCGCCGAACCGGACGGCCTCGCCCTCAACCCGCTGCACCTGGCGTGGCCGGCGGGCGCCCCCGTCCGCCGTATCTTCACCGAGTGCGTGCGCGCGGCCGGGATCACCGGACCGGCGTTCGCCGGCAACGACGTCAACCTCGCCGCGCTCGCCGAACACCGGCACGGCGCCGGGCGGGGCGCCCGCGACCTGCTGTGCGTGGCCACCGGGCACCGGGGCGTCGGCGGCGCGCTCGTCCTGGACGGCCGTCTGCACACCGGCAGTTCGGGCCTGGCCCTGGAGGTCGGCCACCTCACCGTCAACCCCGAGGGCAGGCCCTGCCACTGCGGCAGCCGCGGCTGCCTGGACGTCGAGGCCGACCCGCTGGCATTCCTCACGGCGGCCGGCCGCGAGCCCGGCCCCGTGGTGTCACTGCTCCAGCAGGCCAACGACCTGATCCGCGGCCACTACGACGACCCGACGGTCCGCACCGCCACCCAGGCCCTCATCGACCGGCTCGGCCTCGGCCTCGCGGGCCTGGTCAACATCCTCAACCCCGACCGCATCATCCTCGGCGGCCTGCACCGCACCCTCTTCGACGCCGACCCCGGACGGCTGCGCGCGGTCGTCGCGGACCGCAGCCTGTGGGGCCAGAGCGGCGGCGTCCCGATCCTCGCGTGCAGCCTCGACCACAACAGCCTCGTCGGCGCCGCCGAGTTGGCGTGGCAGCCCGTGCTCGACGACCCGCTCGCCGCGTTGGCGCCGTAGGCTTCGTGACATGCGGATCGCCGTCTCCTCGGACATGGACGAACCCGTCGCCCGGCTCCTCGTCGCCGAGCTGCGCGAGCGGGGCCACGACGTGCTGGCGTACGGCGCGCTCAGCCCCGGCGACGACGCGCGCTGGGCCGTCTGCTCCCAGGCGGCGGCCCGTGAGGTCGCGGCCGGCTCGGCCGACCGGGCGGTGGTGTGCTGCTGGACCGGTACCGGCGCGTCCATCGCCGCGAACAAGGTGCCGGGCGTCCGCGCGGCCCTGTGCACCGACGCGTACACCGCGCGGGGCGCCCGCCGCTGGAACGACGCCAATGTGCTCGCCCTCAGCCTGCGCCTGACCTCGGAGCCGCTGCTCAGGGAGATCCTCGACGCCTGGTTCGCCACCGAGGCCGGCACCGACGCCGAGGACCGGGAGAACGTGGAGCACCTCGAACGGCAGGCCGGGACCTGACGGCGTACTCCCCGGGGGGTACGCGCGGTGCCGCCGGCCGGACGACGACGCTGACCCCCACGCGGGGCGACGCTCGAGTCATCACCTCAGAACGTCCGGACCGACCCGGGAGATGACTCGAGATGCAGACCCTCGCCCACTTCGCCGACGGCGGGCCCGGCCCGTGGATCCTCCTGTTCCCGCTGTTCTGGGCGGCCGTCGTGTTCGGCGGCGTCACGCTGCTGCGCCGCACGGGACGGCGCGGCCAAAGTGGCCCACGTCCGGCCCGCCCCGACGACAGCTCGCCGATCACCGTCCTCGGCCACCGGTTCGCCTCCGGCGAGATCGACGAGGACGAGTACTGGCGCCGGCTGTCCGTCCTCAACGAGGAGTTCGGCCGCACGGGCAGGGCAGGCCCGGTGTGAGAGCCGAGGGCCGACGGCGCGGCAGCCCTCAGGCCCCCCTCACCGCCCGGTCAGCCGGCAACGGCCGACCGGGCGGGAGCGCGTTCCGGTCGCCGCAGGTCGACCGGCGGACCGACCGCCGCGAGGCGGCGCAGGGGCTGCTCCACGGTGACGCGGCGCGGCGGCCGCGCGGTCGCGGACGGCGCCGCACCGGGCGTCGGCAGCGAGAACCACACGACCTTGCCGGACTCGCCCTCCGGCCGCACACCCCAGCTCTC
This sequence comes from Streptomyces sp. NPDC046859, assembly GCF_040645135.1. Taxonomy (NCBI): domain Bacteria; kingdom Bacillati; phylum Actinomycetota; class Actinomycetes; order Kitasatosporales; family Streptomycetaceae; genus Streptomyces; species Streptomyces sp. NPDC046859. Next base: position 50,526 of record NZ_JBEYXR010000015.1, read on the forward strand.
GCTGAGGGCCGCGACCATCGCGAGCCCGCGCCCGCAGGTGGCGAGCGCCTCGGTGTCCCCGGGGTCGGCGGCGACCGGGAGCCGGGGGTCGTGGTCGTGCACGGACACCGTCAGGCGGTCGAGCAGCAGCTCGATCTCCACGGTGCACGTCTTGTCCGGCCGTGCGTGCTGATGGACGTTGGTCAACAGCTCGGTCACGCCGAGCGCGGCGCGGTCTATCAACGGGTCCAGATGCCAGTAGCGCAACTGCGCCGATACGATTCTGCGGACCTGGCCGATCCGCGACGGCAGGGCTTGGAGCTCCACCGCGCAGTGCCTGCTTGGGTAACTGATCACGGCTGCGACTCCCCGACTGAAGAGGTCCGGAAGAACACGGAGTACGGATCCAGCAGGGTGCTTGAAGGAAACGGCCGCCTGCTGTCGTGGCCGGCGGGCTGGTTCGCAGCGTTATCGCCGGTAAACCCAGAGTGACGTGAGACCAGCGTGGCGCAGGAGGCGTGGGAACGCAACTCGCGGTGACTCAGCCGTTACGCCCCGCAGCCCTGCGTACGGCCTCGATGAACCGGCGCGCGGCGGGTGGTCCGGGCTCGCCCGGGGCGGGGTCGTGATCCCCCAACGTCAGTGAGTAGCGCTTGCCGTTGAGGTCGGCGAGGGCCCGGTCGTCCGGCGCGAACCAGGGCTGGGACGCGCGGACCGCCTGCACCGGCGCGCTGTCGATCTCACTGCCGTAACTGGTGAGCAGTTGCAGCCGGCCCTCGCTTATCCGCACCTGTCCGGCCCGGGTCAGGGAGCGCAGCCGCTTCCCGATCCGCACGCCCTTGGCCGTGAACTCCGCCTCCGCCATGCCCCGCCCCCTCGTGCGTCTCGGTGGCCGGCCCGCTGGCGCGCGGGCACCGGCCCGGGTCCCGGTCGTGATCCAGTGTGCACCCCGTCGGGTGCAGTCTGCCCCCGTCCCGCGTCGCGCACCAGTGCGCGCGTGCCCCTCGCAGGGGGCGCTCGGAGCACTCGCGCGGACGCGCCCCCGCCGGGTGCGCCGCGAGCGCCCACCCACGGGTGCCTTTGAGGCTCTCAAAGGTGTGTTTATGCAGGTGAGAAGCGTACGGAAGATGTTTATGCTCGAAGGAACGGCAGCGCGAGTCGCCGCTGCCGAGAGCCCGAGGAGCAGCGCCGTGAGCACCGTCCAGCAGACCCCGTCCGGTGTGACCCTCGACGTCGACCGCAGCGACCCCGCCTATCGCGCCTGGCTGAAAGAGGCCGTGCGCAAGGTGCAGGCGGACGCGAACCGTTCGGCCGACACCCACCTGCTGCGCTTCCCGCTGCCCGAGCGGTGGGGCGTCGACCTGTACCTCAAGGACGAGTCCACGCACCCCACCGGCAGCCTCAAGCACCGGCTGGCCCGCTCGCTGTTCCTCTACGGCCTCTGCAATGGCTGGATCCGGCCGGACCGCCCGGTGATCGAGGCGTCCAGCGGCTCGACGGCCGTCTCCGAGGCGTACTTCGCCAAGCTGATCGGCGTGCCCTTCATCGCGGTCATGCCGCGCACGACGAGCGCCGAGAAGTGCCGTCTCATCGAATTCCACGGCGGCCGGTGCCACTTCGTGGACGACTCCCGCCGGATGTACGAGGAGTCGGCCCGCCTCGCGGTGGAGACCGGCGGCCACTACATGGACCAGTTCACCTACGCGGAACGGGCCACGGACTGGCGCGGCAACAACAACATCGCCGAGTCCATCTTCCGCCAGCTGCGTCTCGAGCGGTTCCCGGAGCCCGCCTGGATCGTCGCCACGGCCGGCACCGGCGGCACCTCCGCGACCCTCGCCCGCTACGTCCACTACATGCAGCACGACACCCGTATCTGTGTCGCCGACCCGGAGAACTCCTGCTTCTTCGAGGGCTGGACGACCGGTGACGCCCAGGTGACGTGCGACTGCGGCTCCCGGATCGAGGGCATCGGCCGGCCCCGGATGGAGCCGAGCTTCGTGCCCGGCGCCGTCGACCGCATGATGAAGGTGCCCGACGCCGCCAGCGTCGCCGCCGTGCGCGCCCTGGAGCGGACCATCGGCCGCAGGGCGGGCGGCTCCACCGGCACCGGCCTGTGGAGCGCGCTGAAGATCGTGGCCGAGATGGCGGCCGAGGGACGGCGGGGCAGCGTGGTGACACTGCTGTGCGACCCGGGGGACCGGTACCTCGACAAGTACTACTCGGACGCCTGGCTCGCCGAGCAGGGCCTCGACATCACCCCGTACACGGCGGCCCTCGAGCAGATGCTCGCCACGGGCGTCTGGCCCGAGTGAGCCCGCGCGGGGCGCCGGCTCAGGACGCCGAGGCGGCCAGCCGCCGGTCCAGGGAGGTCACCGCACCCCGGAACGCCCGGGCGAGACCGGCACGCGCCAGCCGCACCGAGGTCCGGAAGGGGGCCGTGCCGTCCACCGCGACGATCCACTGGACGCGGGTGCCCACACCGGACGGGGCCAGCCGCCACTCCTCGACCATCGCCCGCGCCCCCGGCGTGTTCGTCAGGTCGACGCGATAGGCGTACACCTCGGGGCGCTCTGCCGCGAGCACCGTCTCCTCGAAGCGGGCGCCGCCCTTGAGCCGGATCTCCCGCCGCGCCCCGCCGTCCAGCGGCCGGGCCAGGGTCACCGCCGAGAACCACTGCGTCCACCCGGCCACGTCCTCGGCGAGCGCCGTGTACACCGCCTCGGGAGGCGCGGCCGTCTCCCGCGCGAAGACGTGCCGTACGGGAGCGGCCCCGACGAAGTCGAGCCCCACTTCACGCAGCAGATGTGCCATGGACGACAACCCCCCTGTGGGTGACGCTGCACCGGGCAGCGTCACCCTAGCTGGCGCCTCGTCAGATGTCTGCACCCTCATCGGGCTCGCCCGCCACCACCAGGCGCAGATGCTCAGCGATCTCCGCGCGGGCGCCCGCGTCCAGCCCGGAGTCCGTGACCAGGGTGTCGACCTGCTCCAGAGCCGCGAACGAACTCAGCCCCACCACGCCCCACTTGGTGTGGTCGGCGATCACCACGACCCGTCGCGCCGACTGCACCAGACGCCGGTTGGTCTCGGCCTCCGCCAGATTCGGCGTGGACAGGCCCGCCTCGGCCGATATCCCGTGCACACCGAGGAACAGCATGTCGAAGTGGAGCGCCGCGATCGCCTGGTCGGCGACCGGGCCCACCAGCGAGTCGGACGGGGTGCGCACCCCGCCGGTGAGCACCACCGTGGCCGCGCCCTGCCGGGGGCCGGTCGTGCGCTGCGCGGCGTGGAAGACATCGGCCACCCGCACCGAGTTGGTGACCACCGTCAGATCGGGGACGTCCACCAGCCGATGCGCCAGCGCGTACGTCGTCGTGCCGCCCGACAGCGCGATCGCGCTGCCCGGCACGACCAACTCGGACGCCGCCCGCGCGATGTCCTCCTTCGCCGTCAGCTCCAGCCCCGACTTGGCCTCGAACCCCGGCTCGTGCGTGCTCGCCTCGACCACCGGGACGGCGCCGCCGTGCACCTTCTCCAGCACGCCCTGCCGGGCGAGCGCGTCGAGGTCCCGGCGCACCGTCATGTCCGACACGCCCAGCTTGCGGGTGAGCTCGTTGACACGCACCCCGCCTCGGCGCCGGACCTCGTCCAGGATCAGGGCGCGTCGCTGCTCCGCGAGGAGGTTCTGATTCTCGCTCACGTACGCTCCGGTCCTCTCGCCGCTGCCGTCCGACCTGCCCCGCCACCCTGTCCGACAAGGACATTCTCGCCCCTGCCGGGGCGCGGGACGACCCATCCTCGCACGGGCCGCCCCCACCCGCGTCACCGGTCGCCCCGACGCGTGCATGCCAGTTTTCGGGCGGGCCGTCCCGCCCGCCCGCACACGCTCCGGGGAGATTGCGTGACGGGAGGTGTACGACGGCCCGGGAATGGAGATCCTGTGCCCGCACGGACACGCGCGAGGGCTCGGAACGGGGGAGGTGCCGGAGATGGGACGTGCACGGCGACACGCCTCGACGAACAGCGAGGACACGGCACCGAGGCCGCCGGACCCCTGCGGTCCCGACGCCGGGGAGGCCAGGATCGCCCTGGAACTCCTGGTCCACGGCGTCGGCGGCACCACACCGCAGCAGATGCTCGACGACCCGCGGACCGAGCGGATCACCGGCGACGACACTGCCGCCGTCTTCCGCCGCGCCGACGACGTGGACGCCGAGAGCCGCCCCGGCGGCCACCGGGGCCGGCCGGTTCCCGAGGCGTACGTCTGGTGCAACCTCACCTCCGGCAACAGCGCACGCGCGTTATGGCTCCTCCTCCTGCCGTTCATGGTGGTCAACCTCGCCCACTGGATGCGCCCCGCCGCCCGTGACCGCGCCCGCACGGTCCGCCTGTACGGCCTGCTCGTCCGGCTCGCGGGGCTCAGCCTGACCGTGCTGCTCGTCGCCGCGGCCTGCGAGGTCGCCCTGGACCTCACGGCGTGGCAGTGCGCCGGCACCGGCGGCTGCGCCGGCCGGCACAGCTGGCTGGGCTTCCTGTCGGACGGCGGCTGGTGGAGCGGACCCGGCCGCAGACTCGCCCTCGCCGCCGTGGTGCCCACGGCCCTCACCGGACTGCTCTGGTACCTCTCCCGGCGCACCTGGAGCGCGTACGAGTCCCAGCAGCCCATGTCCCGGCGGCCCGAGCCCGACGAGGCGGCCGACGGCACCGCCCTGGGCCGCCCCGGCTTCTGGTACGGCCGCCGCCTGGTCGCCCGGCTGCGCGCCGCGCACACCGCCGCCGGACTGCTGACGGTGGCCGCCGCGGCCGGCTCCGCGGCGGCACGCTTCGACCGCCGCCCCGGCGGCCCCCCGCTCCTCGACGTGCTCGGCTGGACCCTCGACGCGGCCCTCGCCACCGGCGCGGCCGCCGTGGTGTGGGTGGTGTGCCGCCGGGGCCGCAGCGAGAACCGCCTCGACCACCACCTCGACACCCATCTGGTGCGCCGCCTGCCGCTCGCCGCCCTCGCCCTGCTCGTGCTCACCCTCGTCTACGCCGGCTGGGAGCGGCCCGGCTGGCAGTCGGCGGGCCGTCTCCCGGGCGACGCCACCTTCGGAGCCATCGCCCTCTTCCAGGGCCTGACCGCCGTCACCCTCGCCGTCGTCGCGCACCTCCTGCACCGCACCGCGCCCGACCCGCGCGCCGCGATGCGCGGCCTCGGCGGACCCGCCGTCGTGATGCTGGCCTGCGCCCTCGGCGGCGTGATGTCCGGCGGCGTCTCCCAGCGCGTCGCGGACTGGCTGGACGGGACCGGCGCGTCCATCCCCGGCCCGCCCGTCCTGCTGACCTGGCAGGCGTCCGTCATCCCCCCGCTGCTGGTCCTCCTGCTGCTGCTCCTCGGTCTGCTGGCGCGGCGCGCCTGGCTGCTGCGCCGCGCCGAACTCGCCGCCGTGGAGGCCGACTACGCCGACGAGCCGCACGACCTCGTACGCACCCGCCGCATCGCGAGCACCCGCGCGATGGCCACCCTCACCGACCGCGCGCCCCTCGTCGTCGCCGTCACCGCCGCCGCGACCCTGCTGCTCGGTGCCGGAGCCCTCGCCGGGGCGCTGACCACCGGGGAGACCCCGAGCGAGACCGCGGCGGGCACGTACGCCGTCGTCCACGGCGCCGCCCAGACCGCGCAGGCCCTCGGCTCCTGGCTCATCGGCTTCGGCTTCATACTGTTCGTCACCTGGGGCCGCCGCGCCTACAAGGACGCCTCCGCCCGCCGCACCATCGGCATCCTCTGGGACGTCGGCACCTTCTGGCCGCGCGCCGCCCACCCCTTCGCGCCGCCCTGCTACGCCGAACGCGCGGTGCCCGACCTGACCTGGCGGATCGCCACCTGGACCCGCGCCGAGGAGGGCCGCCGCCTGGTCCTCTCCGGGCACTCGCAGGGCAGCGTCCTCGCGGCGGCCGCGGCCTGGCAGCTGACCCCGGCCGACCGGAAGCGGGTCGCGCTGCTCACCTACGGCTCCCCGCTGGAACGCCTCTACGGCCGCTGGTTCCCCGCCCACTTCGGCCCCGACGCGCTCGCCTCGCTGCACGCCGAGGTGGACTGCTGGCGCAACCTGTACCGGCGCACCGACCCCATCGGCGGGCCGGTCCGGCTGCCCGGAGACGCCGGCCCCGCCGTGGACCGCGAGGCCCTCAGGGACCCGCTCGCCTACGGGCGCACCGCCGAACACCCGCTCCCCGCGCCGATCCACGGCCACAGCGACTACCAGGCCGACCCCGCCTTCGCGGAGGAACGGGAGCGGCTGCTCGGCCGGCTGCACCCGGAGGTGCCGGGGCAGCGCCCCGAGAGCTGACCGGCGCCCGGGGCCCCGCCCGGGTCAGGGCAGCTCGGGCAGGTCCTCGGAGTACAGCAGCGTCAGATCGTCCGTGCTGGGCTCCGCGAGCTGGGCGACCCGGCCCGCGTGCCGCTCCACCATCGCCTCGAAGGTCTGCCGGGCCGTACGGCCGTTGCCGAACGCGGGGCCCTTCGGGAGCGCCGTGAAGTACTTCTGCAACGCCTCGGCGACCCCCGGACCCAGCCGGTACTCGTGCTCCTCGGCCTGCTGCTCCACGATCCGCAGCAGCTCCTCGGGGCCGTAGTCGCTGAAGGTGATGGTCCGTGAGAAGCGGGACGCCACACCGGGGTTGACCTGGAGGAAGCGCTCCATCTCCGCGGTGTACCCCGCCACGATCACGACGACCGCGTCGCGGTGGTCCTCCATCAGCTTCACCAGGGTGTCGATGGCCTCCTTGCCGAAGTCCCGGCCCGAGTCCTCCGGGGACAGCGCGTACGCCTCGTCGATGAACAGGACACCGCCGCGCGCCTTCTCGAACGCCTCCTGGGTGCGGATCGCCGTGGAGCCGATGTGCTCACCGACCAGGTCGACCCGGGACACCTCCACCAGGTGCCCCTTCTCCAGCACGCCCAGGGAGGCGAGGATCTCGCCGTAGAGACGGGCGACCGTCGTCTTGCCGGTGCCGGGGGAGCCGGTGAAGACCAGATGCCGCTTGACCGAGGCCGCCTTCAGCCCGGCCTCACGGCGCCGCCGCCCCACCTCGATCATGTCGGTGAGCGCCCGCACCTCGCGCTTGACGCTCTCCAGGCCGACCAGCGCGTCCAGTTCACCGAGGACGTCCTGGGACGTCCGGGACGACTGCTCGGGCCGCGGGTCCGAGAGGGCCGCCTCCCCCTCGGTGCCGCGCGGCACCGGGACGGAGCCGAGGAGACCGCCGGGCGACTGGTGCGCCGTCTGCGCCACGGGCTCCGGTCCCGAGGGCTGCTGCCGCAGGCCCGCGCTCTCGTCGCTCGTGCAGTCCTCCACGTCCGGTCCGGCCCCCGGTCCGTCGGCGCCGCCTTCCGCGAACTCGTAGCCCCCGCGCGCGCAGCGCTCCGTACGGCACTTGCGCAGCGTCGTACGGCAGCCGTCGATCACATGGAAGCCGTAGCCGGCGCTGCCCTGGACCCGGCAGTTCAGGAACGTGCCGCGGCCGCCCGCCGAGACGTAGAAGCCGGCCTCCGCCGGGGAGTCGACGGTGCAGCGCTCGATCGTCGGATCGGCGCCCTTGGTGACGATCACGCCGGTCTGGGTGCCGTCCACCGTGCAGTTGTTCAGAGTGCCGCCGCTGCCGTGGTCACGGAACCAGGCGCCCGTCGCCGCGTCCCGGATACGGCAGTCGTCGAGCTGAGCGGTGGCGCCGTCGCTCACCGACACCGCGGTGTTGCGCACCTGGGACAGGTCGCTGTCGACGACGTCCGCGCGGGAGCCCCGGTCGAGGACGAACAGGGCGTCGGGCACGTCGTGCACCCGGCAGGAGTCGAGCACCGCGGTGGCGCCGTCGCTGACCCACACCGCCGGGTAGTCGCCGGTGCTGTCGAAGATCTCGCACTGGTTGGCGTCCACCCGGGTGCCCGGGTCCCACACCGACAGGCCGTTGCGCCCGAACTGACGCACCGTCGTGCGGGTCAGGGTGAGCACCGAGCGTGAACGCAGGTCGATCGCGTTCTCCGGGACGTCGTGGATCCGGCAGTCCGCCAGGGTCAGCACGGCGTCCGTGTCGAGGGTGACACCGTCGGACGTGGTGCGGTGCACATCGCAGTCGGTGAGGTGGGCGGTGGCCCGGCCGGTGATCTGCACCCCGGAGCCGCGCACCTCGTAGATCTCGCAACCGACCGCCTCCAGCGCGGAGTTGTCGCCGGTCGCCGTCAGACCCGAGCCCGAGGCGTGGTGCACCCGGCAGCGGTCCAGACGGGGATGCCCGCCGCCGCGCACCGCGATACCGGCCTGGCCGGCCGCGACGACCTCGCACTCCTCGAACACGCCGCCGCCACCGTCGAGCACGGCGATGCCGACGCCCGCCGGATTGTCCACGGTGCAGCGCCGCACCGTGGGCCGGGCGCCGCCGCGCACCTCGATGCCGGCCGCGGAGCGCGTGACGATCCGCAGGCCGGACAGCTCGGGAGTGCCCTCCTCGACCAGCAGCGCGGGCGCCGCCGCGTCCTGGCCCTCCACATGCAGGTCCAGCACCACCGCCGAGGCGCGCACCGTCAACGGCACGCCGTCCGGGGGCGCGATGCGCACCGAGCCGGGGGAGCCCTCGGGGCCGCGCAGGGTCACCGCCCGCTGCACCACGAGGTTCTCCCGGTAGGTGCCGGGGGCCACGGTGAGGACGTCACCGTCGGCCGCGGCCTCCAGGGCGGCGGCGAGCGACGCGTACTCACCCGTGCGGCGCCGCCACCGCGAAGTGCCGGTGTGCGTCACCTGGACCGTGCCCTGTGCCATGGTGTTGACGTGCCCCCACCTCGTAGTACGCGGGTCTGTCTGCCGAGGACTTCGGCCGGTCCACCGTAGCGTGCGCGCGGACGGTGGGTTGACCAGAGCCGGAAGGCGGTCAGCTGCCGGTGCCGGTCCGGCCCCAGTCGGGGCCGACCCTGTCCCAGGCCCGGTCCCAACTCAGGTATCTGCCACGGACCATGCGCCAGACGATCAGGCGTCTGGCGGCCTCTATCAGGGCGATCGCGAGCAGCGCGGCGCCGAACCCGGCGATCACGGCGTGCGCCGACGCCGTCGCGGACTCCAGCGGCGGGGCCACGACCCGGCCCTGGCGGTCGATCCACAGCGGGAAGCGGGTGCCCGGGTCCGGGCTGTTCAGGTCCACGGTGACCGGGCCCCGGCGCGCGGTGCCGTCCGCGGCGGTCCAGTCGGCCAGGACGCGGGCCCGCACACCGCGTCCGGTGGTGGTCTCGGGGTCGACGTCGAGCCGGGTCCCGTCGAGTTTGCGGACCACGGTCGCCCAGACCTGGTGCCGGGACGCGCGCTGCTGTCGCACGGACTCCTGGAGGGAGTCCTGGGCGAGGCCGCCGACCACGGAGCCGGCCGTGGGCGCGGCGACGACGATGAGCAGCATCGCCAGCAGGGCCACCCAGCCCTCGGCCACGTCGGTCCGGCGGCGCAGGAGATTGTGCCGCCAGCGCCACAGACCCGTGATCGCCCGCATCGTCGGTCACCCCCCTTCCGGCACGGTCGCGCCCCCGCGCCGGTCCGCTTCCCCGCGGGCCCGGTCCGGGAGCGGGCGGTGTCGCGCCCCGCGTCCTTCACGCACATCCCACAGCATGCCCAACGCGCGGCCCCCCGGCCCCGGTTCCCGCGATCCGCCGGACTCGCACAGATCTTCTCAGCCGAGGATCCTGACCGGGTCACCGGCCCGGATCGTGCCCGGGCCCAGGGGGACCAGGTTCTGGCCGAAGACCAGCTTGCCGCCCCTGCGGCGGTGTCCGCCGAGGGTGTGCAGGGGCTCTTTGCCGCGCTCGCCGGTGCGCTGGTCGGTGGTGGTGACCGCGCAGCGCCCGCACGCCACGGCGACCCGGAAGGTGACCTCGCCGATGGCGAGGCGGGTCCAGTCGTCCTCGGCCCAGGCGTCGGTGCCCGAGACGACGACGTTCGGCCGGAAGCGGTTCATGGGCAGCGGCCCCTCGGCGGCGTGGTCGCCGCGGGCGACGAGGGAGTTGAGGGCGTCGAGGGACGCCGTGGTGGTGAGCAGCAGCGGGTAGCCGTCGGCCAGGCTCACCGTCTCGCCGGGCAGGGCGTGGTCCCGGTCGACGGGCCGGCGCGTCGCGGGGGAGTCCAGGTGCACGAGGCGCGCCTCGGTGCCGAGGAAGGCGCCGCACCAGCCGTGCGCGGCGTCGTCCTCGGCGGGGACCGTCTCCACCTTGTCGCCGAAGATGTCCATCGGCACGGTGCCCGCCGCGCGCGGCACGGCCACGGTCAGGGGCTCCATGCCGGGTGCGGACAGGCGGACGCCGCCGCCGGGCATCGGCTCGGCGGCGGCGCGTGCCAGTTGCGGGTGCCGGCGCTGTGTCACGACCTTTCCCCCAGCGTCGATCAGCGCCCAGCGCCGGTCGCCGGCCAGCCCCCAGGGCTCCACGACGGCTTCCCGGAGCTCGATGCTCCGGAACGCCTTGACCGGGTGGACGTGGATCGACTGCAGCCGCGGATGTCCCATGGGGTCATCGTGCCAGGTGGCGCCGATGACCCGGGGGACGGATCAGTAGCCGCGGTACTGCTGCTGGTTGTACGGGTCCTGGTACTGCGGCGCGGCGGGCCGGGGAGCCGCGGGGCGCATGGCCTCGTAGCCCATGCCGCCGGGAGCCACCGGGCGAGGCTGCTGCGGAGCCTGCGGTCCGGGGTAGCCCCGCGGGGCGGCCTGCTGCGGGATGTACGCCGCCGGCGCCTGCTGCAGCGGAGCGGGCTGCGGCGCCTGCGGGTAACCGTAGGAGGGATGGGACGGGGCCGCCGGGAGGGCGGGGAGCGCGGACGGCAGCGCGGGCAGATGACTGGCCGGGCTGTCGTACGCGGCGGGGACCCGGATCGGGGCGATCTGCGGGGTGCCCCGCTCGGCCACGAGCGAGTCGTAGATCGGGGTGTCCGGGAAGGAGGCGGAGTAGTAGCCGCCGCCATACGTGGAGCGGGGGGAGGTCATGGCACATAAGGTAAGCCCACGATGTGCTGGTTGGGGAGACCGATAAGAGGGTTGTTTTACGGTTCCGCAGTGACGCCGGATCCCCAATGCGAGCGAACTTGGCAAAAAGGGACGGCAATCGGCGTTCGGATCAGGTAAAGGCCGAGTTCCGAGGGCGTTACCGGCGGTTGACCTCCGGTCTTCTCCTCCCCTTCTCCAGGGTTCCCGGATGCGCGGAATAGGTTGACCCTGTAGAACTCGACGGGCCGCCGGGACACCCCCGGTGCGCGAAGATCACGCGATGGGGGCGGACATGACAATGTCGAAAGGGTCCAATGTTCCGGTGCCGGCCACGGCTTTGACGGTCGAATTGGGCTGGCACTCGGCGCCGGGCACCCCCGACGTGGACGCCTCGGCCCTGCTGCTCGTCGGCGGAAAGGTCCGCTCCGACGCCGACTTCGTCTTCTACAACCAGCCCGCGCACGCCTCCGGCGCCGTCCGGCACGAGGGCAAGACGAACGACGGCGGCCGGATCGCCGACCGCCTCGTCGTCGACCTCCCGCGCGTGGAGCCCGCGATCGAGACCGTCGTCCTCGCCGCGTCCGCGGACGGCGGATCCTTCGGCCAGGTGCCGGGCCTCTCCATCGAGGTCAAGGACGCCGCACAGGGCACCGTCGTCGCCCGCTTCGACAGCACCGGCGCCACCGTGGAAACGGCCTTCGTGCTGGGCGAGTTCTACCGGCGCCAGGGCGCCTGGAAGTTCCGCGCCGTCGGCCAGGGCTACGACACCGGCCTCGCCGGCCTGGCCACCGACTACGGCATCACCGTCGACGAACCCCAGCAGGCGGCACCCGCACCGGCGGCCCCCATGACCCCGCCCCCGCCGCCGGCCCCGCCCGTGACGATGCCCCCGCCCGCCCTGCCGACGGTCCCGCCGCCCGCACCCCAGGCACCCCCGGTCAGCCTGAGCAAGGTGACGCTCACCAAGTCGTCCCCCTCCGTCTCCCTGACCAAGCAGGGCGGCACCTCGGGCGCCATGCGCGTCAACCTCAACTGGCAGGTGCGCAAGCAGTTCTCCGGCTGGGCGAGCAAACTGGGCCGCCCGGTCGCCATGCACGACGACCTCGACCTCGACCTGTGCGCCCTGTACGAGCTGTCCGACGGGAGCAAGGGGGTCATCCAGGCACTCGGCAACGCCTACGGGGCCCTGCACCAGCCGCCGTACATCCACCTCGACGGCGACGACCGCACCGGCGCCGTGGCCGGCGGCGAGAACCTCACCGTCAACCTCGACCACCAGCGGGCCTTCCGCCGCATCCTGGTCTTCGTCACCATCTACCGGGGCGCGCGCTCCTTCGCCGACCTCAACGCCACGGTCACCCTCACCCCGCAGCACGGCGCCCCGGTCGACTTCTCCCTCGACGAGTGCACCGTCCCCTCCACGGTGTGCGCCCTCGCCCTGATCACCCGGACCGGCGACGACCTCGTCGTCCAGCGCGAGGCCCGCTACCTCGTCCCCGAACGCGGCGTGAGCCCCCAGCGCACCGTCGACCACGCCTACGGCTGGGGCATGAACTGGACGCCGGGCCGCAAGTAGCCGGCACGGGCGTCAGCTCTCCTCGGGCACCGTTCCGGGACGCGTGTAGGTGCGGCCCTTCCAGGCCGCACCGCGCCCCCGGTAGTGCTGGACGGCGGAGTCGGCCGTCATCAGCAGATAGAGGAACGCCGTCACCGGCAGCAGCGGAGCGAGCCACGGCGGCTGCCGGTAGTAGCGGAGCATCGGCAGATACGTGCCGGTCATCACCAGCCAGGCCAGGCCGCCCAGGAGCGCCGCCGGTCCGTCCCCGGCGGCGGCGCCCAGGACCAGGGCCGCCGGCGGCACCAGATAGACCAGCGCGAGCCCGGCGATCGTGCCGAGCAGCAGCAGGGGCTGGTGCCGCAGCTGCGCGTAGGCGCTGCGTGAGACCATCCGCCACAGGTCGGCCAGCCGGGGATACGGACGCACACTGTCCACCCGGTCCGCCAGGCCCAGCCAGATCCGGCCGCCGCCGCGCTTGACCGCGCGCGCGAGCGCCACGTCGTCGATCACGGCGCCGCGGATGGCGTCCGGGATCCGCGCCCGGACGGCGGTGTCGGTCCGCAGCAGCACACAGCCGCCCGCCGCGGCGGCCGTCCGTGTCCCCTCGTACCCGATCCGGCGGAACGGGTACAGCTGGGCGAAGAAGTACACGAAGGCCGGCACCACCAGCCGCTCCCACAGGCTGTCCACGCGCAGCCGGGCCATCTGCGAGACGGCGTCGAAGCCGCCCGCGCGGGCCGCCGCCACCAGCTCCCGCAGGCTGTCCGGGGCATGCGCGATGTCCGCGTCCGTCAGCAGCAGGTACTCGGGCTCCCGCGCGCGGGCCAGCCCGATGCCGTGGCGCACCGCCCAGAGCTTGCCGGTCCAGCCGGCCGGCGGTTCACCGGGGGAGTCCACGGTCAGCGGGAGACCGCCGTGCTCGCGGGCGAGCCGCCGGGCCAGCTCGCCGGTGCCGTCGGTGCTCCCGTCGTCGACGAGGAAGACCTCCGCTCGCCCCGGATAGTCCTGGGCGAGTAGCGACGGCAGGCTCGAGGGCAGCACCGCCGCCTCGTCACGCGCGGGCACGACGACACAGACGGACGGCCACTCCCCGGGGTCCGTACGCCGCGGGAGCCTGACGTCCGTGCGCCAGAAGAAGCCCTGGCAGAGCAGCAGCCACAGCCAGGCGGCCAGGGATCCGGCGACGATCCACGCGAAGGCGCTCACGCGCGCAGTCTGCCCCACGACGGCCGCCCGCAAGGGCCCATCGTCTATCGTGGCCGGGTGAAGATCGCGCTGATGGACTCCGGAATCGGTCTGCTGGCGGCGACGGCCGCCGTACGGCGGCTGCGACCCGACGCGGATCTCGTGCTCTCCCTCGACCCGGACGGCATGCCCTGGGGACCGAGGACCCCAGAGGACCTCACCGGGCGTGCCCTGGCCGTCGCGGAGGCCGCCGCCGAGCACCGCCCCGACGCCCTGATCATCGGCTGCAACACCGCCACCGTGCACGCTCTGCCCGCCCTGCGCGCCCGCCTCGAACCCGGCATACCGGTCGTCGGCACGGTCCCGGCGATCAAGCCGGCCGCCGCCGGCGGGGGCCCCGTCGCCATCTGGGCCACTCCGGCCACGACCGGCAGCCCCTACCAGCGCGGGCTGATCCAGGACTTCGCGGGCGGTGTGCGGGTCACCGAGGTCCCGTGCTTCGGGCTGGCCGAGGCGGTCGAGCACGCGGACGAGGCGGCCATCGACGCCGCCGTCGCCGCGGCCGCCGCGCTCACCCCCGGGGACGTCACCACCGTCGTCCTGGGCTGCACCCACTACGAGCTGGTCGCCGAGCGCATCCGCACCGCCGTGCAGCGCCCCGGCTTCCCGCCGCTCGTCCTGCACGGCTCCGCCGGGGCGGTCGCCGCGCAGGCGCTGCGCCGGCTCGGCGAGCAGCCCGCCCCGCGGGCCGCGGCCACCGGCGTCCTGACCGTGCTGCTCAGCGGCCGCGAGGGCCCCCTGCCGGCGGCGGCCCTCTCCTACGCGGAAGGCCGTCTGCTCAAGGCGACCAGTCCGGCCGGCTGACCGCCCGCCGCCGGCGGACCGGTTCGGTCCGCTCTCGGCCGGTCGGAGCAGTCACGCTGTGCAGCGCGGTACCACCCCAGCGGAATCTGAGTAACCTCATAGCCATGAGGGACCACCCCCACGGCAGGAAGCCGCATCCCGATGTCTGGACCGGGCGGGCGACCAACAGGGTCCAGTGGCTGCTCGCGCTCGCCGGCGCCGCCTGTATGGCGCTGGGCATCGAGCTGGCGGTCGACTCCGCGTGGACGGGTGGCCTCGCCCCCCTCGTCATGGCCGTCGTCGGCTGCATCGCCGCCGGACTGCTCGTCCTCTTCGGCACCCTCGCCTTCGTGCACGTCGCGCTGAAGGTCGACCAGGAGTGTCTGGAGGTGCGCTGCGGGCACGTCGGCGTGCCCCGCCGGCGCATCTCCCTCGCTGAGGTCGAGGGCGCCGACTTCCTGCCCCTGGTCACCCCGCGGCACTGGGGCGGCTGGGGCTACCGGTGGCGACCGGAGAAGGGCACCGCCGTCGTCGTACGCCGGGGTGAGGGACTGGTCCTGCGGCTGCGGGACGGACACAGCTTCACCGTGACCGTGGACGACGCCGAGGCGGCCGTCCGGGTCATCGAGGACCGCCTGCGCGCCCGGACGGCGGGCACCGCGCTGTGACCGAGGCGGCTCACGGCACGGGGTGACCGTCCCGCGCGCGGGCCGGGGACCCGCTGCTCCGGGACGATTCGGCCGTCAGGGGCCGGGCCGTCGCCAGCCCCGCCAGCAGCCCGGCGCCCACCGACACCGCCGTGAAGCTGAGCGCATTGCCGACGGCGGCGATCGCGGCCACGGCCGTCAGTGTCGCGGCCGCGGTGAGGGCGACAGGCGTCGGCCGCCCGGTGCGCCACAGGGCGAACAGCATCCAGCAGAAGGCCGCCGCGAGCAGCAGCAGACCGACGACCCCCTGCTCCGCGGCCTGCTGCAACGGCGCCGAGTGCGGTTTGGCGTCCGCGAGCACCACACCGCCGGTCGTCCCGCTGAGCTCCCCGAAGCGCCCCGGACCGACGCCCAGAGCGGGATCGTGGCCGGCCAGGCGCAGGGCGTCGTGCCACAGCTCGACGCGCTGCCGGGTCAGCTGCCCCTCCAGCAGGCCGCCGAGCCCGCCCGGCACCGCCTTCCCCGCGACGGCCCAGGTCAGCCCGGTCACCGCGAGCGCCGCCACGGCCAGCACCGCGATGCCCACGCCCCGGCGCAGGTGAGCGGCGGCGAGCGAGCACAGCAGGACGGCGGTACAGGTGACGCATCCGCTGGTCGAGCCGAGCACGGCCGCGGTCACCGCGATCCCGGCGGCGAGCACGCGCAGGCTGAGGCGGAGCACCGCGGACCTCGCCGACCAGGCCGCGCAGCAGGCGGCGCCGGCCGACAGGGTCAGCACGGCGGCGGTGGCCCCGGCGTGGCCCAGCGGGGCGACCAGCTGGGGGCCCGGCGCCAGTCGCGGGACGGTCAGGGTGAGGGCCACCCCGGCCAGCGCGCCGGCGCACGGTGCGGCGACCGGTAGCAGCGCGCCGCCGATCCGCCCCACCGCGTAGCCCGCGGCGACCGCGAGCACCGCCAGCAGGACGCCTTCGGGGCGCCCTCCGTGGACGGCCGCCGAGATCAGCGACCAGGCGGCGCAGGCGCCCAGCACCACGACGCCCGTCGCGTCAGAAACGTTTCGTCTGTCGCTCTCGTCGTCCGGCCCCGCCCCGGACGTCCTTCCCGTGGAACCCACCCCGCCCCCCGAACCCGGTCCCCCGACCTGTGACGGACCCCGTCCCACCGGACCTGAACCGGATGCGACCGGGGCTGCGGCATACCGTAACGGCATGGGGGCGGTTTGTGGACGCCTCGTGCACAGGCCGTCCGGCGACGGGCCACGGAGAGGGCCCGGCGGCGGTGGGGCGCGCCGGGCCGGGAGGCCGCCCGCCGTCCCGGCCGAGCTGTCGGCCGCGCGCCGGGCCGCCGTACACTCCCCGAGTGACCGTCACCGCAACCTCCGTGGACGAGTCGGACCAGCTCAAGCCGCCGATCGCGCCCCCGCCGCGCGCGGCACGGCTCATGCGTGTGGTTCCGGCCCTCACCGCGGCGCTCTCCGGAGTGCTGCTCTACGTCAGTTTCCCGCCCCGCACCCTCTGGTGGCTGGCCCTGCCCGCCTTCGCCGGCCTCGGCTGGGTGCTGCGCGGCCGTGGCTGGAAGGCGGGACTCGGCCTGGGCTACCTGTTCGGCCTCGGCTTCCTGCTGCCGTTGCTGGTGTGGACCGGTGTGGAGGTGGGCCCCGGGCCCTGGCTGGCGCTCGTGGCCATCGAGGCGGTCTTCGTGGCGCTGGTGGGCGCCGGGATCGCCGCGGTGTCGAAGCTCCCGGGTTCGCCGCTCTGGGCGGCGGCCCTGTGGGTCGCCGGAGAGGCGGCCCGCGCGCGGGCGCCGTTCAACGGCTTCCCCTGGGGCAAGATCGCGTTCGGCCAGGCCGACGGCGTCTTCCTGCCGCTGGCCGCCGTGGGCGGCACCCCGGTGCTCGGTTTCGCCGTCGTCCTGTGCGGCTTCGGCCTGTACGAGGTCGTGCGGCTCGCCGTCGACCACCGCCGCACCCGGACGGTGCGGCGGTCCGCCGCGGCCGTCGCCCTGCTGAGCGTGGCCGTGCCCGTGGCGGGCGCCCTGGCCGCACGGCCCCTGGTCAGCGACACGGCGCAGGACGGGACCGCGACCGTCGCGGTCATCCAGGGCAACGTGCCCCGCGCCGGCCTCGACTTCAACGCCCAGCGCCGGGCCGTCCTCGACCACCACGCACGGGAGACCGAGCGCCTGGCGGCCGAGGTGACGGCCGGCAAGGTCCCCCGCCCCGACTTCGTGCTGTGGCCGGAGAACTCCTCCGACATCGACCCGTTCGCCAACGCCGACGCCCGCGCCGTCATCGACACGGCCGCCAAGGCGATCGGCGTGCCCGTCTCGGTCGGCGGCGTCGTCGAGCGGGACGGCAAGCTGCTCAACGAGCAGATCCTGTGGGACCCGGAGAAGGGGCCCGTGGACACCTACGACAAGCGGCAGATCCAGCCCTTCGGCGAGTACCTGCCGCTGCGCTCGCTCGTCGGGGCCATCAACGAGGACTGGACCTCGATGGTCCGCAAGGACTTCAGCCGGGGCAGCGAACCGGGCGTGTTCACCATGGCCGGCACCCGGGTCGGCCTCGTCACCTGCTACGAGGCCGCGTTCGACTGGGCGGTGCGCTCCGAGGTCGAGGACGGCGCGCGGATCATCTCCGTGCCGAGCAACAACGCCACCTTCGACCGCAGCGAGATGACCTACCAGCAGCTCGCCATGTCCCGGGTGCGCGCCGTCGAGCACAGCCGGACCGTCACCGTCCCGGTGACCAGCGGCGTCAGCGCGATCATCATGCCGGACGGGACGATCACCCAGCGGACCGGCATGTTCGTCGCCGACTCCCTCGTCCAGAAGGTGCCGCTGCGCTCCACCGAGACCCCCGCCACCCGGCTCGGCGTCCTGCCGGAGATCGCCCTGGTGCTGGTCGCCGCGGGCGGACTGGGGTGGGCGATCGGCTCGGGCATCCGCACCCGCCGCGCCCGCACCGCCTGACCGGGCTCTCCTCGCGTCCCGCCCCCGCTCCCGGCGCCCCGGGGCCGGGGGCGGCGCCGTTAGGGTCGGGGCATGGCTACTCCTGACTTCATCCGGACGATCCGCGCCGCCGCCAGCCATCAGCTGCTGTGGCTCCCCGGCGTCAGCGCCGTCGTCTTCGACGACGAGGGACGGGTCCTGCTCGGGCAGCGGGCCGACAACCAGCAGTGGACGGTGATCAACGGCATCCCTGAACCGGGCGAGCAGCCCGCGGCCGCCGCCGTGCGCGAGGTCCACGAGGAGACGGGCGTCCGGTGCGTCGCCGAACGGGTCGTCCTGGTCAGGTCCGGCCAGGAGGTCACCTACCCCAACGGGGACATGTGCCAGTTCATGGACATCACCTTCCGCTGCCGCGCGCTCGGTGGGGAGGCACGGGTGAACGACGACGAGTCCCTGGAGGTGGGCTGGTTCGAGGTGGACGCCCTGCCCCGGATGAAGGAGAGCCAGCTGTTCCGGATCAAGCAAGCCCTGGCCGACGAACCCACGTGGTTCGAACCTATGGATTCGGACTGAAGTATGGGCCGCGGCCATATGTGGCCGGGGGAGGGGGCTGCCTAGGGTCGAGCCCATGACCCCGCCCAGCATCCCTCCCGCCCACGGCTCGACCCCGTCCTCCCCGCTCGACCTCGGCGGGCGCACCGCCCTGGTCACCGGTGCCGCCGGCGGCATCGGGCGCGCCTGCGCGCTCCGGCTCGCGGCCGCGGGGGCCAAGGTCAGAGCGGTCGACCGGGACGCGGCCGGTCTGGAGTCGCTCGCCGAACGCGCCCAGGACCTCGGGGGCGCCGTCGAGCCCCACGTCCTCGACCTCACCGACCTCGACGCCGCCGAGCAGGCCGCCGCCGGCACCGACGTCCTGGTGAACAACGCGGGGCTCCAACTGGTGCGCCCGCTCGAGGAGTTCCCGCCTGACACCTTCCACACCGTGCTCACCGTGATGCTGGAGGCGCCGTTCCGGCTCATCCGTGGAGCCCTGCCCCATATGTACGGGCAGGGCTGGGGCCGGATCGTGAATGTGTCCTCCGTCCATGGGCTGCGCGCCTCGGCGTTCAAGTCGGCCTATGTGGCCGCCAAACACGGGCTGGAGGGCCTGTCCAAGGTCGCCGCCCTGGAGGGCGCCGCCCACGGAGTGACCTCGAACTGTGTGAACCCCGCCTATGTGCGCACCCCCCTGGTCGAGAAGCAGCTCGCCGACCAGGCCAGGGCGCACGGCATCCCCGAGGAGCGGGTGCTGGCCGAGGTGATGCTCCAGGACAGCGCGGTCAAGCGGCTCATCGAGCCGGAGGAGGTCGCCGAGGCGGTGGCGTACCTGTGCACCCCGCAGGCGTCCTTCGTCACCGGGACCTCGCTCGTGCTCGACGGCGGCTGGACCGCGCACTGAGCCGTGGCACGGCGACGCCCCGGACCGGCGGCATCCGGAGTTGTCCACAGGGCTGACGAGGTGGCGGTGCGATGAGCAATCCTGTCGGCATGTCCCGCGATCACGTGCAGCCCACCGGGCGTTCCGCCGGAGCGCCCCCGACCGGCGCCGAGACGCCGTATCTCGAACTGCTGGCCAGGGGCGCGTCCGCCGACGCCTACGAGCAGCCGGTGCTGCTCGCCCGAGCCGAGGGCCGGCCCACCGAGCAGATCGTCGCCCTCGAACAGGCCAAGCTGCTCGCGCTGCGCGTGCGCTCCGAGCTGGAGGGCCGGCGCAGACGCGAGGCCGAGCTGTCGGCCCTCTTCGAGACGGCCCACGACCTGGCGGGCCTGCGGGACCTCGACGCCGTCCTCCAGGCCATCGTGCAGCGCGCGCGGTCCCTCCTCGGCACGGACGTCGCCTACCTCAGCCTCAACGACCCGGCCAGGGGCGACACCTACATGCGGGTGACCGAGGGTTCGGTCGCGGCCCGCTTCCAGCAGTTGCGGCTCGGCATGGGGGAGGGCCTCGGCGGACTCGTCGCCCAGACCGCCCGCCCCTACGTCACCGACGACTACTTCAAGGACGCGCGGTTCCAGCACACCCTGGCCATCGACGCCGGGGTCCGCGACGAGGGACTGGTCGCCATCCTCGGCGTGCCGCTGACACTGGGCCACCATGTCATCGGCGTCCTCTTCGCCGCCGACCGGCGCGCCCGGGTCTTCGAACGGGAGCAGATCGCGCTGCTCGGCTCCTTCGCCGCGCTCGCCGCGGCCGCCATCGACACGGCGAACCTGCTCTCCGAGACCCGCTCGGCCCTCGCCGACCTGGAGCGGGCCAACGAGATCATCCGGGACCGCAGCGGAGTCATCGAGCGGGCCTCCGACGTACACGACCGGCTCGCGCAGCTCGTGCTGCACGGCGGCGGGGTGCACGACGTGGCGGCCGCCGTCTCCGAAGTGCTCGACGGCACCGTCCAGTTCACCGAGGCCACCGCGGTCCCGGCCGGCGCCCTGGAGGCGTCCCGCGCCGAGGGCCACGCCGTCCGGTACGGCGACGACTGGATCGCGGCCGTGGTGGCCGGCGGCGAACTGCTCGGCGCCCTCGTCCTGCGCGGCCAGCCCGGTCTCGACCCCGTCGACCAGAGCACCCTGGAGCGGGCGGCGACCGTCACCTCCCTGCTGCTCCTCGCCCGGCGCTCCGCCGCCGAGGCCGAGCAGCGCGTCCGGGGCGAACTGCTCGACGACCTGCTCGACGCCCGCGACCGCGACCCGCGCCTGCTGCGCGAGCGCGCCGCCCGGCTGCACGCCGACCTCGACGCCCGGCACGTCGTCCTCGCAGCCCGCCTCGACGCCGTCGCGGCCGACGCCGAACAGGAGGCGGACGCCCGCCGGCGCCTGTGGTCCGCCGCCTCCCACCTCGCCGCGACCCGGCACGGCCTGGCCGCCGCCCGCGACGGCGGCACGGTGCTGCTGCTCCCCCTCGCCGAGCATGACACCGCCACCGCGCTGGCCCGCCGCACCTCCCGCCACCTGGGCACAGCCGTCCACGAGGCGGTCACGGTCGGCGCCTCGGCCCCGGTCGAGGACCTGGCCGCCCACCCGGACGCCGTGGCCGCCGCCTACGAGGAGGGCCGCCGCTGCCTGGAGGCCCTGCGGCTGCTCGGCCGCCCCGGGGACGGCGCCGCCGCCGAGGACTTCGGGTTCCTCGGACTGCTCCTGGCCGGCGACCGGGACGTCGCGGGCTTCGTCGACCGCACGATCGGCCCGGTCGTCGCCTACGACGAACGCCGCGGCACCGATCTGCTGCGCACCCTCGGCGCCTACTTCGCCTGCGGGATGAGCCCGGCCCGCACCAAGGACGACCTGCACGTCCACGTGAACACCGTCGCCCAGCGCCTCGAGCGCGTCGGCCGCCTCCTCGGCGACGACTGGCAGAGCCCGGCCCGCGCCCTGGAGATCCAGCTGGCGCTGCGGCTGCAGCGCCTCTCCGGACCCGCACAGCGCTGACCCCCGTACCCCCGGAGTGCGGGGTACGGGGGCCGGCCTGTCAGCGCGTCGACCGGGTCAGACGAGGGGCGCTCCGGCCGCCGGGGCCTCGGCGGGCACCTCGCCGTCCGCGGACTCGACGTCGGTGAGGTCCCGGTCGCGGGTCTCCTTCGCCACGGCGACGGCGACCACCGTCAGCAGGGCCGCCGCGATGACGTACAGGGCGATCGGGGTGGAGCTTCCGTAGTCCTTCAGCAGCGCGGTGGCGATCAACGGAGCGGGCGCGCCCGCCGCGACCGAGGCGAACTGGGCGCCGATGGAGGCACCGGAGTAGCGCATCCGGGTCGCGAACATCTCCGAGAAGAACGCGGCCTGCGGCGCGTACATGGCGCCGTGCAGCACCAGGCCCACGGTCACCGCGAGGAGCAGGTTGCCGAAGCCGCCGGTGTCGATGAGGGAGAAGAACGGGAACATCCACAGGCCCACCCCCACCGCGCCGATCAGATAGACGGGACGCCGGCCGACCCGGTCGGACAGCGCGCCCCAGGCCGGGATGACGGCGAAGTGGATCGCGGAGGCGATCAGCACCGCGTTCAGCGCGGTCTGCTTGGACACGCCGGCCGACGTCGTGGCGTACACGAGGATGAACGCGGTGATGACGTAGTAGCTGATGTTCTCCGCCATGCGCGCGCCCATCGCCACCAGCACGTCCCTCCAGTGATGGCGCATCACGGCGACCAGCGGCATCTTCTCCGCGGTGGCGGTCGGGGAGCTCTTGCGGGCCTCGGCCTGCGCCATGGCCTGCTTGAACACCGGGGATTCATCGACAGAGAGACGAATCCACAAACCGACCATCACCAGTACACCGGAGAGCAGGAAGGGCACCCGCCAGCCCCAGCTGCCGAAGGCGCTCTCCGACAGCACCGCCGTCAGCAGCGAGAGCACACCGGTCGCCAGCAACTGCCCGGCCGGCGCCCCGGTCTGCGGCCACGACGCCCAGAAGCCGCGCCGGCGGGCGTCCCCGTGCTCGGACACCAGCAGCACCGCACCGCCCCACTCACCGCCCAGCGCGAAGCCCTGCACCAGGCGCAGCGCCGTCAGCAGCACCGGAGCCACGCTGCCCACGCTGGCGTGTGTCGGCAGCAGGCCGATCGCGAAGGTCGCCCCGCCCATCATCAGCAGGCTCAGCACCAGCAGCTTCTTGCGGCCCAGCCGGTCGCCGTAGTGCCCGAAGACCAGGGCGCCCAGGGGCCGGGCGGCGAAGCCCACGGCGTAGGTGAGGAAGGACAGGAGGGTGCCCACCAGGGGGTCCTGCTCGGGGAAGAACAGCTTGTTGAAGACGAGGGCGGCGGCGGAGCCGTAGAGGAAGAAGTCGTACCACTCGATCGTGGTGCCGATGAGGCTGGCGGCGACGATGCGCTTCAGATTGCCGGGGCTTGTGGGCTGCGGTGGAGCGGATGCTGCGGAGGCCATGTGCGCCACTTCCTCGTGTGCGGTGGGGACGGGTACGTGTCGGCACACCGTAGGAACACGCAGGTCGGGCGCACATGTGGTGGGGCAACACAGTTCCGGGTGCTGTTATCCGTCGGACCACCATGCGCGGGTGGGGCAGTGGGGGCGCGGCGAGCACCCCGGTCCGCGCGGCACAGGCGCGGGCCGCCCCGCCCGTCCGCGTCGGCCCTCGACAACTCGCGCCCGCACGCGGCCCGTTGGCCGGCGGAAAAACCTCGGCGTGCCGCTCTCGTTGTGATCTGCGTGTTCTTCACCTTCTCAGGCCGGCGGCGTCACGCCCCGCCCGCGGCCCACCGCTCGACCAGATCCGTAGCGGCGGTGATCGGTGACGACCCGGCGCTGCGGTCGGCGTACCGGCTGTGCCGCGACCGCACCCGGCGCGAGGACCCGGCGGAGTACGCGCTCATCCAGCTCGTGCCCGCCGTGCTGCGCCCCGCCTGCTGGGCCCTGTGGGCCGCCGCCAACGCCATCGACGACCTCGCCGACGACCGCACGGCGGCGGCGGGCGAGCGGGCGGCGCAGGTGCGGAGGTGGATCGAGGCCCTGGAGCGCGAGCTCACGACCGGGACCAGCCCCGACCCCGTCCGCCGTGCCCTGGTGGACACCGCGGCCCGCTGGCGCCTGGACCTGACCGGACTGCACGACGCCATGACCGAGGTCGCGGTCGACGCGCACGGCCGCCGCTTCACCGACTGGAGCGGCTGGCGCGCCTGGGGGCGGGGCAATCTGCTGCCCTGGTTCGAGCAGGTCCGTGACCTCTTCGACCGGGCCGGCGTACCCGTCGCCCTGCGCCTGGACACCCAGGAGTCCTACGAGCGGTTCCTCGACGGGATGCGCCTCACCGACATCCTCACCGACCTGTCCGCCGACCTCCCCCAGGGCGACCTCCTGCTGCCCGCCGAAGCCCTCGACCGCTGCCCGGGAGCCGAGGAGGACCTGGCGGGCCTGCGCTGGACCCCCGCCGTCGCCGACCTGGTCGCCCACCTCACGGAGCTCGGCCGCCGGTGGGTGGCCCAGCCCGCGCTCACCCGCGGGATGCACCCCGGCCCCGCGACCGTCGTCGCCACCATGGCCGACCTGCTGCTCGCCCAGCTCGACGCCGTCGACGCCGCCGGCCCCGCCCTGCTGCGCGCCCGGCCCCGGCCCGCGCTGCTCACCACCGCCCGCCTGCTGGCCCCCGCCCGGGCACGCGCGGCCCTCGCCTGGTCCCTGACCCCGGTGCAGGCGCCGCCCGCACGCCGTACCGAGCCGCGTCTCCCGTCGGCCCCTCCCCGTTCCCCGCGCCGCCCGGCCTTCCGCAGCCCGCCACCCCACCCCAGCGGGGAGCGGCCCCCGCGGATCCCGGCCGACCGGATGCCGGCGCACGTGGCCGTGATCATGGACGGCAACGGCCGCTGGGCGCAGCGGCACGGCCTGCCCCGGCACGAGGGCCACCGCGCCGGCGCCGCCGCCGTGCGCGAAATCGTCCACGGCGCCCTGGAGATCGGCCTGCGGCATCTGACGCTGTACGCCTTCTCCACCGAGAACTGGAAACGCGACCCCGAGGAGACCGGCGCGATCCTCGACCTCCTGCGCCAGGAGACGCGCGCGTACCCCTTCGAGGACCTCGACGTCCGGATGCGCTGGCACGGCCGCGCCGACAGCCTCCCGCGGGACCTGGTCGACCTGCTCGACCTGCGCGAGCGCAGCACACGCGACCGCACCGGACTGACGGTGACGACCTGCGTCAACTACGGCGGCCGTGACGAGATCGCCCGGACCGCCGCCGCCCTCGCCCGGCAGGTGCGCAACGGCCTGCTCGACCCGGACCTGATCGGTGAGAAGGACTTCGCCGAGCATCTGCCCCGGCCGGACATGCCGGACGTCGACCTGCTGTGGCGCACCGGCAACGAGCAGCGCACCTCGAACTTCCTGCCCTGGCAGGCGGCCTACGCCGAACTCCACTTCACGCCGGACCACTGGCCCGACGTCGACCGGCGCGACCTGTGGCGGGCCATCACCGAGTACACGCGCCGCCAGCGCCGGCACGGCGCCGCCGGTCCCGCCCCCCGCGCACCGGCCACCGCCGCCGGCGAAGGCGCCTGAGGCACGGAGGGACTCACGCCCCGGGCTGGGGGCGGACCGTGAGGATCTGCTGCGCCGTGCCGACGGGGCCGTCGACGTCGTGGAGGACGGTGCTGGTCAGCCCCTGCCCGGAGGGGCCGAAGGAGACCGTGGTGTCCAGCCCGGTCCAGCGGCCGCGCGGCTGCCGGTGCAGATGGACGGTCAGATCGACGTTGGGGAACATCCACTCGGTCGGAGGCCGCAGAACGGCTATGCCGTTGGCGGTGTCGACCAGCGCGAGATACGAGGCGACCGGGCTGACGGGCACCCCGGCCACCAGGCCCAGCGGTGTGGACACCCAGGCCGTCGTCCGGCCCGCCCGGGGCGGTGCGACGGGACGGACGTCCAGGGAGGCGATGTAGCCGCCGGACCACAGCTCGGACATCGGCCACCGCTCCAGCGCGTCGGGCGGGGTGAGGCGTTCGGCCGTGCCGCCCGCGGCCTCGGAGGTGTCCAGGGCCATGAGGTACCAGGCGCGGGCCCGCAGCACCGGGCGGCCGGCGATCCGCACGACCGCTTCGAGCAGTTCGATGGTGCGCCCGGGACGGACCGTCTCCACCTCGATCTCGCACTCGTCCACGGCGAGCCGGCCCAGGATGTCGTAGCTGATGCGGGCGAGCACGAGACCGTCGTCCGGTGACGCCGCGCGATGCCGGTCGAGGGCGTGCACGACGAGCCCGCCCAGCGGGCTGAAGTGCTGCTCGTCGCGGTGCCAGGCGCCGCCCACGTGTGGTGTCGGCTTGTAGCGGCGGTCGTCGATGGCTTCGAAGTAGCTGTCGGACGTCACGGCGGGTCTTCTCCCCATGGTGCGAGGGGCCGCCGGGCCCGGGCCCGGCAGGCGGTGTGGCGTCAGGGTAGTTCGCGGCCGCCCCGCGCAGCTCCGGTGGGGTGCACATATCGGAACTCGCGCTTCCGACCGGCCTATTCGGAAGATTCCGTGACGTTCCCGAGTACTTCGTACCCGGTGTGATGTTCCCCATTGCGCGTCCGGGCGGCGCTCGTGAGGCTCTCGGGCAGTGCGCGGCCTGAACCGTCCGACACCTTCCGGTCCCCACTGGGCCCCCGTCCGGAGAACGGTCCGGCGAATCGTCCGAAGAACCGTTATCCGAGGCCCGCCGAGCGATCTCCCAGGTAGCGGACACCACCGTCCGGCGTCGAGGACAGGGAAGTATTGATGAGTACAGAGCGCACGAGGGAACTGACGGCCCTGGTCACCGCTGCCCGCGACGGCGACGCGGAGGCGCAGGACGCCCTGGTCGGCGCGTACCTCCCGCTGGTCTACAACGTCGTGGGAAGGGCTCTGAACGGTTCCGTCGACGTCGACGACGTCGTGCAGGAGACCATGCTGCGCGCCCTCGACGCGCTCGACGGGCTGCGCACGCCCGAGAGCTTCCGCTCCTGGCTGGTGGCGATCGCGATGAACCAGGTGCGCACCCACTGGCACGCCCGGCAGGCCGCCCCCGGCGGGGTGGAGGAGGCGAGGGAACTCGCCGACCCGGGCGCCGACTTCGTGGATCTGACCATGGTGCGGCTCCAGTTGTCCGGGCAGCGCCGGGAGACGGCTCGCGCCACGCGCTGGCTGGAGCCCGACGACCGGGGCCTGCTGTCGCTGTGGTGGCTGGAGTGCGCCGGTGAGCTGACCCGCGCCGAGGTGGCGCAGGCACTGGAGCTGTCGCCGCAGCACACGGCGGTACGGGTGCAGCGGATGAAGGCGCAGCTGGAGGCCGCCCGGGTGGTGGTGCGCGCGCTCGACTCGCGCCCCCGCTGCGAGGAACTGCACGGCCTGCTCGGGTCCTGGGACGGCCACCCTTCTGCGCTGTGGCGCAAGCGAATAGCCCGGCATGCCCGGGGATGTGCCCGTTGCTCCGGACTGTGGAGCGGGCTGATGCCCGCCGAAGGACTCCTCGCCGGACTGGCGTTGGTGGCCGCGGCACCCGCGCTGCTGGACCGTGTCCGGTCGGCCGCGGACCTGGCACCGGCCGGCTCCGCCTCCGCGCTCGCCTCCACCGGACACGGCGGGCACCGGGCCGCCGGCAGCCGGGCCGTCTCCCGCGGTGAGGCCCGCCGGCGCCGCCGCAACCGACGCCGCGCCGTCGGAGGTGCCGTCGTGGCGGTCTGCGTGGCGGGCGGCGGCTTCTGGTACTTCGACTCCGCCCCCGGCGCCGGGCGGGACGAACCGGCCTCCGCGCGCGGCGCCGGCGCCGCCGTGCCGGACGAATTCGCCGAGCCCAGCCCGGTCGGCACCGCGGAGTCCGCGCCGGCGTCGGCCTCGCCGTCCCCGTCGGCGTCCGCCTCGCCCACCAAGAAGGCCACCGCCTCGCCGTCCGCCAAGAAGACGGAGAAGGCCCCGCCGACCACCCAGGCACCCACCCGGGCGTCCCGCAAGGCGGCCACCGCCCCCCGGACGCAGGAAGCCCCGTCCGGCACCGTCGCCCAGGTCGTCGCCCTGGTGAACAAGGAGCGGGCCGCCGCCGGGTGCGGTCCCGTCGCCGAGGACTCCCTGCTCGACAAGTCGGCGCGGGGCCACTCCGACGACATGGCCGCCCGCGGCTTCTTCGACCACACCAACCCCGACGGTGCCGACCCCGGGCAGCGCATCACCGCCGCCGGCTACCGCTGGTCGACGTACGGCGAGAACATCGCGATGGGGCAGCAGACCCCCGAGGCCGTGATGGAGTCCTGGATGAACAGCCCCGGCCACCGGGCCAACATCCTCAACTGCTCGTTCAAGGACATCGGCGTCGGCGTCCACGAGGGCCCCGGCGGCCCGTGGTGGACCCAGAACTTCGGCGCCAAGCTCTGAACAGCCCGGGACGGCGTACGAAGATCGGCGCCGGTCACAGGCTCAGGGGCTGCTCGGTCCAGATCGTCTTGCGGTTGCGGCCGTAGCGGGTGCCCCACCGCTCCGCCAGCTGGGCCACCAGGAACAGGCCGCGTCCGCCCTCGTCGGTGCTGCTGGCCTGGCGCAGATGGGGCGAGGTGCTGCTGGAGTCGGAGACCTCGCAGATCAGGCGCCCGTCCCGGATCAGCCGCAGCTGCACGGGACCGCCGGCGTACCGGTAGGCGTTGGTGACCAGTTCGCTCACGATGAGTTCGGTGGTGAAGGCCAGCTCCTCGTCGAGGCCCCACCGGGCCAGCTGGTCCTGCACCAACGTCCGGGCGTCGCCGGCGGCCGTCGGCTCGGCCGGCAGCTCCCAGGTGGCCACGTTCCCCGCCGGCAGGACGCGGGTGCGGCCCAGCAGCAGCGTGATGTCGTCGTCGGGGCGGCCGGGAATCATGGCGTCCTCCACCGCCTTGCTGGTGCTCTCCAGCGACGGTGCCGCACCGGCCAGCGTGGTCCGCAGCAACGACATGCCCTCGTCGATGTCACGGTCGCCCGCCAGCAGCAGGCCGTCGCTGCAGAGAGCGATCAGGCTGCCCTCCGCCAGTTCGCACTCGGCGCTCTCGAACGGCAGTCCCCCCAGGCCGAGCGGCGGTCCGGCGGGCACGTCGACGTCCCGTACCTTTCCGTCCGGGTCCAGCACCGTCGGCGGCGGATGCCCGGCACGAGCCATGACGCAGAGCCGGGTGACCGGATCGTAGATGGCGTACAGGCAGGTGGCACCCACGAGTTGGGGGGCGCCGGCGTCCGCCTGCCGCTGCTCGGTGGCGAGGTGGTCCACCAGATCATCCAGCCGGGACAGCACTTCGTCGGGCGCCAGGTCGAGGTGGGCCAGGGTGTGCACGGCGGCCCGCAGCCGCCCCATCGTGGCCGAGGCGTGCATGCCGTGCCCGACCACGTCGCCCACCACCAGGGCGACGCGCAGCCCCGACAGCGGGATCACGTCGAACCAGTCACCGCCCACCCCGGTGGACGCCCGCGCCGGAAGATAGCGGTGCGCGGTCTCGACGGCCGGCTGCTCCGGCACCTCGCCCGGCAGCAGACTGCGCTGCAGGGCCTCGGCGGCCTGGTGCTGCTGGGTGTAGCGGCGGGCGTTGTCGATGCAGACGGCGGCCCGGGCCGCGAACTCCTCCGCCAAGGTCAGGTCGTCCGCCTCGAAGGGTTCCGGCCGCTGCGAACGCCACAGGCAGACCACGCCGAGCACCACACCACGGGCGGCCAGCGGAACCACGATCAGCGAGTGGACACCGGCCTCCAGCGCCTGCCGGGCCCGTTCCGGTTCGGCGGCGGTCCAGCCCGAACCCGTCTTCAGGACGGGGAACAGCACGGGCCGCCGCTCGGCCAGGCAGCGGTGGGGCGCGGTGTCCGGCGGGAAGAAGAACAGATGGCCCTCGGGGTACATCACCCGCACCCCCTCGGGCCGGACCGAGCGGGCCGCCGTCCGGCGCAGCGGGCCCATGCTGTCCGGGTCCGGTTCCTCGCCGCGCGTCACCGGTTCCAGCAGGTCCACCGAGAGGGCGTCGGCGAGCTCCGGCACGGCCGCCTCGGCGAGTTCGCGCGTGGTGCGGGCCACGTCCAGGGTGCTGCCGATCCGGGTGCCGGCCTGGTTGAGCAGAGCCAGCCGCCGGCGGGCCCGGTGGCGGTCGGTGACGTCCTCGACGATCTCGGTGACGCCCAGCACCCGTCCGGACGGGTCCTGCATCCGGAAGGCGGAGACGGAGATCACGATCTCCTTGTGGGGTTCGCCGAGCAGCCGGCAGCGGTGCTCCGCGAAGATCAGGGGCCGGCCCGTGTCCAGGACGGTCTGGAGCTTGCCCTCCACCCAGTCCGCGACCGGACCGAGCAGGAACTCGCCGGCCCGGCGCCCCCGGTAGGCGCCGGCCGGCAGCCCGCCGAACCGGGCGATGGCCTGGTTCACCCGCAGCACGCGCAGGTCCGGCCCGAGCACCACCACCCCGATCGGGGAGCGCAGGAAGAAGCCGTCCAGCACCGCGCGGTCGATCTCCCACTGGGCGATCTCATGGGCGAGGGAGCCGACCAGCAGCCACTCCTCCCCGCCGCCCAGCCGCTGCACCCGCCGGGCCCGGAACCCCACGTGCAACCGGCGTCCCGAGCGGTGCAGCACCGGCAGCAGCCCGAACCAGCCGTGCTCCCGCAGACAGGAGCGGGCGGCCTCGGCGACGACACGCTCGTCACCGGCGTCGACCAGGAACTCGTGCACGGACCGGCCCAGCGCCTCGTCCGCCCGGTACCCCAGCAGCCCGGTCGCCTGCTCGCTCCAGGCGACCACCCGCCCCCGCCGGTCCAGCACGGCCGCCGCGGACCGGAGCACCGAGAAAGGGTCCTCCGGACTCTCGCTGACCGACGTAGGGGATGTGTCGTGCATCGCCCACCCATCCCGCGCCGCGCGCGGGGACCCGGGGGCCCGCGCGCGGGCGCTGCTGCCGTTCCGAACGCCTGGCCTTGCGGCGTTCCCTCCCAGTATCGGCCGAGTACCCGCCCCGTGCTTGATCACGGCGGCCGGGCCGCCTCGGTCGGGTGACGGCCGGCCGTGCCGTCTCACCTGGGCAGGGCCCGCGCCAGGAGCACGGCCACGTCGTCGTCGGCCGGGCCGGGCACGAGGTCCGCCAGGAGGTCGTCGCAGATCCGCTCCAGCGGGCGGCCGGGGTCGCGCACCGCCCGCGCCAGCCGGCACATGCCCTGCTCCAGGTCGGAGCCCCGTGCCTCGATCAGCCCGTCGGTGTACGACAGCAGGAGGCTGTGCGGCTCCAGACGCAGGTGCTGCACCCGCCCGTCCTGCCGGCCCAGACCCAGCGGCGGGCCCGCCGGGCCGTCCAGGAAGGCGACCGCGCCCCGCCGGTCGGCCACCAGGGGCGGCGGGTGCCCCGCGCGGACGACCAGGCAGTGCCCGGATACCGCGTCGTGCACGGCGTACAGACAGGTGGCCATCTCGTTCTCCCCGAGATCGGCCACGACGGCGTCCAGGTACCGCAGCACCTGGTCGGGGGTGGTGTCGCGGCGCGCCAGGGTCCGTACGGCGGTGCGCAGCTGTCCCATGACGGCCGCCGCGTGGATGCCGTGCCCCATCACGTCACCGATCACCAGCGCGGTCCGCCCGCCCGGCAGGGCGATCGCGTCGAACCAGTCCCCGCCGACCTCGTGCTCGCCGGCCGGCAGATAGCGCCCGGTGAGCTCCAGCCCGCGGACGTCCGGCAGACAGGGGTCCATGAGGCTGCGCTGCAGGGTGAGCGCGGCGTCCCGCTCCCGGCTGTACATACGGGCGTTGTCGATGTTCAGCGCCGCCCGCGCGACCAGCTCGTCGATCAGCAGCGTGTCCTGGTGGTCGAACGGCTCGCGGTCCCTCGTCCGCGTCACCACCACCGCGCCCAGCACCGTCCCCCGGGCCACCAGCGGCACCAGCCGCGCCGAGCCGACCCTCGCGTGCAGGTACGCGCGCAGCGGCTTCGCCTCGGGGGCGGGGATCAGCTGCCCGATGTCGGCGAGGTGCAGGTTCATGGCCCGGCCGGCGTCGATGACCTGCTCGTACACCGACCCGCGCGGGACCTGCAGGGTCATGCCGACCGCGAGCTGGTCCGCCGGTGCCCGCGAGTCGGTGAAGGACGCCGCCACCCGGCGGACCACGCCGTGCGCGGACGCGGCGGTCTCGTCCGGCGCCACCGCCTCCTCCAGCAGCTGGACGTCCGCGGAGTCGGCCAGCCGGGGCACCAGCACCCGGACGACCTCCTCGGCCGTCTGCCGCAGATCCAGGGTCGAGCCCATCTGCGCGCCCGCCTCCGCGAGCAGCGCGAGCCGCCGCCGGGCCCGCTCGGCCTCCAGGTGGGCGCGCTGCTCGCGGGTCACGTCGATCAGCGAGGCGATCACCCCGACCCGCCGGCCGGCCGCGCCGAGCAGGGGCGCGTAGGAGCACGACCAGGTCCGCCGCCCTGCCGGGTCCGCGCCGGACCAGGTGTGCCGGTGGTCCACCACGGCCTCGCCCCGCTCCAGGACCCCCCGCATCACCGTCTCCAGGGCGGCCGTGCCGGGCGCGACGTCCGTGACACTCCGGCCGACGTGGTCGGCCGCCGGGACGCCGTCCATCCGGGCCAGCGCCTCGTTGACCCGCAGGAACCGCAGATCGGGACCGAGCATCGCGAGCCCGACGGGGGACTGCTCGAAGAGCCCCTCCAGCGCCGCCAGCGCGTCGCGCATCCCCTTCACGGCGGAGGTGTCCGCCACGACGGCCAGCACCCCGGTGCCGCCCCGGGCGTCCGGGATCGGGCAGTTCCACATCTCCACGTCGACGAGGGTGCCGTCGCGGTGGCGCAGGGGCAGCCGCGCCACCACCGCCGCGCCGGTCCGCACCGAGCCGGCCAGCCGGTCCGCGAGCCGCTGGTTCTCCTCGGGGACGAAGGCGAGCGTGGCGTCCCGCCCCAGCATCTGCTCCGGCGTGTACCCGAGCAGGTCCTGCGCGGCCGGCGACCACTGCACGAGGAGCCCGGCGCCGTCGGCGACCCACAGCGCCAGCGGGAGCAGGTCCTCGAAGACACCCGCGTGGCCCGCCGCGGACGTGAGCGGACCCGTCGTGTCGCCGATCGCGCCGTGCGTCGGCACACCGTGGTCAATCGCGCCGGCCATGAGGCACCTCGCTCACACCTCCCGCGACGACAGGAGGCCCAGGAACAGCGTAGGCCCGTCCGGTCGCCCACGTACGCGCGCGCAGCGCCCGGCGCCGGGCCGACTGTCAGTGGCCCGGCTCACATAGCGTGGAAACGATCGCCCCGACACCATGGGGGCTCAGTCTCCGGCCGAAGGGATCAAGAATGTTCCGCAAGGTGCTGGTCGCCAACCGCGGGGAGATCGCGATTCGCGCGTTCCGCGCGGGCTACGAGCTGGGCGCGCGCACCGTCGCCGTCTTCCCGCACGAGGACCGCAACTCCCTGCACCGGCTGAAGGCCGACGAGGCGTACGAGATAGGGGAGCCCGGGCACCCGGTCCGCGCCTACCTCTCCGTCGAGGAGATCGTCCGCGCCGCGCGCCGTGCCGGAGCGGACGCCGTCTACCCGGGGTACGGCTTCCTGTCCGAGAACCCCGACCTGGCGCGGGCCTGCGAGGAGGCGGGCATCACCTTCGTCGGCCCCAGCGCGGACATCCTGGAGCTGACCGGCAACAAGGCCCGCGCGGTCGCCGCGGCCCGCGAGGCCGGCGTCCCCGTGCTCGGCTCGTCGGCGCCCTCCACCGACGTCGACGAACTCGTCCGTGCCGCCGACGACGTCGGGTTCCCCGTCTTCGTCAAGGCGGTCGCCGGCGGCGGCGGGCGCGGCATGCGCCGGGTCGAGGAGCCCGCCCAGCTGCGCGAGGCCATCGAGGCGGCGTCCCGCGAGGCGGCGTCGGCGTTCGGCGACTCCACCGTCTTCCTGGAGAAGGCCGTCGTCGAGCCCCGCCACATCGAGGTGCAGATCCTCGCCGACGGGCAGGGCGGCGTCATTCACCTGTACGAGCGGGACTGCTCCGTGCAGCGCCGCCACCAGAAGGTCATCGAGCTGGCCCCCGCGCCCAACCTCGACCCCGAGCTGCGCGACCGCATCTGCGCCGACGCCGTCCGCTTCGCCCGGCAGATCGGCTACCGCAACGCGGGCACCGTGGAGTTCCTGCTCGACCGGGACGGCAACCACGTCTTCATCGAGATGAACCCGCGCATCCAGGTCGAGCACACGGTGACCGAGGAGGTCACCGACGTCGACCTGGTGCAGTCGCAGCTGCGGATCGCCGCCGGCGAGACCCTGGCCGACCTCGGTCTCGCCCAGGAGACCGTCACCCTGCGCGGCGCCGCCCTGCAGTGCCGGATCACCACCGAGGACCCCGCCAACGGGTTCCGCCCGGACACCGGCCGCATCAGCGCCTACCGCTCACCGGGCGGCTCCGGCATCCGGCTCGACGGCGGAACCACCCACGCCGGTACGGAGATCAGCGCCCACTTCGACTCCCTGCTGGTCAAACTGACCTGCCGGGGCCGGGACTTCAACGCCGCGGTGGGCCGCGCCCGGCGCGCGGTGGCCGAGTTCCGCATCCGCGGCGTGGCCACCAACATCCCCTTCCTGCAGGCGGTCCTCGACGACCCCGACTTCCAGGCCGGCCGGGTCACCACGTCGTTCATCGAGCAGCGCCCGCACCTGCTCACCGCCCGCCACTCCGCCGACCGCGGCACGAAGCTGCTCACCTATCTCGCCGACGTCACGGTCAACAAGCCGCACGGCGAACGCCCCGACCTGCTCGACCCGCTGACCAAGGTGCCCCCGCTCCCGGCCGGCGACCCGGCGCCCGGCTCCCGGCAGCGGCTCGCCGAACTCGGCCCCGAGGGATTCGCGCACTGGCTGCGGTCCTCGCCGACCATCGGGATCACCGACACCACCTTCCGTGACGCGCACCAGTCGCTGCTTGCCACCCGGGTGCGCACCAAGGACATGCTCGCCGTGGCCCCGGTGGTGGCCCGCACCCTGCCC
Source organism: Streptomyces sp. NPDC046859 (assembly GCF_040645135.1). Lineage (NCBI taxonomy): Bacteria > Bacillati > Actinomycetota > Actinomycetes > Kitasatosporales > Streptomycetaceae > Streptomyces > Streptomyces sp. NPDC046859. The sequence goes on from NZ_JBEYXR010000015.1 coordinate 85,122, forward strand.
GAGCTGCTGTCCCTGGAGTGCTGGGGCGGCGCGACCTACGACGTGGCGCTGCGCTTCCTCGCCGAGGACCCGTGGGAGCGGCTGGCGGCCCTGCGGGAGGCCGTGCCGAACATCTGCCTGCAGATGCTGCTGCGCGGCCGCAACACCGTCGGCTACACGCCGTACCCCACTGAGGTGACCGACGCGTTCGTGCAGGAGGCGGCGGCCACCGGCATCGACATCTTCCGCATCTTCGACGCCCTCAACGACGTCTCCCAGATGCGCCCGGCCATCGAGGCCGTACGGGAGACCGGCACGGCCGTGGCCGAGGTGGCGCTGTGCTACACCTCCGACCTGTCCGACCCGTCCGAGCGCCTGTACACCCTGGACTACTACCTGCGCCTCGCCGAGCAGATCGTCGAGGCGGGCGCGCACGTCCTGGCCGTCAAGGACATGGCGGGACTCCTGCGGGCGCCGGCCGCGGCGAAGCTGGTGTCGGCGCTGCGCCGCGAGTTCGAGCTGCCGGTGCACCTGCACACCCATGACACCGCGGGCGGTCAGCTCGCCACCTACCTCGCCGCGATCCAGGCGGGCGCCGACGCGGTCGACGGGGCCGTGGCGTCCATGGCGGGCACCACCTCACAGCCGTCGCTGTCGGCGATCGTCGCCGCCACCGACCACTCCGAGCGGCCCACCGGGCTCGACCTCCAGGCGGTCGGCGACCTGGAGCCGTACTGGGAGAGCGTCCGCAAGGTCTACGCCCCCTTCGAGGCCGGGCTCGCCTCGCCGACCGGCCGGGTCTACCACCATGAGATCCCCGGCGGGCAGCTCTCCAACCTGCGCACCCAGGCCGTCGCACTCGGCCTCGGCGACCGCTTCGAGGAGATCGAGGCGATGTACGCCGCCGCGGACCGGATGCTGGGCCGGCTCGTCAAGGTCACCCCCTCCTCGAAGGTGGTCGGCGACCTCGCGCTGCACCTGGTGGGCGCGGGGGTGTCCCCGGCCGACTTCGAGGCGACGCCCGACCGCTTCGACATCCCGGACTCCGTCATCGGCTTCCTGCGCGGCGAGCTGGGCACCCCGCCCGGCGGCTGGCCCGAGCCGTTCCGGACCAAGGCGCTCCAGGGCCGCGCCGAGGCGAAGCCGATCGCGGAGCTGGGCGCCGACGACCGCGAGGGCCTGGCCAAGGACCGGCGCGCCACGCTGAACCGGCTGCTGTTCCCCGGCCCGACGCGCGAGTTCGAGACGCACCGCGACTCCTACGGCGACACCAGCGTCCTGGACAGCAAGGACTTCTTCTACGGACTGCGTCCGGGCAAGGAGTACGCCGTCGACCTGGAGCGCGGGGTGCGGCTGCTCATCGAGCTGCAGGCCGTCGGCGACGCCGACGAGCGCGGTATGCGCACCGTGATGTCGACCCTGAACGGCCAGCTGCGGCCCATCCAGGTCCGCGACCGGGCCGCGGCCTCGGACGTCCCGGTGACGGAGAAGGCCGACCGGTCGAACCCCGGCCATGTGGCGGCGCCCTTCGCGGGCGTGGTCACCCTCACGGTCAGCGAGGGCGACGAGGTGGAGGCCGGCGCCAAGGTCGCCACCATCGAGGCCATGAAGATGGAGGCGTCGATCACCGCGGCGAAGTCCGGCCGGGTGGCCCGGCTCGCCATCGGGAGGATCCAGCAGGTGGAGGGCGGCGACCTGCTCGTCGAACTCGCCTGAGCCGTACCGCCGTACGACCGAGCGCCCCGCGCGGGGAGTCATCCCGCGCGGGGCGCCGCCGTCACCGGTCCCGCCAGCCGAACCGGCGGTCGACCACCGCCGCGAACTCCTCCAGCGTCACCACCTGGTCGCCGTTCAGGTCGGCGGCGTCGAACAGCGCGGACGAGTCGTCGTCGTCCCCGAGACCCCAGGGCGGCAGATCCCCCGAGGCGGCCAGCGACGGGCCCTTGGACCGCAGCGCGACGATGACCTCCGCGCGGGTCAGGGTCCCGCTGTCGTCGAGGTCGAGGGCTTCGAACAGCCGCCGTGCCTTCTCGCTCATCGTGCGCGACCTCCTGTCGCGGGGAGCCGGACGGTCCCTCGCGCGTAGGAAGACGTGTCGCCGCGCCCCGCGGTTGCTCCCGCCGTCCGCGGGCGGCGCCCCGGCCCGTGGGCCGCCTCCGTCACCGGAATGCGCCACCTGGCGTGAGCCGGAGGGGCGAGGTCGGGTGCGCGGTGCTTCCGTGGTGGAAGGGATCCGCGTGTACCCGCACCCGAGGAGGCAGGATGGCGGACGGACCGGCCGCGGGCGCCGCCACGGCGGCGGCGTCCGAGGGGGACTTCGAGCGGATCGGCGCCGTCGCCGACGCCGTGCTCTACGAGGGCTATCTGCTCTACCCCTACCGCCGGTCCTCCGCCAAGAACCGGGTCCGCTGGCAGTTCGGGGTGCTCTTCCCCCGTGACTGGGTGGAGTCCGACGGGCCCGTCGCCCCCACCGTGTCCGGCTCCGCCGACTCCTGGTACCAGCGCACCGAGTGCCTGCTGCGGACCCTTCGGCCCGGCGCCTCGGTGCACGTCCGGCTGCGGTTCCTGCAGATGCGGCGCAAGCAGGTCCAGGTGGCCGGCGCGGACGGCGGGCACCGCGACGTGCCGTCGCTGCGCGCCGCCGACGGAACCGTGCATCTGACGTTCGACGAGGCCGTGCCCCGCGAGGCCGCGCTCTCCCTGAGCCTCGACGAGCGGGTCGTCCAGGGGACCACGGTCCCCGTCGGGGCGTCCGGCGGCACGGACGTCGAACCGCTGCCCGCGGACGCCGGGCGCGTGGTGCGCGTCCGCGAGGAACTGCGCGGCAGCGTCACCGTCACCGCCGAGCGGATCGCCCCCGACCTGGTCCGGCTCCAGGTGCGCACCACCCACACCGGACTCGCCCCCGGCCCGCGGACCGCGCGAGACGAGGCCCTGCGCGGCGCGTTCATCGCCACCCACACGCTGATCGGCGGCGACGGCGTCGAGTTCGTCTCGCTGATCGACCCGCCCGCGGGCCTGCACGACAAGGCCCGCGCCTGCCGCAACGAGTTCACGTTCCCCGTCCTCGGCGGCGAACCCGGCAGCGCGCGCGTCGTGCTGTCGGCCCCGATCATCCTCCCCGACCACCCGCGGGTGGCGCCGGAGAGCCCGGGCGACCTGCACGACGCGGCGGAGATCGACGAGATCCTCACCCTGCGCACCATGCTGCTGACGGACGAGGAGAAGAGCGAGGCACGCGCCACCGACCCCAGGGCCGCGGCGATCCTCGACCGGGTCGACACCATGCCGCCGGAGGTCTTCGCCCGGCTGCACGGCGCCGTCCGCTCCCTCACCCCGGCCCGCCCTCCTGCCGCCCCGCCCGGCGAACGCCCGGCGTGGTGGCAGGAGGGCGGCGACGACGGACTGTCCCCGGCCACCGACACGGTGCTCGCCGACGGCGTGCCCCTCGGCGGCGGCAGCCGGGTCCGGCTGCGCCCGCGGGGACGCGGCGCGGACGCGCAGGACATGTTCCTGGCCGGACGGACGGCCGAAGTGGCCGCCGTCTTCCACGACGTGGACGGCAGCGTGCACCTGGCCGTCACCCTCGACGACGATCCCGCATCCGAACTGCACACCTGGTACGGCCGCTTCCGTTACTTCCGGCCCGACGAACTCGAGCCACTGGAGCCCGCGCCGTCCGACACCCCCGCGGTGGAGGCATGACATGACGAGGCACAGCAGCACCACCGAGGTCACGGGCGGAGCCGTGCGCGGCGACGACCGGCAGGGCTTCGACGAGATCACCATCCTGTGGATCTCCGAGGGCATGAGCTGCGACGGCGACACGGTCTCCCTGACCGCCGCCGACCAGCCGTCCATCGAGGACCTGGTGCTCGGTCTGATCCCCGGACTGCCGAAGGTCGACCTGGTCAACAAGGTGCTCTCGCCCAGTCTGGGCGGCGAGGACTTCCTGGCCCCCTACCGGGCGGCGGCCCGCGGCGACCTGGCTCCGTTCATCCTGGTCATCGAGGGGTCCATCCCCAACCAGAACATCATCGAGGGTGACGGCTACTGGACGTCGTTCGGCAACGACCCGGAGACCGGCGAGCCGCAGACGCTGAACTCATGGATCGACCAACTGGCGCCCCGGGCATGGGCGGTGGTCGCCGCCGGCACCTGCGCCACGTTCGGTGGCATCCACGCCATGGCCGGCAACCCGACCGGCTCCATGGGCCTCGCCGACTACCTGGGCTGGGACTACCGCTCGCAGGGCGGCCTTCCCGTGGTGAACGTGCCCGGCTGCCCCATCCAGCCGGAGAACTTCATGGAGACCTTGGTCTGGGTCCTGTACCACGCGGCCGGATCGGCGCCCCCGCCGCCGCTGGACCACATGCTGCGCCCGCAGTGGCTGTTCGGCAAGACCGTCCACGAGGGCTGCGACCGCGGCTCGTACTACGAGCAGGCGAGCTTCGCGAAGGACTACAACTCGCCCAAGTGCCTGGTGAGGGCGGGCTGCTGGGGTCCGGTCGTCAACTGCAACGTGCCCAAGCGGGGCTGGATGGCCGGCATCGGCGGCTGCCCGAACGTCGGCGGCATCTGCATCGGCTGCACGATGCCCGGCTTCCCGGACGCCTTCATGCCGTTCATGGACGAGCCGCCCGGCGGCACCCTGTCGTCGCTCGCCATCAAGCCGTACGGCGCCGTCATCCGCCGCCTGCGCGGGATGACCAACGAACTCGTCAACCACGAGCCCAGGTGGCGGCACAACAAGCGCAAGCTGACCAGCGGCTACGACCCGCACTGGCGGCCCTGACACCGGGTCACACCCATCCGCCGCCACCCACTCACGAACATCGACAGCGAGGGGCAGTACCGCAGATGACGACCACCGGGGCGCGCGCGACGGAGCGCAAGCCGCCACAGATCGTGGACATGTCCTGGGACCCGATCACCCGGATCATCGGGAACCTGGGCATCTACACGAAGATCGACTTCGCCAACCGGGAAGTCGTCGAATGCCACAGCACCTCGTCGCTGTTCCGTGGCTACTCGGTGTTCATGAAGGGCAAGGACCCCCGGGACGCGGGCTTCATCACCTCCCGCATCTGCGGTATCTGCGGCGACAACCACACCACCTGCTCCGACTACGCCCAGCAGATGGCCTACGGCGTCAAGCCGCCCACGCTCGCCGAGCACATCGTCAACCTCGGCGAAGCGGCCGAGTACATGTTCGACCACACGATCTTCCAGGACAACCTGGTCTTCGTGGACTTCTGCGAGGCCATGGTCAAGGCCACCAACCCCGGGGTCCTGGCCCGCGCCGAACGCACCGCCGCGCCCCGGGGCGACATCCACGGCTACCGGACCATCGCCGACATCATGCGGGCCTTCAACCCCTTCGAGGGCGAGATCTACAAGGAGGCCCTGAAGGTCAGCCGCGTCACCCGCGAGATGTTCTGCCTGATGGAGGGGCGGCATGTCCACCCCTCCACGCTGTACCCGGGCGGCGTCGGCACGATGCCCCAGCCCACCGCGTTCACCGACTACCTCAGCCGGCTCATGCGGATCATCGACTTCGTCAAGAAGGCCGTCGCCCTCAACGACGACGTCTTCGACTTCTTCTACGAGGCGCTGCCCGGCTACGAGGAGGTCGGCCGCCGCCGCGTCCTGCTCGGCTGCTGGGGCGCCTTCCAGGACCCCAGGGTCGTCGACTACCGCTACGAGACGATGAACACCTGGGGCAAGGCCATGTACGTGACCCCCGGCATCATCGTGGACGGTGAACTGGTCACCAACAACCTCGTCGACATCAACCTCGGCCTGCGCATCATGCTCGGCAGTTCGTTCTACGAGGACTGGGTCAACGAGGAGCCCTTCGTCACCCGCGACCCGCTCGGCAACCCCGTCGACATGCGCCACCCCTGGAACCAGACGACGGTGCCGGTCCCGCAGAAGCGCGACTTCGACGGCAACTACAGCTGGGTGATGAGTCCGCGCTGGCTCGACCCGCGCAGCGGCGACCACCTCGCCCTGGACACCGGTGGCGGCCCGCTGGCCCGCCTGTGGTCCACCGCGCTCAACGGCATCGTCGACACCCCGTACGTCAAGGCCACCGGCGACAGCGTCCGCATCTCCCTGCCCAAGGGGGAGAGCCTGCCGGAGACCACCCTGGAATGGCGCATCCCCAAGTGGAGCAACACCATCGAACGGGACCGTGCCCGCCCCTACTTCGTCGCCTACGCGGCCGCCATGTCCCTCCAGTTCCTGGAGGAGGCCATGGACCTCGTCCGCGTCGGCGACACCAAGGTGTTCCAGAACTACGAGGTGCCCGACGAGGCGATCGGCTGCGGCTTCCACGAGGCGGTGCGCGGCGTCCTCTCCCATCACCTGGTGATCAAGGACAAGAAGATCGCCAACTACCACCCGTACCCGCCCACCCCGTGGAACGCCAGCCCCCGGGACATGTACGGCACACCCGGCCCGTACGAGGACGCCGTCCAGGGCCAGCCCATCTTCGAGGAGAACGGCCCCGACGACTTCAAGGGCGTCGACATCATGCGCACCGTCCGCAGCTTCGACCCCTGTCTGCCGTGCGGTGTCCACATGTACGTCGGCAAGGGGAAGACGCTGACCACCATGCACTCCCCGACCTACGGGGCGAGCCATGGGTGAGCCCGCCCCGGCCCGGCTGGCCGATCCGGACGTCGAGGCCCGGCTCGCCCGGCTCGACGAACTCCTGGAGGGCCTGGAGTGCACGCCCGGCCCCGTCACCCGCCCCGCCACCGAGGCGGTGGGCCTGCTGACCGAGGTCTACGGCGAGGCACTGGCCCGCGTCCTGGACCTCGCCGACGCCGCCCTCGCCGCACGCCTCGCCGACGACGAACTGCTCGGGCACCTGCTGGTGCTGCACGACCTCCACCCCGAACCCGCCGAACGCCGGGCGGCGCGCGCCGTCGAGCGGCTGCGCCCCGCCGTCCGGGAACGCGGCGGCGACGTCGAGTGGGCCGGTGTGGAGGGCGGCGTCGCCCGGGTACGGCTGACGGCGGGCGGCGGTTGTGGCGCCGGCAGCGGCAGCGGCGGAGCCGACGTCACCGACGCCGTACGGGCCGCCGTCCTCGCCGCCGCCCCGGAACTGACGGACGTCGAACCGGTGCCGGACCCCGCCGGAGGCCGGTCCGCCCCGGCGTTCGTACCGCTGGCCACCCTGACCCGCCGGAGCGCGCCGTGACCACCGGCGGCGCCCTGGCCCGGCTCATCCGCTCCACGGCAGGCCGCGCGGCGGCGGACGCGGAGGTGTGCGAGCTGTGCGCGGCGCCGGTCCCCGAGGACCACGCCCATCTGCACGACGCCGAGGAGGAGCGGGTGCGCTGTGTGTGCGGCCCCTGCTCGGTGCTGTTCGACCGGGGCGGTGCGGACGAGGGCCGGTACCGGCTGGTGCCCCGCCGGCGACTCCGGCTGCCGGCGGTGGGGACGGACGTCCTCGGCGTGCCCGTCGGGCTGGTCTTCTTCGTGCCCCGCGCCGACGGCACGGTCACCGCCGAGGGGCCGAGCCCGGCCGGGGCCATGCGGTGGGAGGTGGACGCGGCGGCCTGGCGGCGCCTCACGCGGACGTGTCCGCCGCTCGCCACCGTGGCACCCGAGGTGGAGGCACTGCTGGTGAACACCGTGCACGGCGCCGACCACCACTGGATCGTGCCGGTCGACGACTGCTACCGCATGGTCGCCGTCGTCCGCCGGCACTGGCGCGGGCTGTCCGGCGGCGGCGCGATCTGGCCGGCCGTCGAACAGTTCTTCGCCGGCCTCACCGAGAGGTCGTGAGCGCGCCCCGCGGCGCGCAGACGAGGAAGGAGAACACCATGGGCGGCATCCGGGTCGGCAGGGCCCAGGCCAAGCCCGACACCCCCGGCCATGTGTCCGGCATGCACCAGGGCAACCACGGCCGCTACCAGGACCAGACGGGTCACCACCGGGACGGCACCTCCGACGCGCGCCGCTCCACCGGGATCCGCTGGAAGAGACACGACGCCCTGATGGACGCCATGCCGAACATCTCACCGGGATGACGGACAGCGGGGAGTGACCGCGATGAACGACCGACGGGCGCGCCGGTGCGGCGCCGGAAGTGGAGGAGCCGGGATGAGCGGAGTTCAAGTGCTGAAGGCCGAGGCCGTCCTGCTGGGCGCCCTCGCACTGGTCCTGCTGGTGTGGGAACTGCCCAGCCTGCGGCGCGAGGCACGGATCTGGCGGATGGCGGGCGGTCTGCGCGCGGGCCGCCGCTACCCGTGAGCGGGCCGTGCACGAACTGTCGATCGCGACCGCGATCATCGAGCGGGCCGGCGAGTTGGCCCGGGCCGACGGGACGGACACCGTGTCGGCGGTGACCGTCCGCGTCGGCGAACTGGCGGGTGTCGTCCCCGACGCCCTGGACTTCGCCTTCGAGGTGGCCCGCGACGGCACCGCCCTCGCCGCCGCGCGGCTGGTGGTCGAGCAGGTCCCCGCCCAGGCCTGGTGCGGGACGTGCGCCGAGGAGTTCGCGGTCGGCATGCCACCGTTCTTCTGGTGCCCGCGCTGCGACCGGCCCTCCTCCGACCTGCGCAGCGGCCGGGAACTGGAGATCACCGGCATCGAACCGGCCGTCCGCTGACACACGAGCCCGTCAGCAGATCCGCGTCAGCAGATCCGCGGAAGCTGCTCGCCCAGCGGCAGGTCCACCACCCGGGTGCCGCCGAGGCCCGTCGCGACGACGACCGTCCCGGGGTGCTCGGCGACGCACTCACCGATCACCACGGCCCCCGCCCCGTGCGGATGGGCCCGCATCGCCGCGAGGACCTCGTCCGCCGCCGACGGCGGCACGAACGCGACCAGCCGTCCCTCGTTGGCCACGTACAGCGGGTCGAGCCCGAGGAACCCGCAGGCGTTGGCGACCGCGTCCGGCACCGGGACGGCACGCTCGCTGAGCCGCACACCCGTCCCGGAGGCGCGGGCGATCTCGTTGAGCGACGTGGCGAGACCGCCCCGCGTGGGATCGCGCAGCACATGCACGTCCGGTGTGACGGCCAGCATGGCCGCCACCAGGTCCGCGAGCGGCGCGCTGTCACTGGCGACCTCGACCCCGAACTCCAGGCCCTCCCGGACACTCATGATCGCCACGCCGTGCAGCCCGATCGGGCCGCTGACGATGACGACGTCACCGGGCCGCGCCCGCTGCGGGCGGATGTCCACCCCGTCGGGCACCAGTCCCACCCCGGCGGTGGTGACGTACACCCCGTCGCCGTGGCCCGATTCCACCACCTTGGTGTCCCCGGTGGCGATGGTGACCCCGGCCGCCTCGGACGCGGCGCCCATGGCCCGCGCGATCCGCTCCACGACCTCCAGCTCCACGCCCTCCTCCAGGACGAACGCGGCGGACAGGTAGGCCGGCCGCGCCCCGCTCATCGCCAGGTCGTTGACCGTCCCGTTGACCGCGAGGTCACCGAGGCAGCCGCCCGGGAAGAACAGCGGCCGCACCACGTACGAGTCGGTGGAGAACGCGAGGCGCGCGCCGCCGAGTTCGAGGACGGAGGAGTCGGTGAGCGCGGCGAGCGTGCTGTTGCCGTACGCCGGGGCGAAGACCTGCTCCATCAGCTCCGCCGACAGGGCGCCGCCGCCCCCGTGCCCCATCACGACGACGGGCTGGTCGCGCAGGGGAGCGGGACAGGTCCAGGCGGCCGGGTCGACCACATCCGCGAGACGTTCAGGCAACGGGGTTCAGCTCCTCGGCCGCGGGCCGGACGCCCTGCGGGGCGGGCGTGTTCATCCGGCGGTACAGGTGGTAGGCGGCGCAGGCGCCCTCGCTGGAGACCATCGTGGCGCCGAGCGGTGTGCGCGGCGTACACGTGGTCCCGAACGCGGCGCACTCGGTCGGCTTGATCAGGCCCTGCAGCACCTCGCCGCTGCGGCACTCGGCGGGCTCCTCGGTCCGGATGCCGGCCACGTCGAAGCGGTGCTCGGCGTCGTACGCCCGGAACGCCTCGCTCAGCCGCCAGCCGCTGGACGGGATGCGCCCGATGCCCCGCCAGTTGCGGTCGGTGACCTCGAACACCTCCTCGATCATCCGTACGGCCGCCGGGTTGCCGTCGTCGCGGACCGCGCGGGGGTACGCGTTCTCCACCCGGTGCTCGCCGCGCTCCAACTGCCGCACCGTCCGGCGGATGCCCTCCAGGATGTCCAGCGGCTCGAACCCGGTGACCACGATCGGCACGCCGAACCGGTCCGCCAGCCCCGGGTACTCGGCCGTCCCCATCACGCTGCACACGTGCCCGGCGGCGAGGAAGCCCTGCACCCGGCAGGACGGCGCCGTCATGACGGCCTCGATCGCCGGGGGCACCCGCACGTGCGAGACGAGCAGGCTGAAGTTGCCCAGGCCCTCGCGGCGGGCCCGGTGCACGGCCATGGCGTTGGCGGGGGCGGTGGTCTCGAAACCGATCGCGAAGAACACCACCTGCCGGTCCGGGTTGCGGCGGGCCAGCTCCAGCGCGTCGAGCGGCGAGTACACCACCCGTACGTCGCCGCCCCCGCCCTTGACCCGGAACAGGTCCCGGTCGGTGCCGGGCACCCGCAGCATGTCCCCGAACGAACAGAAGATCACCTCCGGGCGGGCGGCGATCTCCAGGGCCTTGTCGACGACGTCCAGCGGCGTCACACACACCGGGCAGCCGGGGCCGTGGATCAACTCGACCTGCTCGGGCAGCAACTGGTCGATGCCGTGCCGGATGATCGAGTGCGTCTGACCGCCGCACACCTCCATCATCGCCCAGGGGCGGGTGGCGGTCGCGCGGATCTCGTCCAGCAGCCGCCGGGCCAGCTCAGGGTCGTTGAACTCGTCGATGTACTTCACCGGGCCTCACTCCCGCCGTCCTGGCGCCCCGCGGGCGCGGGCTCCCCCGCCTCCCGGGCCGCCTGCTGCCAGGCGTCCCCGAACTCCTCCTCCAGCAGCCCCAGTTCCTCGAACAGCTTCAGCGAGGCCAGCGCGGACTCCTCGTCGAGGCGCTGGAGCGCGAAGCCGACGTGCACGATGACGTACTCACCCACCCGGACGTCGGGCACGTACTCCAGGCACGCCTGCTTGCGCACCCCGCCGAAGTCGATCAGCCCGGTGAGCGGGTCGGCGCCGTCGTCGATGGCCACCACCTTGCCGGGCACCGCCAGACACATGCGTCACTCCTTCGTTCGCCGGTGCGCCGCGACCACCAGTTGGCCGAGGGCCAATCCGCCGTCGTTCGGCGGGACTTCGCCGTGCCGCAGCACCGTGAAGCCGTCCGCGGCCAGCAGCCGCGCACACTCCTCCTCCAGCAGCGCGTTGGCGAACACCCCGCCGCTCAGGGCGACCGTGCCCGGGCCGGTGTCCTCCCGGGCCTGCCGGCACAGCTCCGCCACGGCCCGCGCGACACCCCGGTGGAAGCGCGCGGCGAGCACGGGGACGGGCGCCCCCGCCCGCAGGTCGGCGACGAGGGCGCGCAGGACGGGGGCGGGGTCGCACAGACCGCCGGCCGTCCCGAAGGTGTACGCCTCGTCGTCGGCGTCCCAGGCCGTGGTGGCCGCCGCCTCCAGTTCCACGGCGGCCTGCGCCTCGTACTCGGCGCGGTGGCAGACGCCCGCCAGGGACGACACCGCGTCGAAGAGCCGGCCCATGCTGGAGGTCGCCGCGCACGCCACGTCCCGCGTCAGCTGACGCTCCAGCAGCGCGAGTTCGTCGGGCTCGCAGGCGGCGACACACGGCAGGTCCGGCTCCCATCGCACCCCCGCGGCCCACAGCCGGGCCAGCGCCAGCCGGCAGGGGTTGGCCACCCCGGCGTCCCCGCCGGGCAGCGGGGCCGGTGTGAGGTGGGCGAGGCGCCGGTAGCCGCCGTAGCCGGCGAGCAGGAACTCGCCGCCCCAGACGGTGCCGTCGTCGCCGTAACCCGTGCCGTCGAAGGCGACCCCGATCACCGGGTCGGTGCCTTCGAGCCCGTGCTCGGCCATGGCGGAGGCGATGTGGGCGTGGTGGTGCTGGACGAACACCGGTGACCGCAGCCGCAGGTGGGCGGCCTGCAGCCGGGCCCACCGCGCCGAGTGGTACCCCGGGTGCCGGTCCGCGGCGACCACCTCGGGGGCCACGCCGGTCAGGTGCCGCATATGCGCCTCGGCCCGGCCGGCCGCCTCCAGGGTGGCGAGTTCTCCCATGTCGCCGATGTGCGGTCCGAACCACGCCAGGTCGCCCTCGCCGACGCACAGCGCGTTCTTCAGGTCGCCGCCCACCGCGAGCGCCGGACGCAGCGTCACGGGCAGCCGCAGCGGGCGCGGGACGTACCCGCGGGAGCGGCGCAGCACCTGCTCGGTGCCGTCGCTGCGCACCCGCAGCAGGGAGTCGTCGCACGGCGAGGCGATGGGCCGGTCGTGCGTGAGCCAGGCGTCCGCGAGGCCCGCCAACCGGGTCAGCGCCTCCTCGTCGTCCGTGACGATCGGCTCCCCGGACCGGTTCCCGCTGGTCATCACGAGCACCCGCGGACCCGGCGGATCGCCCGGCAGCCCGAACAGCAGGGGGTGCAGCGGGGTGTACGGCAGCATCACCCCGAGGTGCGGGCTGCCGGGGCAGATGCCGGGCGCGAGCGGCTCGTCGGCCCCGCGCCGGCGCATCAGCACGATGGGCCGGCGGGGCCCGGTCACGGCGGCCAGCTCGGCCGGCGAGGGCAGCGCGACCCGCCGTACGGCGTCGGTGTCCGCGCACATCACCGCGAACGGCTTGCCACCGCGCTCCTTGCGGCCGCGCAGCGTGTCCACGGCCCGTGCGTCGGTCGCGTCGCAGGCCAGGTGGTAGCCGCCGAGGCCCTTCACGGCGACGATCCGGCCGCCCGCCAGCAGCGCCCGGGCCACCGCGAGCGCGTCACCGTCCCGCGCGGCCCGGACCCCGGTGCCGGGGGCCGGCTCCAGGCGCAGCCGGGGCCCGCAGTCCGGGCAGGCCACCGGCTGGGCGTGGAAGCGGCGGTCGGCGGGATCGCCGTACTCCCGGGCGCACGCGGCGCACATCGGGAAGCCGTCCATGGTGGTGACGGCACGGTCGTAGGGCAGGCCCGTGGCGATGGTGAAGCGGGGGCCGCAGTGGGCGCAGGTGAGGAAGGGGTGCCGGTGGCGGCGGTCCTGCGGGTCGGCCAGCTCGCGCAGGCAGGCGTCGCAGGTCGCCGTGTCGGGCGGCAGGAGGGTGCGGCCCGGGGAGCGGTCGGTGGAGCGGATGGTGAAGGTGTCGTCGGCGCCGGTGACCGGCAGGTCCTCGACCTCGACGCCGGTGACCGCCGCCATCGGTGGCGGCTCGGCGGCCAGCCGGTCGCACAGCCGGTCGACGCCGTCCGGCAGTCCCTCCACCTCGATGAGCACCCCGTTCGCCGTGTTGCTGACGAAGCCGGCCAGCGCGAGATCGGTGGCGAGGCGGTGCACGAACGGCCGGAACCCCACCCCCTGCACGGTGCCGCGCACGACGACGCGGCGGCGCACCGCCCCGTTGCTGACGGGCGCGGTCACGAGACCGGGCCGGCCGCGTGGACGGGGGAGTGGGGCCTTGGCGCCAGAGGAGGCGTGTGTGCCGGGGCGCCGTCCCGGACGGCGAGCACCCGATCCAGGAGGGTGCCGACGCCCTCCCCGGTGCGGGCGCAGGACCGGACCACCTCGACGCCGGGGTTGACCCGCCGCACATGCGCCTCGAACACGGCCGCGTCGAAACCGGCCGGTTCCGCCAGGTCGGACTTGGTCAGCACCACCAGCTGGGCCGAGCCGAACGCGGTGGGGTACTTCAGCGGCTTGTCCTCGCCCTCCGTCACCGCCATCAGGACGATCCGCAGGCTCTCCCCGAGGTCGTAGGAGGCCGGGCAGACCAGGTTGCCGACGTTCTCCACGAAGAGCAGCGAGGTGCCCTCGGGCGGCCAGGACTCGACGTGCCCGCGCAGCTGACGGGCCTCCAGATGGCACAGTCCGTCGGTGAGGAGCTGTTTCACCGGGGCGCCGGACCGCGCGAGGCGCCGGGCGTCGTTCTCGGTGGCCAGGTCGGCGGTGAGCGCGGCCACCTGGACGCCCCGCCCGATCGCCCGGGTGAGGACGCGGCCCAGCAGTTCCGTCTTGCCGCTGCCCGGGCTGGACAGCAGGTTGACCACGCTCACCCCGCGCCCGGCCAGCTCCTCGCGCAGGTGCGCGGCCAGACCGTCGTTCCTCGCCAGGACGGCTCGGCCGGCCTCTTCCACGGACTCACACATCGGCGCTGCTCCTCGCGGTCGGTGGGGGAGGGACCGGGGTGCCGGTCCGCTGCCGATCCTCCGCGCCGCCGGTCCCCTCGGTCCGGACCCCGGCCGTGGAGGGTCCCGCGGATTCGTCCGGGCGGCGCAACGCGGGCGTCGCCGCGGGGTCGGCGAGCAGCGCCGGGACCAGGGTGTGCAGGGCCGCCACCGCCTGCCGTACCGCCGCCCGTACGGTCGCGCTGGTGCCGGGGGTGATGTCCTCGTCGCCGCGCGGGACCCGTTCGGGCTCGCAGGCCAGGACGAGGACCCGGGGGAGCGGTCCGTCGCCCAGGTGGGCGGCGAGGGCCAGGACCTTCGCCGGGTCCATGCCGTGCGCCTCGGGCGGCGGCCCGCCGGCCGAGCCGTCGGGGAGCTCCGGCTCGATCAGCGACAGGGTGCCCGGGGTGTGGCCGCGGACCGCCGCGTCGACCAGGACGGCCGTGTCGTAGCCGTCGAGCAGGGTGTGGGCGAGGTCGAGCCCGCGGATCCCGAAGTCCCGTACGGTCGCCGCGGGCGGCAGGGGCCGGTCGTCCAGGGCACGGATCACCTCCGGGCCGAAGGCGTCGTCCGCGAGGAAGATGTTCCCGACGCCCGCCACCAGCAGCCGCGCGGTCACCGCGCGCCCGCCGGCAGCTTGCGCACGAAGGCCGACCGCAGGGCGTGGTAGGGGGCGCGAGGGTCGAAGAAGATGGCCCGCATCCGGGCGAGTTCGTCCCGCCGGTACTCGGCGAGCGGCTGCCGCTTCTCGTCGGCCTGGCGTGCCGCGGCCTTGGCCTCGATCCGCCGCTCCAGGTCCGGGGCACCGGCCAGGGCGTCGGCCAGCCGGTCCACCTCGGCGCCGAACTCCCGCGGCGGCACGGGCACCAGACGGTCCACCAGGCCGATCCGCGCGGCGCTCGCGGCGCTCACCGGGAACGCCTCGGTGGTCAGCCGGTGCGCCGTCTCGACGCCGACCCGGCGCGGCAGCGAGTACGTCCAGAACTCGGAGCCGTACAGGCCCATCCGCCGGTAGTGCGGGTTGAGGACGGCGCCGGAGCGGCACCACACCTCGTCGGCGGCCAGGGCGAGCATGACCCCGCCGGCCGCCGCGTTGCCGCCGAGAGCCGCCACCACCAGCCGGTCGGTGGTCCGCAGCACCGCCTCGACCAGGTCGTCCATGGCGTTGAGGTTCGACCAGGACTCGCCCGCGCTGTCCGGCGCCGCCTCGATGACGTTCAGATGGATGCCGTTGGCGAAGAAGTCACGGGCGCCGCCCAGCACCAGCAGCCGGGTCGGGCGGGTGAGGGCGTACCGGTAGGCGGCGTGCAGCCGGCGGCAGTGCTCGGTGCTCATCGCGCCGCCGGGGAACGAGAAGCGCAGGAACCCGACGTCGCCGCGCTGCCGGTAGCGGATGTCGGTCCAGGTGGTGCGGTCGGCGGGCAGTTCGAGCGGGGCGGCGATCTCCGGAAGCCGGTGCTCGGCGGGCCGCTGGTAGGAGTCCAGCACGGAGGCCGCCGGACGGCGGAACGGCGCCGGGTCGCCGGACGCCTTGCGGGGCCGCAGCTCGGGGATCCAGACCGCGCCGTCCACGGTGGCCCGGCAGATCGCCCCGGCGCGGGTCGCCAGCAGCTCGCCGGGGCGTCCGCGCAGCCGGTCCTCGGGGTGCCCGCCGTGCAGGAACAGCTCACGGCCGAGGAGTTCGTCCAGGACCCCGGGCTGTGAGTCGGCGCCGCGCAGCTTGCGCACCACCGTCCGGGTGTCGTCCCTGTCCCAGTCGATCCGGCGCTGGTCCTGGCGGTAGGCGTCGCGCCACAGCACACGGACCGCGGGGTCGGTCTGGGGCTTCGGCTTGAACGATCCTTCGGCGTAGCGGCGCACGGCCTGCAGCACCGCGGCCGAGGCCGCGTCGGAGACCTCGCCCCGGTACAGGTCGCTCTTGCCGACCTCGGGCACCGGGAAGGTCTCGGCGGCCCACACGGCTCCCGCGTCCATCCCCGCCTCGGCCTGGAGCACGGTCACGCCCCAGTGGGTCACCCCGTCGGCGACGGCCCAGTCCAGGGCGGACGGCCCGCGGTCCCCCGGTGGGCCCGGGTGCACGACGAGACAGGTGTGCTCCCGCCACACGTCCTCCGGCAGGGCCGTCTTCAGCATGGGGGCGATGATCAGTTCCGGGCGGGCCGCGCGGACCGCGGCCCGGACCGCCTCGTCGCCCTGCGAGGCGAGGACGACGTCCACCCGGTGCCCTTGGTCGGACAGTTCCGCGTACACGCGCTGGGACAGGCTGTTGAACGCACTGGCGACGAGCAAGATCTCCATGACCGGGCATGTTCGTCCCTTTGGCGAGGGGCGAGAAGGACCACGACGGCGTTTCGCCGCCCCCTGGCCGGTCTCTTGCTCCATACGGCTCGCTTTCGGCACCGTGCCCCGCGCGGGGGAGGGATCCGCGCGGGGCGCCGGCGGTCACACGGCAGGCCGGGCCTCAGGCGCAGAGCACCCGGGTCTCCGGGGTGAAGACCGGGCCGCCGCTGACGTTGGTCGCGTCGCTGAACTCGGCGTAGTAGTACGAGTAGAAGCCGAGGTTGCCGTTGCAGCCGGAGTCGGCGGCGATCTGGAGCGTCAGTGTGACGGTGCGGCTCTGGCCGGGCGGGACCGTTGTCCCGTAGTTCGCGCCGAGGTCGGCGGGCCCGGTTCCGGCGCACGGGGCGCTGCCCGCGGCGGTGGCGAGCGTGCAGCCGGTGAATCCGTACTTCAGGTCGGGGCGCTGGGTGGTGAGCCAGGTGGGCTGGATCGTCTGGTGGACGAACAGGACGTCGTACGACTTGTGGTTGGTGAGCGTCATCGAGAGCCGCACCGTGCCGCCGGGTGTGGTCGTCGCGGCGTCGGTGGCGAAGGTCAGCTCCGCCGGCGCGGGGTCCGCGGCGCTCGCGCCGGGGGCGAGCCCGAACACGGCCGGGACGAGGGCGAGGACGGTGGTGAGACCCAGGCGTCTCATACGGGGTGATCGCATGGCCCGGGAGGCTAGGCAGGCGGCGCGCGCACCGTCTGCCCCGCGCCGGGCGGCCCGGCTGGATGTGTCCTATATATGGAGGAGGCGTGGCAGTCATGTGAAGGTGCGGGCGGGGTGGCGTCCGCGCAGGGCAGCCCGAGGACGGCGACCAGGGACCGTGCGCGCGGTTCCCGGCACGCCGCCCGTCGCGCCGTACGCCGATATTGGCCGGGACCCGGACACCGGCGCGACCCGACTGCCCGGACCGGGCCGGTCGTTCTCGGGCGATCGCCGGTTTCCGGCCGTGCGGAACACTGGGCGTATGACCCGGACACCGGTGGACCCGCACGCCGTCCCCGCCGAACTGCGGCCCTACCTCACGGAACTGGTCCGCCGCACGCACGACCTGTGCGGCACGCGCCTGGTGAGCGTCGTGGCGGTCGGCTCCGTCGCACTCGGCGACTACCGGCACGGGCGCAGCGACACCGACGTCACGGTGGTCCTGGACGGGAGACCGCCCGCCCCGCTGCTCTCCGAGCTGGCCGCCGCCCTCACGCACCCCGCCCTGCTCTGCCCCGCGGCCGGACTGGAACTGGTGGTGTACGACGCGGGCTTCGCCGCGCGGCCGTCCGGCGGGGCCGGATACCTGCTGGACCTCAACACGGGCCCGCTGCTGCCCGCCCGGCTCAGCCTCGACCCGGCCGGGTCCCCGGCCTTCTGGTACGTCATCGACCGTTCCGTCGCCCATCAGGCCGGGCGGACGCTGTACGGGTCCCCGGCCCGTGAGGTGATCGCCGAGCCCGCCCCCGCCGACCTGCTCGCCGCGATCCGCGCCTCCGTCCGGGAGCACGGCGCGGGCGACGGGCACCTGGCGGACAACCGGGTCCTCAACGGGTGCCGCTCGGTGTGCTACCGCCGGACCGGGCGCTGGCAGCCCAAGCGCCGGGCGGCCCGTGACGTCGCGGCCGCCGAGGAACGCTTCCGCCCGCTCGTCGAGGCCGCCCTGCGCAGCTACGAGCGCCCCTCACGCACGGACGCGACCGCCCTGCCCGCCGGTGAGGTGCGGGACTTCCTGGCCTGGGTCGCCGGGCAGGTGGACGACGCGGCCGGGGCGGACGCCCACCGGGGGGCGTCCGCCCCGGCCGCGGGGCACGGGGGACCGGATCAGACGGCCGGCGCCGGGTAGGTCGGGTACTCCACCCCGGAGACGTGCTGGACGACCCGGATGACCTGGCAGGAGTAGCCGAACTCGTTGTCGTACCAGAGGTAGAGGATGGCGTTGTCGCCCTCCACCTTCAGCGCGCCCGCGTCCACGATCGACGCGTGCCGGGAGCCGATGAAGTCGCTGGAGACCGCGTCGGGCGCCGTGATGAAGTCGATCTGGCGGCGCAGCGGCGAGGTCAGCGACACCTCGCGCAGGTAGTCGTGCACCTCCTCGCGGGTCGTCTCCCGCTTCAGCTGCAGGTTGAGGATCGCGATGGAGACGTCCGGCACCGGCACCCGGATGGAGCTGCCGGTGATGCGGGCCTTGAGGTCGGGCAGCGCCTTGGCGACGGCGGAGGCGGCGCCGGTCTCGGTGATGACCATGTTGAGCGGCGCGGAGCGGCCCCGGCGCTCGGACTTGTGGTAGTTGTCCAGCAGGTTCTGGTCGTTGGTGAACGAGTGGACGGTCTCCACGTGCCCGCGCTGCACGCCGTACTCGTCGTCCATCGCCTTCAGCGGCGGGACGATGGCGTTGGTGGTGCAGGAGGCGCACGACAGGATCTGCTCGTCCGGCTTGATCGTGTCGTGGTTGACGCCGTGCACGATGTTCGGGACGTCGCCCTTGCCGGGCGCGGTCAGCACGACCTTGTCGACACCGGGGCGCAGGTGCTTCGACAGGCCCTCGCGGTCGCGCCACTTGCCGGTGTTGTCGATCAGGATGGCGTTCTTGATGCCGTACGCCGTGTAGTCGACCTCGGAGGGGTCGTCGGCGTAGATCACCTTGATCGCGTTGCCGTTGGCGAAGATCGTGCTGCTCGCCTCGTCCACGGTGATCGTGCCCTGGAACTGCCCGTGGATGGAGTCGCGGCGCAGCAGCGAGGCGCGCTTGACGATGTCCCGCTCGCCGCCACCGCGCACGACGACGGCCCGCAGCCGCAGGCCGTTGCCCGAGCCGGACTTCTCGATGAGCAGCCGGGCGACGAGACGGCCGATGCGGCCGAAGCCGTACAGGACGACGTCGCGTCCCTCGCCCCGCTCGATCTTGTTGGCGCCGGTGGCGCCCGCGACGGCCTCGGCGGTGAACGCCTCCACCGTCAGACCGCGGTCGTCGGCCTTGTGGGCGGACGCCAGCATGCCCAGGTCGATCTGGGAGGGGCCGAGGTCGAGGGCGGCGAGGGCCTTGAGGAACGGCAGCGTCTCGGTGACCGAGAGCTCCTCGCCCGCGATCTGCCGGGCGAAGCGGTGCGTCTTCAGGATGCTGACCACCGACTTGTTCACCAAGGAGCGGCTGTGGAGGAGGACGGTGACGTCCCTCTCCCGGTGCAGCTTCCCGATGATCGGGATCATCGATTCCGCGATCTCCTCGCGGTTCTTCCAGCTGGTGAACGAGTCGTCGTTGACAGTCACGGGCGCGGGCCTATCTTTCGAGCTAGGTGGCGCTCATATGCTAACCGCAGGGTTCGAGGCGTGTTCGAAGGGGGGTCCGCGCGTGATGAGATGGCCCCATAGCGCCGTGTTCGACGGGAGAGCGGCGGAGCGGCGGCCCTGACGAGAAGGGTGTGACGGGTGGAGCTGGAGCTGCGCCATCTGCGGGTGCTGTGCGCCATCGCGGACGCGGGAAGCGTCGGCCGGGCCGCCGCGGAGCTGGGGTACTCCCAGCCCGCGGTCAGCACCCAGCTCCGCCGGATCGAGCGGCACTTCGGCGAGCCCGTCTTCGAGCGCGGCCCGGCCGGGGTGCAACTGACCCCGTACGGCTTCGAGGTGGTCGCGTCCGCACGGGACGTGCTGGCCCGCGCGGACGCCATCGGCCGGCGCCCCGCCGCCGGGGCCGCCGCGGTTCGGCGGACGCTGCGGGTCGCCGCCACCAACTCGCCGATGCTGGCGGGCATGGTGTCCGGGCTGCGTGCCCGGACACCGGACGTCTCCCTCGCGGTGACCAGCGTGTACGCGTCCTCACGGATCGTCGAACTGCTGGAGGAGGGCGCGGTCGACGCCGGCCTCGCCGCCGACTATCCGGGGCGTGAGCTCCGGCACTCCGGCGCGGTCGCGCACCGCGGGATCGTCACCGAGCCGACCTTCGTCGCCCTGCCGTCCCGGCACCCGCTCGCCCAGCGCTCCCAGGTCGCCCTCGCCGACCTGGCCGGGGAGGAGTGGTTCCTGACGCCGGACGACGGGGCCGGCTGGCCCGAGGTGTTCCACGCGGCCTGCGCGGCCGCCGGGTTCACCCCGGCGGTCGCGCACGAGTTCCTCGGCGACCACCAGCAGCTGCAGGGCATGATCGCCGACGGTCTGGGCGTGGCCGTCGTGCAGCCCACCATGCGGCCCCTCCCGCAGGTGGTCGTCAAGCCGCTGCAGGGCACACCGCTGTGGTGCCGGTACGTGCTGGCCTGGCGGCCGACGGCCGTATCGGCGGAACTCGTCGACGCGCTGTTCCAGTCCGCCGCCGAGGCGCACCGCCAACTCGTCGCCCAGTCGCCGCACTTGAGGGCGTGGGCCGCCCGCACCTGGGGAGTGCCGGGAGCGTAGGGCCGCAACGGCGACGTTGTTGGCGCGCACCGGCATGGAGACGACCCGCCGTGCGCTAGGCGCTCGAACGGCACCCGGCCGATGTGCACCGCGTGCCGGAGCGGTTCCGCGCCGGTGACTGCGCGGGCGGACACGCCGTCTACGCCACCGGGACGGCACCCGCTTCGACGCCGGCTTCGACGCCCGGCTGACGGAGTGCGCCGCGGGCGCCCGTGCGGCCGCCGGTCGAGGCGGGCCGAGCCGCGGTCGCGGCCGTCCGGGACCGCCCGCGCGGCGGCGGAGCTCACCAGGCGCCGGCGAGCTCCAGCAGGTGGTCGCGGACCAGGGCGACGTGCGGGTTCCCGGAGGACCCCGGGCGCTGCACGAGGAAACCGGTGTTGATCGGCGGGTCGTCCGGGTCGTGCAGCAGCGTCAGCGCGCCGGAGGCCAGTTCGGCGGCGCACAGATAGCGCGGGAGCACGCTGAATCCCGTACCGCCCGCGACCGCCGCCGTGACGGCGTTCAGATCCGGCATCGTCACCGCCGGCTGCCGGGTGAGCCGGCGGCCGAAGACATGGCGCCAGTAACGGCGCACGATCGGCACGTCCTCGGCGTAGGCGACCAGCGGCACGCCGTGCAGGGCGGCCGGGCCGTCGGCCGCGAGCCGGGCCGGACCGCCCACCCGCTCGGCCCAGCCGGGTGACGCGACCAGCACGAACTCCTCGTCCATGAGCGGCACCGAGGCCAGGGCGCGACCGCGCGGCCGGTAGGTCGCGATCACCAGGTCGTAGCGGCCCGCCCGCAGGTCCGTCAGCAGTGGCTCGGTCAGCCCCGGGGTGACCCGCAGCCGCACCCCCCGGTCGACCAGGGGAGCGAGGGCGGGCATCACCCGGCGGGTCAGCAGCTCGGCCGGGCCGGCCAGGTGCACCGGCTCCGCCGGGTGGGCGTCGTCCGCGCCGCCCGGCCCGGTGAGCCCGGCCAGCGCGTCCAGCGGCTCCACGATCCGGCCGGCCAGCTCGTCCGCGTACGGCACCGGGGCGACCCCGCGCGCCAGGCGCTGGAACAGCTCCCGGCCCAGCTGCCGCTCCAGGGTGCGGATCTGAGCGGTGACCGTCGGCTGGGACAGGGCCAGCAGCCGGGCGGCGGCCGTGAACGAGCCGGTGCGGTAGACGGCGAGGAAGGTCCGCAGCAGGTTCAGGTCCACCGGGGCCGCGGAGCCCGGCGGGACCCGCACAGCCTCTGCCCCACCGTCCCGGCTGTCATCGGAATCCCTATGCCTCATATGGACAAGCCTATTGGATTCGAATGGGTCGGCGCGCATACGGTCGACATCGCCGGGCAGGGACGGCCCACCGACCCGCCGCCCGGTACGCAGCAACTCCGTCTCCCGAGAGAGCTCCCATGTCGAAGATCCTTTTCGTGATGACCGGCAGCGACCACCTGACGCTGGCCGACGGCACCGAGCACCCCACCGGCTTCTGGGCCGAGGAGGCCGTCGCCCCCTACGAGGCGTTCAGGGCCGCGGGCCACGAGATCACCGTCGCCACACCGGGCGGTGTCGTGCCCCCCGTCGACAAGGCGAGTCTCGCGCCCGAGTTCAACGGCGGCCAGGACGGCGCCGACCGGATCGCCGCCGTGCTCGCCTCCATGACCGAGCTCGACGCGCCGCTGCGGCTCGAGGACGTGCGCCTCGACGACTACGCCGCCGTGTTCTACCCCGGCGGCCACGGCCCCATGGAGGACCTGGCGGCCGACGCGGCCTCCGGTGAGCTGCTGACCCGCGCGCTGCGCTCCGGCAAGCCGCTGGGCGTCGTCTGCCACGGCCCGGCCGCGCTGCTCGCCGCCACCGGCGACGGCGGCAACGCCTTCGCCGGCTACCGGGTGGCCGGGTTCACCAACGAGGAGGAGACCCAGGGCGGCCTCGCCGGCCGGCTCACATGGCTCCTCCAGGACCGGCTCACCGAGGCGGGCATCGAGGTCGACGCGGGCGAGCCGTGGGCCCCGCACGTCGTCGTCGACCGCAACCTGGTCACCGGACAGAACCCGGCGTCCTCGGCCCCGCTCGCCGCGGAACTGGTGAAGCGCCTCGGCTGACGCCGCTCAAGGATCGGCCGTGCCTCAAGGCTCGGCCCCGTCCCTCAAGGCTCCGACATCCCTCAGGGCTCCGGCGTCTCGGCCTCCAGCGCGGCGCGCGTCGGGCGCCCGTACACACCGGACTCGTCGTCGAGGACGACCCGGGTCAGCTGGTAGGCGCGCACCGCCCCCTCGACGGAGCCGCCGTACACCCCGTCGGCCTCACCCGCGTAGAGGCCGGCCCGGCGCAGGCGGAGCTGGAGTTCGACGACCTCGGGGCCCCGGTCGCCCCGGCGGAGGACCGGCGGCTGCCCCGTCTGCCCGGTCGGGGAAGGGGGCCCGCTTCCGGACGGGGCCGCGTCGGACACCCCCGCGGACGGGGTGCCGGAACCTCCCGTCGGCGTGGGGGAGGCGCCGGTGGACCGGGTCGCCGAGGGCGCGTCCGCGGACGGCCCGGACGACGCCGGGGAGGTGGCGGAGGGCATCCCGGCGGCGGCAGCGCTCCCGGCCTCGGACGACGCGGCGTCGGGGAGGGGGGCCCGCAGGCCGTCGGCGGCGCCGTCCCGCTCCGGGCCGTCGTAGCCGAACAAGCCGCCGAACGACGCGCCCGTCACCGCCACCGCCAGCAGGGCGCCGGCCCCGGCGATCAGCGGGGCGCGCCGTCGGCGGCGGCGCTCCGGGGCGGCCGCCGACTCCTCGACCGTGGTGGGGGAGTCGAGGGCGGGGCTTGCGGCCCGCTCGGTCGCTGACTCCCCGGCCGGAGGCGGCACCTCGGCCCCGCCGTCGTGCGCCTCGCCCAGACCCACGAACGGACGGATCCGCACCGGGTCGAAGTCCTCCGCGGCCGCCACCTCCGCCGTACGCGCCTCCCGGCGGGCGTCGGACGCCCGGTCCGCGCAGTCGCAGGCAGGGGTGCCGTCGGGCGCCCGGGCGGCTCCGCAGGCCGGGCAGACGAGGGGGTCGGGTTCGCTCACGAGGGGGTCCTTCTCCATGCAGGACCCAGAGTCTAGACATAAGTTCAACACTCAATCTCCTCGGTGCGGGAGGATGGCGGAGGCCGGTCCCCGGGCGGCCGAAAGCAGCCGCCGCACCCTCAGGCCGAGCGGCGCGGCGAGGTTCCCGTGGTCGGCCGTCCGAGGTGCCCGGTGAACCAGTCGCGGGCCAGCTCGGCCACCGTGCGCAGGGCGCCCGGTTCCTCGAAGAGGTGGGACGCGCCCGGGACGACGGCGATCCGGTGCTCGCAGTGCATCCGGTCCGCCGCCAGCCGGTTGAGGCTGAGCACCTGGGGGTCCCGGCTGCCGACGATGAGCAGCGTCGGCGCGCGAAGCCGTGTCAGCGCCGCGGGAGTCGCGAGGTCGGGCCGGCCGCCCCGGGAGACGACCGAGCGGACGTCGGAGCCGGACAGGGCGGCGGCCTCCAGGGCGGCCGCCGCCCCGGTGCTGGCGCCGAAGTAGGCGACGGGCAGACCGGTCTCCGCGTGCAGCCACTCGGACGCGGCGTGCAGCCGCCGGGACAGCAGCAGGATGTCGAACACGTTGTGCCGGTCGTGCGCCTCGCCGTCGGTGAGCAGGTCGAGCAGGAGCGTGGCCAGACCCGCCCGGTGCAGTGCGGCCGCCACGTACCGGTTGCGCGGGCTGTGCCGGCTGCTGCCGCTGCCGTGCGCGAACGCCACCGCCACCATGGCTCCGTCCGGCACCGCCAGCCACGCGCCGACGTGCGTTCCCGCGGCCGGGATCCGCACCTCCCGGTCCACCGGGGCGGCCGTCCCGGGCGGGCCGTCCCCGGCGGGCGGGTCCGGCGCCCTGGCGCGCGCGAGCAGGGAGACCACCTCCGCGTCCGCGACCTGGGCGAAGTCCCGGTACCAGGCGCCCACAGCGCCGAAGTCCCAGGGAGTGCGCGGGCACACGACCGCGTCGGCCACCTGCCGCAGCCGGGCCACCGAGTGCTCGGGCGCCACGGGCACCGCGAGGACGACCCGGGCCGCGCCCTGCCCCCGTACCACCCGGCAGGCGGCCTCCGCGGTGGCGCCGGTGGCGAGTCCGTCGTCCACCACCACGGCCGTGCGGCCGGCCACCGGCACCGCCTCCCGCTCCCGCCGGTAGGCGCGCACCCGCCGCTCCAGCTCGACGCGCTCGGCCGCCTCGACCGACTCCAGGGCGGAGGGCGTGATCCCGGCCGAGGCCATCACGTCCGGGTTGAGGACCCGCACGCCGTGCTCACCGATCGCCCCGAACGCCCACTCCGGCTGACCGGGTACACCCAGCTTGCGCACCACCAGCACGTCGAGGGGCGCGGCCAGGCCCCGGGCGACCTCCGCCGCCACCGGTACCCCGCCGCGCGGCAGGCCCAGGACGACGGGGTCGCGGCCCGGCAGCCCCGCCAGCTCCCCGGCGAGGAGCCGCCCGGCAGTCCGGCGGTCGTCGTACCGCATACCCGCCTCCGCGAGGACCGGAATCCGCAGCGTCCCGTGCCTTCAGGCTACGACCCTTCCGCGCCGTCCTCAGCGCCTCGCGCACCGTGCAGGAATGCCCCACTCCGGATCGGGTAGGCGGGCAGGAGCGCGCCGAGGCCGAAGTCTGCCCTTGGCGGGTTGTACGACCGCCGCTACCAGGGGATTCGCCATGAACACACCCGCGCATGACAACACCGCCACACCGGCCAGGCGCGCGCTGGACGCGCTGGCCGACAACACCGAGGACCGGGCGGCGATGGACACGCTGGCGAGCAGTGACGTCCTGGTGCCCGTGCCGGACGACGCCGGCGACGGCGACGCCATGGACCCCGGTGTCGTGGCGCTCCCGGTGATCGAACGGTCGGGTGCCGAGCCCGTGGTCCCCGTGTTCACCTCGGAGCCCGCGATGGCCGAGCTGCTGCCGTACGTCTCCCGCTACCGCGTGGTGCCGCTCGGAGCGCTCGCCTCGCAGTGGCCCGCGGACGAGCTGGCCCTGTCGATCGACGCGGGGTCCGAGCACCCGCTGACCCTCACGTCCGAAGGGGTGCGCACGCTGCTGGCCCGTCCCTGAAAACGCCGGACGCCCGGCGCCGGCCCGCGGGTCAGGCGCCGAGCATCCGGGCCAGGGCGGCACGCTGCAACGGCAGGACCTCGGCGTGCAGGTCACGCCCCTTGGGGGTCAGGGTGACGTACACCCCGCGCCGGTCCTCCGCGCAGACGGAGCGCTCGACGAGGCCGTCCTTCTCCAGGCGTCCGATGAGCCGCGACAAGGCGCTCTGGCTCAGATGGACCCGCCCGACGAGGTTCTGGACCCGGCACGGCGAGCCCGCGTCGGGCGCGGCGGACACGAGGATGTCCAGCACTTCGAAGTCGCTGGCGCCCAGTCCGTGCGGATGCAGCACGCGGTCGATCTCGCACATCGTCCGGGCGTGCACCGACAGGATGTCCCGCCACCGTTCCTCGAGCCCCGCCTCGGCCGTGTTCGCTGCCATACCCGCACCGTAGCACCGATCCGACTATTCGTTGATCGCGCAACTAGTGCAGGCGCAGAGGGCCGACACGCCCCGGGCCGGTCCCGCTCAGCCGGTCGGGTCCTGGAGCAGCCCGACCGGATTGCCGTCCGCGTCCCGCACCGAGGCGATCAGCCGGCCGCCCCCGACGTCGTGGACGTCCTCCACCGTCTCCGCGCCCGCCGCCACCAGCGCGGCACAGGTCGCCCGGATGTCGCTCACGTGCCAGTAGGGGACCGGGCCGGTCATGCCCTTCGCGTGCCCGTTGGGGTCCAGGCCGACGTCCTGCCCGGCGTCCTTGAAGCCGACGTAGTACGGCTCGTCCACATACGGCGCGACGCCCAGCAGCGCGCCGAACACGGCCTTCGCCGAGGCGAGGTCCTTGACGGGGTAGATGATCGTGCGGGCTCCGGCGGTCATGGCGTCCTCCTGCGGTGAGCTGTGCCGACGCTCGTCGTCGGTGCTCTCACGCTAGGCCGCGCCGCGCCGGACGGCTTCTCGATTCCTGACCGGCTGCCGGCACCGGGCCCCGCCTCCTTTTCCGGTCGCCCTCCGGGCCCTGCCGCCCCTTGCCGAAGGCGTCCGGACCGGCCGTGGCGTGCGGACACGAACTCCCGTCCCGTGCAGGGACGTTCGGTACCGGACAAGGACCCGGGAGTCCCGGACACCGCGGTGCGTCCTGCGGGACAGTGGAAGCACGCGCCACGCCGCGGCCGGACGGAGGGGAACGACATGCTGAGGACTCCCGTCGACGAGACGCGCCTCGCCATCCTGGAATGGCTCAGGGATCCGGTCGCGCACTTCCCCGCGCGGCGGGGCGGTGACGTCGGCGAGGACGGCGTCACCGCCGCCGCCGTGGCCGCGCGCCTCGGCGTGCCCCGCGCGGTCGCCGAGACCCACCTCGCCCTCCTCGCCGGCCTCGGCCTGCTGCGCACCAAACGCGTCAGGCGGCGCACCCACTACCGGCGGGACGAGGTGCGCATCGCCGAAGTGGCCCGCATGTTCGAGAAGGGCTGGTAGCGGGCGGGCGCCCTGCCGGGTGGGGCACCGGCTACCGGCCGGGCTCGTGGTGCTCGCGCACCGCGATCCTGGCCAGCTTCGTGAGCATCATGCCGTTGCGGATCGCCACGACGTAGTCGACGGGCAGCCCGTGCATCCGGGTTCCGGGCCCGCGCAGGGGGTGCCAGTCGAGGACGAAGAGGGTGTGCTCGCCCCAGGGGATCAGGCGCATGGCGATGCGGGCAGCGCCGAAGGGTTCGGCCCGCGCCTCCAGTTCGAGCCGCCGCCCGGGATCGCAGATCCGGACCACCACGGTGTCGTCCAGCGTCACGGGACCGGCTCCGACACGTACGCGCAGCCGGGCGTCCACGTCCGGCCAGTGCGGGTCCACGGTGAGCACCCGCTGGGTCCCCGTGACCCACTCCCCGTAGCGTCGGCCGTCGGCCAGCAGGCTCCAGACCTCGGACGGTGAACTGAGGATCAGACGGCGGGTGCGGGCCATGCCGACCACGCTCCTTCCCCCGTACCGGCTCGTCGGGCCACTCGACCGTAACCGGCCGGCGCGCGGCGGGCATCCGCGGCGCAGGGCGGGCGAGACGGGCGACGGGCGGGGCCGATACCCTGGTGTCCGGCCGCGATCACGCTCGCGGCGCGGCGGTGGGGCCCGCCGTACCCGAACCGCGGCAGTGCGCCGCCAACGGTCCCTACTTGCGTCCGCGCGGCCCGCTGCCGGGCCCAGGCGAGTAGGAGACAGACGGATGACCACCCAGGACACCGATCCCCTGCGCGCCCCCGCGCGGACCACCCGGCCGCCGGCCTGGCGGGCCCAGGCGCCGGTCGTCGCGGTCGTCGCGCTCGGCGGTGCCCTCGGTGCCACCGCCCGCTACGCGGCCGTCCTGGAGTGGCCCACCGAGCCGGGCGCGTTCCCGTGGGCGACGTTCTGGGTCAACGTCACCGGCTGCGCCCTGATCGGCGTGTTCATGGTGCTCATCACCGAGAGATGGCCGGCCCACCGTCTGCTCCGCCCCTTCTTCGGCACGGGCGTGCTCGGCGGCTTCACCACCTTCTCCACCTACGCCGTGGACATCCGCACCCTCGTCGACGACGGGCACCCGCGCACCGCGCTGGCCTACCTCGCCGCGACCCTGGCCGCGGCGCTCACCGCCGTCTGGCTCGCGTCGGCGGTCACCCGCCAAGCCCTGAGGAGGAGGCCGTCATGACCGGACCGACCGGTCGCGCCGTGCGCCTGACCGTTCTCGTCGGTGAGCACGACACCTGCCACCACCGCCCGCTGTACTCGGAGATCGTGCACCGGGCCCACCGGGCAGGTCTCGCCGGCGCCAGCGTCTTCCGCGGCATCGAGGGGTTCGGCGCCTCCTCGATGATCCACACCTCACGGCTGCTGTCCCTCAGCGAGGACATGCCGGTGGCCGTCGTGATCGTCGACGCCGAGGAGCGCGTCCGCGCCTTCCTGCCGCAGCTCGACGAACTCGTCACCGAGGGGCTCGTCACCCTCGACGACTGCGAGGTCGTCCGGTACACCGGCCGCACCGCGCCCGGGGAAGGGGGAACCCCGGCGTGAACTGGCTCCTGGTGATCGCGGGCGCCGCCGTCGGCGCGCCCCTGCGGTATCTCACCGACCGCGCGGTGCAGTCCCGGCACGACTCGGTGTTCCCGTGGGGCACCTTCACCGTCAACGTCGCCGGCTGTCTCGTCCTCGGCCTGCTCACCGGCGCCGTCGCCGCCGGCGCCGCCGACTCCCACGTCCGGCTGCTCCTCGGCACGGGCCTGTGCGGCGCCCTCACCACGTACTCGACCTTCTCCTACGAGACCCTGCGGCTCACCGAGACGGGAGCGGGGCGCTACGCGATCGCGAACGTGGCCGGCAGCCTGGTCGCGGGACTCGGCGCCGTCCTCCTGGGTGTCACGATCGCCGAGGCGGTGTGGGCGTAGAACGCCCGGGCGAGGGCCGCTTGACAGGACCGGGCACTCGAACGGACCATCGGGTCCGTGAACCTGTCAGACAGTCGGACAGCCGGACAGCCGCCGCGCCGCGTCAGCGCCATGGAAGCCGTCCTGGCGCACCTGCGCGACGCCATCGAACGCGGCGACTACGCCGTGGGCGACAAGCTGCCCTCCGAGGCGGAGCTGTGCCGCACCCTGGAGATCAGCCGGCCCGTGCTGCGGGAGGCCCTGCGGGCCCTGCAGACCATGGGGCTGACCGTCTCCAAGACCGGCAAGGGCACCTTCGTCGTCGCCGGCAGCGTCGAGGAGCCCGTGTTCGGCGACTACACGGCCGGCGACCTGATGGAGGTGCGCCGGCACGTCGAGGTCCCGGTCGCCGGGTACGCGGCGCGGCGCCGCACCCCGGAGAACCTCGACCATCTCGCCCACCTGCTGGACCGGATGGAGCGGGAGACGGACACCACCGCGTGGGTCGCGATGGACACCCTCTTCCACCTCGGCGTCGCCGAGGCCGCTCAGAACCCCGTCTTCCGCCGGGTCATCGAGGAGATCCGCGACGCGCTGGCCCGCCAGTCGGC
Organism: Streptomyces sp. NPDC046859; assembly: GCF_040645135.1. Classification (NCBI taxonomy): domain Bacteria; kingdom Bacillati; phylum Actinomycetota; class Actinomycetes; order Kitasatosporales; family Streptomycetaceae; genus Streptomyces; species Streptomyces sp. NPDC046859. The sequence continues at coordinate 115,112 of NZ_JBEYXR010000015.1, forward strand.
CTTCCTCAACGAGCTGGGCGGCCGCCGCGAGCAGTCCGACCGCGAGCACCGCGCGATCCTCCGCGCCCTGACCGACGGCAGCGAAGGCGACGCCACCGACGCCATGACCCACCACCTCGACCGCGTCGGGACCACCCTCACCGACATCGTGCGCCGCGGGCGCCCCGACGGCGCCACCCCTGCCGCCGGGCACCGGACCCCGAACCCCAGGCCCGGCGCGTGATCCCCACGACCGCCGGCCGCCCCTCACCGACCCACGACCCCCAGGCAGTGATGTACACCAGCACCATGGCGGACGCACCCCTTGTCCGCGCGCCCCTCCACGCCCCCGTCGCCCACCTCATACGCAGCGGCGTCATCGAAGGCACCCACCACGGCTCCGTCGTCGTCCTCGGCCCCGACGGCGCCGTACGGTTCCAGCTCGGCGACATCGAGGCCGCCTTCTACCCGCGCTCGGCGATCAAGCCGGTCCAGGCCGTCGCCATGGTGCGCGCCGGGCTCCCGCTCGACGGAGCGCTGCTGTCGCTCGCCGCGGCCAGCCACTCCGGCGAGGAACGCCACCTCGCCGGCACCCGGCGCATCCTCGAACTCGCCGGACTCACCGAGGACGACCTGCGCAACGTCCCGGACCTGCCGTACGACCCGGTCGTGCGGGACACCTGGGTGCGCGAGGGCCGTCCACCGTCGCGGCTCGCCCAGAACTGCTCCGGCAAGCACGCGGCCATGCTGTACACCTGCCGGCTCAACGGCTGGTCCCTGGACGACTACCTCGACCCCGCCCACCCCCTCCAGCAGGCGATCGCCGAGATCGTCGAGGACCTCACCGGGCAGTGCGTCGCCCGGGTGAGCGTCGACGGGTGCGGCGCGCCGCTGTTCTCCGTGTCGCTGCACGGGCTGGCGCGTGCCGCCGCCCGGATCACCACGGCCGCGCCCGGCACCCCCGAGGCGCGCGTCGCCGACGCCATGCGCACCCACGCCGAGATGGCCTCCGGCTCGGGCCGGGACGTCGCGGCGCTGATGCGGGCGGTGCCCGGACTGCTCGCCAAGGACGGTTTCGAGGGCGTGCAGGTCGCCGCCCTCCCGGACGGGCGGGCCGTCGCCGTGAAGATCGCCGACGGGGCGGACCGGGCGCGTGTCCCGGTCGCCGCGGCGGCGCTCGCGTGGGCCGGTGTCGACCCCGCGTCGCTCACCGAGTTCCGGGGTGCGGCCCTGCTGGGCGGCGGCCGCGAGGTCGGCCGGGTGCGGCCCGTCCAAGCGCTGGAGCCGGCGCCGGTCCAGGCCTCCGCCTGAGAGCCGGGCCCGGCCGCGGGACACGCGGGGCCCTTCGGAGAGGCATGATGTGATCATGGCAGCGTCGACGTCGTCCCTGACCTTCCAGCCGGTCCTGGAGCGCATCGCCGAGGAGACCGAGCGGACCCCCGGCCGGGGCCGGCCCGCCGACTACATCCCGGCGCTCGCGGCCCGCGACCCCCGCAGTTTCGGTATGGCGGTCGCCGAGCTCGACGGCACCGTGTACGGCGTGGGGGAGTGGCGCGAGCCGTTCTCCACGCAGTCCATCACGAAGGTGTTCACCCTCGCGCTGGACCTGGCCCGCGAGGGCGACGCGCTGTGGGAGCACGTGGGCCGCGAGCCCTCCGGCAACCCCTTCAACTCGCTGGTGCAGCTGGAGTACGAGCACGGCATCCCGCGCAATCCGTTCATCAACGCCGGCGCCCTCGTCGTCACCGACCGGCTGCACACCCGTACCGGCGACGCGGCGGGTGAGCTGCTGTCCCTCCTGCGCGCCGAGAGCGGCAACGCCGGCCTGGACTTCGACCACGACGTGGCCGCCTCCGAGACCGCGCACGGCGACCGCAACGCCGCCCTGGCCCACCTGATGGCGTCCTACGGCAACATCGACAACCCCGTGCCCGTCCTGCTGGACGAGTACTTCCGGCAGTGCTCCGTCATGGCGTCCTGCGCGGACCTCGCCCTGGCGACCATGTTCCTGGCGCGGCACGGACTCCGGGCCGACGGCTCCCGGCTGCTCAGCCGCAGCCAGGCCAAGCAGATCAACGCGATCATGCTGACCTGCGGCACGTACGACGCCGCGGGCGACTTCGCCTACCGGGTGGGCCTGCCCGGCAAGAGCGGGGTGGGCGGCGGCATCATCGCCGTCGTCCCCGGCCGCTGCACGCTGTGCGTGTGGAGTCCCGGACTGGACGAGCGCGGCAACTCGGTGGCCGGTGTGGCGGCCCTCGACCGGTTCACCACGCTCACCGGGGTGTCGGTCTTCTGACACCTCCCGGTCACTGGGTCCGGCCCCGTGTCGCGAGCGACACGGCACCCGCTCCCATCCCGGCCGCGCCGGCGATCGCACACGCCTGCGCCCAGCCCGCCGTCCCCTTCCCGGGCGCCGCGGCGGCCACCGCGGGCTCCGTGCTGGGCCCCGGTCCGGGCCGGGCCCGGCGGCCGTCGAGCGACCCGACCGGTTCGACGTGCCCGGACGCCCCGAATCCCCAGTCGAGCAGGGCGGCCGCCTCCTCGTACACGGGGTGCCCGCCGCTCGCCCGGGGAGCGAGCACCGTCACCACGAGGGTGCGCCCGCCGCGGCGGGCGGCGGCGACGAGGGTGTTGCCCGCCTCGGTGGTGTAGCCGTTCTTGACGCCGATCGCCCCGGGGTAGCGGGCCACGCCGTCCGCGCCGGTCAGCAGCCGGTTGGTGTTGCGGATCCCGTACGGCCGGCCGCCCTCGCCGGGGAACAGGGCTTCCGCCGTGCCGCAGTACCGCGCGAAGTCGGCATTGCGCAGCCCCGCCCGGCCGAACACCGCCAGGTCGTACGCCGACGACACCTGGCCGGGGGTGTCGTAGCCGTCCGGCGACAGCACCCGGGTGTCGAGGGCGCCCAGGGCGCGCGCCTTCTCCTGCATCCGGGCCGCCGTCTCCCGCCAGCCGCCGTTGAGCGAGGCCAGCACCCGGACGGCGTCGTTGCCCGAGCTGAGGAACACCCCGCGCCACAGGTCGGCGACGCGGTACGTGCGGCCCTCCGCGACGCCGACCAGGCTGCTGCCGGGACCGATGCCCGCGAGCTCCTGGGGGTGCACGGTGTGCGGGACGCCGGCGGGAAGCGTGGGCAGCACCGTGAGGGCGAACAGGGTCTTGAGGGTGCTGGCGGGCGGCAGCGGGCGGTGCGCGTCGTGGGCGGCGAGGACCTCGCCGGAGCCGGCGTCGGCCACCAGCCAGGAGCGCGCGGAGAGCCGGGGCAGCGAGGGCGCGTCCGCGTGCGGCCGCACCTGGGTGCCGGACCGGTACAGCAGCGCGGGCGGCGGGGTCGCGCGGGGGCCGCGCGGCGGGTCGGGGTCGTGCCCGGTGAGCGCGGACGCGGAGGCGGGCGCCAGCGCCAGCAGACCGGCGGCGCCGAGGGCGCAGGCTGACACAAGGGCCCGGGCAGTAAATCCGATCGTCATACTGCCAACGTAGGAATGCGGGGCCGTCACGGGGCGCTGGCCGGGCCGGACGGGCCGCTCCGGCACCCGGACGGGCGATGCCCGGCAGGCGTGTCAGCCGCTCGGCAGCGTCGGCTGGATCCGCCGCAGGAACGCGGCGTTGTCCGGGGTCTCCCGCATCCGCTCCAGCAGGGTCTCGGTGCCGCTGAGGCCGTCCCGGCTGCGCAGCGCCCGGCGCAGGCCGCGTACCGCGGTCAACTCGGCCGGGGACAGCAGGAGTTCCTCACGGCGGGTGCCGGACGGGTCGATCTCCACGGCGGGGAACACCCGCCGGGAGGCGAGCTCCCGGCTGAGCCGCAGCTCCATGTTGCCGGTGCTCTTGAGCTCCTCGAAGAAGTAGTCGTCGGCCCGGGACCCCGTCTCCACGAGGGCCGTGGCGAGGATGGTGAGCGAGCCGCCCTCCTCGGCGAGCCGCGCGGCGCCGAAGAACCGCTTCGGACCCTGCAGCGCCGCCGCGTCGACACCGCCGCTCAGGGTGCGCCCGCCGGACGCGGCCGCGTTGTTGTGCGCCCGGCACAGCCGGGTCAGCGAGTCGAACAGCACGACGACGTCCTCACCGGCCTCCACGAGCCGCTTGGCCCGCTCGATGACCAGCTCGGCCAGCGCGATGTGCTGCCTCGGCGCCCGGTCGAAGGTCGAGGCGTACACCTCGCCGCGCACGGAGCGCCGCATGTCGGTGACCTCCTCGGGGCGCTCGTCCAGGAGGACGACCATCAGCCGGCACTCCGGGTGGTTGCCGGCGACGGCCGCCGCGATCTGCTGGAGCAGCACGGTCTTGCCCGTCTTGGGCGGGGCCACGATCAGTCCGCGCTGCCCCTTGCCGACGGGGGCCATGAGGTCGGCGACCCGCCCGGCCGGGCCGGACGCCGGGTGCTCCAGACGGATGCGCTCGCGCGGGTGCAACGGGGTGAGGTCGGCGAAGCGGGGCCGGTCGCCACCGGGGGCGCGCCCGTTGACGCGGACGACGCCGGTGAGGGTGCGGCGCTCGCCGTGTTCGCCGTCGACGAGGTCGCCCTTGCGCAGTCCGTACCGGCGGATCAGCGCGGGGGAGACCTGCGGGTCGGCGGGCGAGGGGAGCAGGCTCGTGGCCCGCAGATGCCCCTTTCCGCTCGCGTCGACGTCGAGCACGCCGGTGACGGCGTGGACGGCGGTCCGCTGTGCGGCCGGGGCGTGTTCGAGTGTGGTGGTCATGGTGAGGGTCCTTTCGGACGGACGGCAGGAGTCATACGTGCGGGAAGGGATGCCGCGGAGACGGGGAAGGCGTGGAACGGGCCTTCGCGTGCGGCGGAGAACAGCACCTCGACGAACGGTGCGGAACCGCTGGTCACACGAGGTGGAAGGAGAAAGCCGCCGGTACGCCGACCGGCGGACTCGGGAGAGGGAAAGGCACCGGCGCCCACGACAGGGCGTACACAAGTGCTGACCCCACGATACCACGCGTGTTCGGCGCGTGGCGAGGAGTCCGTGAAGCGGGGTGATCCGCGGCTCGCGGGAGCCGCCGTCCATGCCGTCCGGGAGAGCGGTGCCGGCCGCATGGGGACTGCGCGGTCGGGCCGCCGGGGTCGGCCCCCTCCGCAAGGGGCCGACCGGTGAACCCCTACGCGGACCGTGCCTCGGCCTCCGCCAGGATCTGCCCGAACTGGGCTCCCATGGCCTCGGCCAGCGCCTGGGCCCCGGACAGCGGGCGCACCATGACCATGAAGTCGTCGATCAGCCCGTTCTCGTCCACCGACAGGAAGTCGCAGCCGGTGATCTCCTTGTCGCCGACCCGCGCGGTGAAGACCAGCGCGTGGTCGCGGCCCCCCTCGTCGTGGATCTCCCGCACGTACCGGAAGTCCTCGAAGACCCGGACGACACCGCGCAGGATCGCCGCCGTGATCGCCTTGCCGGTGTAGGGCTTGAACACCACCGGGCTGGTGAAGACGACGTCCTCCGCCAGCAGGGCCTCGATGGCGTCGCCGTCGCCCGCCTCGACCGCCGCACGGAACGCGTGCATCCGGATCACCTCATAGTCAATTAGTTGAGTAGGTGCGGATGACAATAATCACCCGCTGTTACGGTGTCCACATGTCCCTCAAGTACGCCGTGCTCGCCGCCCTGCTGGAGGGCGAGGCCTCGGGCTACGAGCTGTCCAAGATCTTCGACATCTCGTTCGCGAACTTCTGGCCCGCGACCCCGCAGCAGCTCTACCGCGAACTGGAACGCCTCGCCCAGGACGGCCTCGTCGAGGCCCGCTTCGTACGGCAGGAGCGGCGGCCGAACAAGCGGATGTTCACCCTCACCGCCGCCGGCCGCGACGAACTGCGCGTCTTCGCCGCGGAACCGCCCCGGCGGCCCACCGCCATCCGCGACGAGCTGCTGATCAAGGTGCAGGCCATGGACGACCCCGAGACCGCCCGCGCGCTGGTCGAGGAGCGGCGGAGTTGGGCACGCGGCAAGCTCGACCGCTACGAACGCGTCCGCGAACGGCTCCTGGACGGGCGGACCGAGGAGGCGTACCTGCGGGAGTCGGAGCGCATCGGGCCGTATCTGACGCTGCTGGCCGGTATCTCCTTCGAGGAGGAGAACCTGCGCTGGTGCGACCGCGTCCTCGCGGTCCTCGGACGACGCGTCGCGGCGGGGTGAGGCCGATGTTCAGCCCCGAGGGCCCCAGCCTGCGCGAACTCACCGTCCAGGCCCTGTCGTCGGTCGAGCACGGCTACGACCTGCTCGCCCCCAAGTTCGACCACACGCCCTTCAGGACACCGGACTCGGTGCTGACCGCCGTCACCGGGGCGCTCGCCCGCGGCGGCCCCTGCGACGACGGACTCGACCTGTGCTGCGGCACGGGCGCGGGACTGGCCGTCCTGAGCGAGCTGTGCCGGCGCAGCGTCACCGGCGTCGACTTCAGCGCGGGCATGCTCGAGGTGGCCCGGAAGCGGGGCGGGGCGGCCCGGAACGCGGGTGCCGGGCCACGGGTGCGCTGGGTGCGCGCGGACGCCCGGGCCCTTCCGTTCACGGCCGCCTTCGACCTGGTGGTGAGCTTCGGGGCGTTCGGGCACTTCCTGCCGGGGGAACTGCCGGGCCTCTTCCGTCAGGTCCACTCCGTCCTGCGGCCGGGCGGCCGCTTCGCCTTCCCGATCGCGGCGCCGCCGCGCCCCACGTCCCCCGCCTACTGGGCGCTGCTCGGCTTCGACGCGGTGATGCGGGTGCGCAACGCCGTCCGGCGGCCGCCGTTCGTCATGTACTACCGGACCTTCCGGCCGGCGGAGGTGCGCACGGGCCTCGAGGGCGCGGGGTTCGAGGTGACCTGGCAGCCGCTGCCCGAGTTCGGGACGCGGCGGGACGGCAGCCCTCGGGTGCGGATGGTGCTGGCGCGCCGGCCGCTCGGGTGAGCGGCCCTGACGTGGCGAGTTGGACTTCCGGACGGAATGGCGCCTTAGGGTTTGTTTTTCCAACCCACCCGGTTATCGTGACCGGGTGAGCACCACGACCGATACCGAGACCCGCGTCGACCCTGCCTGGTACTCCTGGGAGGGGGCGCACGGCGGCCATGTCGCCGCCCTCGCGCTGACCGCCGTCCGCGACCGCTTCCCCGGCGGTGCGCATCCGGTCCGCACGCTGACCACCCACTACCTCGCCCCCGTGGACGACGGTCCCCTCCACTTCTCCGGCACCGCCCCGGCCACTTCCGGCCGGCGCACGGCGACGTGTGTCTTCACCGGCCACCAGAACGGCCGCCCGGTCGTCCTCGGGTCCGCGCTCTTCGGCGCCCGGCGCCAGGGGGTGCCGCACGAGGCGCACCCGGCACCCCGCGTGCCCGGACCCGACGACTCCCCGCTGCTGCGTCTTCCGGCCGAACTGTCACCGTTCTCAAAGGAGTTGGAGATACGTCCCGCGACCGCGGACCGCCCGCTCGCCGGCGGGGAGCGGGCCGAACTCACGTCGTGGATCCGCTTCCTGGACGGCCGGCCGCTCGACGCGGCTTCGGTCGTCACCCTCACCGACGTCCTGCCGCCCGCGCTCTACGCCGTCTGGGACGCCCCGCGTCCCGTTCCCACCGCCGAACTCACCGTCCACCTCACCGACGCCCTCGACGAGGGCGCCCCCGGCGGCTGGGCGCTGGTGAGGATCCGCACCGAGCACTCGGGCGGCGGCTGGGCCGTCGACGACAGTGTTGTCTGGGCCGCCGACGGCCGGCTGCTCGCGCTGGCGCGGCAGGCGAGGGTCGTGCGCCCTCAGCCCGCCGCGGGGACCGTGAACTCGTAGACGAGGGCGTCCTGATGGGCGTCCACCACCAGATCGGTGATCTCCAGCGGGCGCCCGAACTGGTCGTGCGAGCGCCGGGTGACCCGGACCGAGGAGCCGCCCGGGAGCCGGGTGATGGCGTCCCGGTGGTGCAGCGTCAGGCCCGCCCTGCGCATCCAGTCGTAGGCGCGCCGCAGTTGGGCCGCGCCGGAACCGTCCGCGCGGTCCCGGTAGCGGGCCAGTTCCACCACGTCCGCGAGCGCCACCGCCGAGAACGTCGTCACCGCCGTACGCCGGGCCCGTCCGTCGGCGCCGGTGGACTCGTAGCGGTGCACCAGGGTCGGCCGGTGCCGATCGATCCCCAGCGCCTCGGCGTGTTCCGGCGAGGGCGGCTCCCAGACGACCGCGGACCGGTCCACGGCACCGGGACCCGCGGCCCGGGCGCCGATCGGGAACGCCACCGACGTCGGCGCCTCGACCGGCAGCCCGGGCAGGCTGGCATGGCTGCCGCGCCGGTCGGTGGCGACCAGACCGCTGCGGCGCAGCACCTCCAGTGCCTGCCGAACGGTCTCCCTGCTGACTCCGAAATGCCCGGCGAGCTGCCGTTCCCCCGGCAGCCGTTCACCGGGCGGGATGGTGCCGTCGCGCAGCTCGCCCAGCAGCTGGGTGGCGATCCGCCAGTACAGCGGCTGCGCGGTGGTGAGGGGGCGTTCGTGCGGGGTGGTGCGGACCATGCCGCGCCTCCTGATCGGTGACGTGTGGTAGCCGTGCGGGCTCCTTGCGTCACCAGATCCAAGCATTGGTCTAAACCATGAGGGAAGGGTGGGCCCCCACTTCGGCCGAAACCGCGTGCTCGCCCCCTGACTCACAGTGCGGTGCAGACGGCGTCGACCAGAGCCATCTTGCGGGGGTCGTCGGCGATATGGGGCCCCATCCGGTTCATCACGTACCCCAGGGACACCCCGGCCTCCGGGTCGGCCAGACCGCAGGAACCGCCGAAGCCGTCATGTCCGAAAGCCCGTGGGTTCGGCCCGTACGAGCCCTTCGGGCCACTGAGCCACAACCCGAGCCCGATCTCCGTCTCCTGCCCCAGTCCGGCCCCCAGCACCAGGTCGCGGCACCTGCCCTGCCCCTCCCGCACCCGCTCGGCCGCCTCGGGGGAAAGGATCCGCCGGCCGCCGTACGAGCCGCCGCCCGCGAAGATCCCGTACAGCGCGGCGACCGCCCGCGCGGTGCCGTGCCCGTTCGCGGCGGGGATCTCGGCCGCCCGCCAGGCGGGCGTGTTGGCCTGGTCCGCGCCCACCGCCGGATTGGCCAGCGCGGCCAGCGCCGCGGGCTCCAACGCTGCGGCGGACCGTCCGCTCACCGGGCCGGCCGGGGGCTGGACCAGCTCGGCCGCGCGGCCGGACTCCTTCTCCGGCAGGCCGATCGTGAAGTCCACGCCGAGCGGCCCGGTCACCTCGCGCTCCAGGAACGCCGCGGGCCGCAGCCCCGACACCCGCCGCACGACCTCCCCGACCAGGAAGCCGTAGGTGAGCGCGTGGTAGCCGGACCGCGTCCCCGGCGTCCACCAGGGTTCCGTCGCCGCGAGCCGCCGGGTCGTCTCCTCCCAGTCGTACAGCTGCCGGAGCGAGTGCGGCTCGCGCAGCCCGCACAGGCCGGCCCGGTGCGCCAGCAGGTGCCGTACCAGGACCCCTTCCTTGCCCGCGGCCGCGAACTCCGGCCAGTAGGCGGCCACCGGCGCGTCCAGGTCGAGCAGTCCCCGGTCGGCCAGGATGTGCGCGCACAGCGCCGTCGGACCCTTGGTCGTCGACCAGACGTTGACCAGCGTGTCGCGCTCCCAGGGGCGGCTGCGCGCCCCGTCCGCCCAGCCGCCCCACAGGTCCACGACCGTCTCACCGCCGACCGTCACGGCGACGGCGGCCCCCAGCTCGCCCCGCTCCCGGAAGTTCGCCTCGAACGCCGTGCGCACCGCCTCGAACCGCGGATCGCAGTGCCCGTGCACCCGCGCCGGAAGGTCCGTCATGAGCCGCCCACCCCTCGTCGTCCACCGGAGGTACGGGGCCACGCCGGTGCGGCCCCGGCCTTGAACGTACCGACTGGTCGGACTGTGCGGAAGGGGGCCCGGTACGGTGTGCCGCGGCGGGAGGCCGTCAGACGCGGGAGCGCAGCCAGTCCAGCTTGACCGCCTCGTGGTAGGGGCCGCCGCCCTCGTGGTCGTTGAAGTCGTAGACCTCGATGGCCTTCTCGTCGTGCGCCCAGGCGTTGAACGCCGCGAAGACCGTCGACGGGGGGCAGATCTGGTCCTCCAGCGCCGCCGAGAACAGGGCGGGTGCCCGGCCGCGCGCGGCGAAGTGGACGCCGTCGAAGTACGACAGGGTGCGCAGGACCTCGGCCGTGCGTCCCCGGTGCGTCTTGAGGTAGAGGCCGATCTCCCGGTAGGGGTGACGGTCCGTCAACGTCGTCGCGCGCGGGAAGTCGCACAGGAACGGCACGTCCGGCGCCACCGCCACGAGGTCGGGTACCAGCCCGCCGACCGCGATCGCGATGCCGCCGCCCTGGCTCGCGCCCGACACGGCCGTCCGGGCGGCGTCGGAGAGCGGATGGGCGCGGGCCGCCTCCACGGCACGGACCGCGTCGGTGAACACCCGGCGGTAGTAGTAGTTCTCGGGCGCGTCGACGCCCCGCGTCATATGGCCCGGGAACGCGGGCCCGGCGCCCACCGGGTCCGGGGTGTCGCCGCCCCCGCCCCAGGTGCTGCCCTGCCCTCGGGTGTCCATCGTGAAGTGCGCCCGCCCCGTGGACGCCCACAGCAGGCTCTCGTGCGGCAGCCCGCGTCCACCGCCGTACCCGACGAACTCCACCACCAGCGGCAGCGGTTCGACCGCCCCCGCGGGCAGCCGCAGCCAGCCCTTGACGGGGTGCCCGCCGAACCCGGCGAACGTCACGTCGTACACCCGCACCGTGGTCAGGCCCGTGTCGACCGGTTCGTAGCGGACGTCCAGATCGTGTTCGCGCGCCTCGTCCAGCGTCCTGGACCAGAAGGAGTCGAAGTCCTCGGGCTCGGCGGACGCGGCGCGGTACGTGCGCAGTTCGTCGAGCGGGAGGTCGAACAGGGCCATGGAGACCACCTTGTGCGAGGGGGGAGCGCGGACACCGCACGCTACGTCGGGGATCGGCGCGCCGACCAGGGCCCGTCCATGGGCGACGGCGGGACGTGGCTCAGACGTTGCGGCCCGTCCACGCCGGTTCCGTGGCGGCCCACGCCCGGTCCCACTCGGCCAGCCGGCGGCGCATCGCCGTGTGCCGGACGAGGCCGTGGCCGAGGACGACGACGGCGGCGGCGGCGCCCGTCGCGCACACACCCATCGTCACCGCGTGCTGCCGGACCGCGGAGTCGTCCGGCGGCGGCCGCACGCTCCGGTCGGCGGAGTCCAGCCACACAGGGACCGTCTCACCGGGCCGCGTGCCCGTGGGGACGCGCACGGCCGCCGTCCGGGGACCCGTCTCCGGCTCCATCCAGCGGACCGTCACCTTCGCCGACGGCTGCCGCCCGGTCTGCGGCGTGTGCAGCGCGCCCGACACCGTGCGGACGACCATCGCCCGCACCTGCCGTCGGTCGGCCCGCTGCTTCTCGGCCGCGGCCTGGGCGTCACCGTGCGCCCACCAGCCCGCGGCCACCCCCACCAGGGGTGCGACCACGAACAGCAGGAGGCCCACCCCGAGCAAGGTCCACGTCTCGACGACATCCGACCGGCGCCGCAGCTCGTTGGGCCGCAGGCGCCAGCCACGCACCCGACTTCGCATGCCGTCCAGGTACCCCGAACACCGGCCCCTGCTCCTCGGGGCGGAGTGTCTTCCGTCCCACCCCGGGGGAGTCGGCGCCCCGGACCGGTGCCCGCGTCAGCCGAAGCGCTCGATCCGGATGCGCTCGACCGGCTGGCCCGCGGCCACCAGCAGCCGCGACGCGTGCTCGGCGAAGCCGTTGGAGCCGCACACATAGGCCTCCCACCCACCGGGAGGCCGCTCGGCCAGGAGCGGCGCCACATGTGCCGCGGACATACGTCCCACGGGCACACCGGCCGGCGCGCCGCGAGTGAACACCGCCGTCGTCTCGGAACCGTACTCCGACGCGTAGATGAGCTCCTCGGGGCTGCGGGCCGAGACCAGCAGCCGCAACGGCACGTCCGAGCCCCGCGCGCGGCGGTGCCGCACCATCGCCATCAGCGGGACGACGCCGGACCCCGCGCCGAGCAGCAGCGCGGGCCGGTCGCCCGGCCACGCGAAGAACCCGCTGACCGGGCCGCGCACCTCGATCGTGTCGCCCGGTCGGGCCACCGTGTGGAACCAGCCGGACACCTCACCGCCCTCGACATGGTCCAGCGTCAGCTCGATGTGGCCGGTGTCGTCGGGCGCGGACGCGATCGAGTAGTGGCGCTGCGCCACATAGCCGTCCTGCGCCCTGAGCCGCACCATCAGGTGCTGGCCCGGCAGATGCCCCGGCCAGGCGGGCACGGCCAGCCGGAACGTGGCCACACGCGGCGTCTCGGGGCGGACCGCGGTGATCGTCGCGGTCTGCCACACGGACGCCGCCCGGTCGTCCACGGCGATACGGCCGGGCACGGCGAAACGGGTCGGGGGAGTGGAGGACGAGGGCGTCCCGAGGATCTCAGTCACCGGAGTACCGCTGCTCCTCCCAGGGGTTGCCGCGCGGGTGGTAGCCGTTGCCCTCCCAGAAACCCGGCTCGTCGTGGTCGAGCAGGCGCAGACCCGCGATCCACTTCGCGCTCTTCCAGAAGTACAGATGGGGCACGATCAGCCGCGCCGGTCCGCCGTGCTCGGGGGCGAGCGGTCGCCCGTCGTACTCCCAGGCGATCCAGGCCCGCCCGCCGGTGACGTCGGCGAGCGGGAGGTTGGCGGTGTACCCGGTGTGCGCGTAGGCGACCACATGGGTGGCGGACCCGTGGGGCCGGACCACATCCAGGAAGGCGTCGAGCGAGACACCGCCGAACCGCACGCCGAACTTGGACCAGCTCGTCACACAGTGGATGTCGCCCTCGTACACGGAGTCCGGCAGGGCGTGCGCCTGCTCCCACGTCCAGGTGCGGGGCCGCTCCACCAGGCCGTCGACGCGGAACGTCCACTCCTCGGGCGTCAGCTCGGGGGTGACCTCCGCGGACAGGACGGGCCAGTCGTCCCCGGCGTCGTACTGGCCGGGCGGCAGGGCGGCGTTCGGGACGCGCGGGCGTCCGGTGAAGCCTCGGGTGACATGCATGGGGGTGGGGCCTCCAGGCCGCCATGGGCGACGGCCCGCTGGTCGAACGGGATCGGCAGGTGCGCGTACCACCGTACGACGTCCCGGCGGCGGACCCGCGCGCGGGAGGTCGGCCGCTCACGGGCCGGGACGCCGGGCGGCGGCCACGAACGGCCGTCCCGCCGCCACCGGCCCCGGCTCGGCCCCCGCGGGAATCCCGGGGAACGGCCCGGACCGTTGCGGTAGGGTGCCGTCCAGCCGGGAGAGCCCCGGCCCTGGAGACCGGGAGGTGGGCCCCATCACCGCTGTGTCAGCTCGGGTGCTCGTCCCTCGGATCGACGCGGGCCACCGCCGGTAGGCGACCGCCAGAGCACCCTTCGGCTTCCCGAAAGGCTCTCGGCTTCCATGCCCCCTGCGTCCCCGTCGCCCTCCTCTCCCGCACCCCTCACCCACGACGCCGTCGTCAGCGCCCTGCGCGCCGCCGGCTGTGTGTTCGCCGAGGACGAGGCCCGGCTCCTGCTGTCCGCCGCCGACGGCCCCGGCGAGCTGGCCGCCCTGGTGGACCGGCGCGTGAGCGGCCTTCCCCTGGAACTCGTCCTCGGATGGGCCGAGTTCGCCGGCCTGCGGATCACCGTCGCACCCGGCGTCTTCGTCCCGCGGCGGCGGACCGAGTTCCTCGTACGGCAGGCCCTCGCCCACGTCCCCGACGCCCGGGTGGTCGTCGACCTGTGCTGCGGCTCGGGCGCGGTCGGCGCCGCCCTGGCCGCCGCGCTCGACGGGGCCGAACTCCACGCCGGCGACATCGATCCGGTCGCCGTGCGCTGCGCCCGCCGCAACGTGGCGCCCTTCGGGGGCCGCGTGCACGAGGGCGACCTGTTCGAGGCGCTGCCCGCCGGACTGCGCGGCCGGGTCGGCATCCTCGCGGCGAACGTGCCGTACGTCCCGACCGACGAGGTGGCGCTGCTGCCCGCGGAGGCGCGTGAGCACGAGCCGCTGGTCGCGCTGGACGGCGGTCCGGACGGCCTGGACGTGCTGCGCCGGGTCGCCGCCGAGGCACCGCGGTGGCTGGCGCCGGACGGCTGCCTGCTGATCGAGACCGGCGAGCGGCAGACGCCGGTGGCCCTGGAGACCTTCGCGGCCAGTGGACTGTCGGCCCGCCTGCTGGTCTCCGACGAGCTCTCCGCCCATGTCGTGGTCGGCCGGGTGCGCGGCGGACCCGCCACGACCTGAGGGGTCACGGGGTGGTGAGCACCCGGGCGATCAGCAGCGCCACGTCGTCGGAGTTCTCGGGCTGGTGGAGCTTGCGCAGGAGGAGGTCGCAGCACTCCTGCAGCGGGCGCTCCGGGTCGTCCAGCAGGGCGAGGAGCGCGTCGAGGCGTTCGTCCAGCGGGTGCTGGCGGGTCTCCACCAGGCCGTCGGTGTAGAGGACCAGTTGGTCGCCGGGCTCGAGGTCGACCGTCGTCGTGGAGAAGGCGACGCCGCCCACGCCGAGCGGCGCGCCTGTCGGCAGTTCCAGCAGCTCGGGAGGGCGCCCGGGGCGGACGCGGACGGGGGGCAGGTGCCCGGCGTTGGCGATGCGGCACTGCCGCAGCTCCGGGTCGTGGACGGCGTACACGCACGTCGCGATGGAGTGGTCGAGGCCGTCGGTGATCTTGTCGAGGTGCTCCAGGAGCCGGGTCGGTTCCAGGTCGAGGGAGGCCAGGGTGTGCGTCGCGGTGCGCAGCCGGCCCATGGTGGCGGCGGCCTCGATGCCGCTGCCCATGACGTCGCCGACGACGAGCGCGGTCTTGGCGCCGTCCAGCGGAATGACGTCGAACCAGTCGCCGCCGACCTCGGCGCCCGCGCCGGCCGGCTGGTAGCGGGAGGCGACCTCCAGGCCACCGGTGACCGGCGGGTGGCTGGGCAGCATGCTGCGCTGGAGGGTCAGGGCGGTGTCGCGGGCGTTCTGGTACCAGCGCGCGTTGTCGATCTGGATCGCCGCACGGGCGGCCAGCTCCCGGGCGAGCAGCAGGTCGTCCTCGCTGAACGGCAGCGGGTTGCGGACGCGCTTGAGGTCGAGGGCGCCGAGGACCTCGCCGCGCGCGATCAGCGGAACCGCCAGATAGGAGTGCAGCCCCGCCCGGCCGAGCTGACCGGCGGCCTCGGCGGAGCGGGCGATGCGCGGCAGGTCCTCCTCCCGGACGTGCGCCACCATCACCGGCTCGCCCGTGCGCACGCACTGGGTGACGAGGCGGTCCGGTCCGTAGCGGGCGATGCGCCCGGGGGGATCGGCGGCCTGGAGCGCGTCGGTGCCGGGTACCGAGCGGACGGCCAGGGCGCGGATCACCGCCGCCTCGGCGGGGCCGAGGGTGCTGCGCCTGCCCTGCACGACGGCGTCCAGCAGGTCCACCGCCGCCACGTCGGCGAGTTCCGGCACGGCGACGTCCGCGAGTTCGCTGGCGGTGCGGTCCAGCTCCAGGGTCGTACCGATACGGGTGGAGGCGTCGGCGATGAGCGCGAGCCGGCGCCGCGCCGTCTCCGCCGCGACCGCGGCCCGGTGCTGCTCGGTGATGTCCACCGCCATGCCGGCCACTCCGAGCACCGTCCCGGTGGTGTCCTCCAGCCGGTACAGCGAGACCGACCAGAAGTGGTCCGCATCGGGGTCGGCCTGGGTACGGCCCACGACACGCCGGTTGACGACCGGCTCACCGGTCCGCAGCACCGCGCTCAGCGCCGCCTCCGCGACCCGGGCCGCCTCGGCGTCCGGCATCAGCTCGTGCGGCATGCGGCCGAGGTGCGCCTCGGGGGGCAGGCCGTTGAGCTCGGCGAGCGCCGGGTTGACGGAGACGTAGCGCAGCTCGGTGTCGAGGACGGCCAGGCCGACCGGCGCCTGGGCGATGGTGCGGGTGGACAGCGCCACGTCCCGCTCCATCTGGCGGACGGTCGACTGGTCGGCGCACAGGCCGAGGGCGTAGACGTCGCCCTGGTCGTCCAGGAGCCGCATGTTGCGGAACTCCACCAGGCGGGTGCTGCCGTCCTTGCGGCGGACGGGGAAGGCGCCCGCCCAGCCCTCGCCGGTCTCCATCACGTCGGCGAAGAGCTTGACGACCAGGTCCAGGTGCTGTTCGTGGACCATGATCCGGGCGGCGTACTCGCCGAGTGCCTCGTGCGCCGGATAGCCGAAGAGCTCCTCGGCCTGGGGGCTCCAGAGCACGATGCGGCCCTCGGCGTCCAGGACGACGGAAGCCACCCCGAGTACGTCGAGGAGTCCGCTCGGACGCACCGGTCCCCGCACCGGTTCGGCGTCCCCGGCCATGGGACGTTCGCCTGGAGCCATCCCACGCACCGCCTTCGCCCGTCGTCGCGGCACGTCGTTCCCCCCGTGCCGACTCCCCTTGTTCTACCGCGTCCAGCCGTCTGCGGGCCCCCCTCGTTCGCCCACCTCCACCATCCCTCGACACGGCGGTGGGTGTGGCGCGAAGCCGCACGTGGGTGCCGTGTGTGGCGGACACTACAACGGACATGGCTGTCATTGGTCTGTACATGACCATGTGAGGCCGCCACACTGTCCGCCGACGCGCACCCACCCCCCAAGGAGTCGCCGCCATGGCCCACCGTGCCCGGCAACGTTGTCATGCCTTCGTGACGGGCCTCGTGGCCCTCGCCTCGGCCGCCGTCCTGTCCGCCGCCACGCCCGCGCAGGCGGCCGACACCTGGACGGAGGTCGGCTCCGACCGCGCCGACCCGCTCACCGAGAGCCAGGGCCTGGCCTCCGTCGAGGTCCCGGCGAACAGTCCCAACCGCTACACCGGCATCGGCACGATCCCCCTGTCGGTCGGAAGCCGCGGCTGGAACCATGTGGGCGACCCCGACGCGTCCTACGACGGCTACTACGTCGAGCCCTACCAGGCGGACTCGGGCTCCGCGAAGATGTTCCGGGTCCAGGCGCCGAACGGCGGCTGGTCCGAGTACGTCCACGCGCTGGGTCCGGGGGAGGCGCTGAACAACTCCTTCGTCGCGATCTCCCCGAGCGGGCAGTGGATGGTCTCCGGCGAGTGGGGGACCATGACCCGCCTGCTCGTGCACCCGACGCCCGGCGTCAACCCGTCCACGTCCCCCTCGGCGAACCTGCCCTGGACCTCCAGCATTCGGCTCGACCGCCCGGTGCGTGATGTGCAGGGCTGCGACTTCCGGGACGCGACGACGCTGCTGTGCTCGTCCGACGACCCCGACGGCGGCCTCTTCGGGATCACCAAGCCGCTGCTCCAGATCGACCTCTCCGCCGCCCCCGGCGCCTCGGACGTGACGGGCAGGGTCACCGCCCTGCGCCAGCTCCCGCTGCGCAGCTCCTGCTCGGGCTCCTTCGAGACGGAGGGCATCGACTACGACCGCCGCACCGGCACCCTGCGCGTCATCGTCGTCTCGCCGGGGTTCTGCGTGCTGACGGACAGCAAGACGTACCGGTTCACCAGGGGCTGAACCGCGGCCGGACGGTCGCCCGGGCGTCCTCGCCGGTAGTGCGCCGGCATGTGGGGTGCTTTTCTTGGGTTGGGTCCGGTTCCGCGGGCTACCCGTGGCACCGCGGTGTGGCCACGAGAGGAGCGATCACGATGGATCGTGAACGAATGCACGACGAAGCCGTGTCCGTCGAGATCAGCGGATGCGACAAGGAAGACGCACGGATCGTCTTCGAGGCACTGTCCACGTGCTTCCAGTCCGACCGGGCGCCGGACGAGGTGCCGCAGCAGCTCGACGAATCGCGTCCGATGGTGTGGCTCGGCACCTTCGAGGTGACGGACGCGCAGGAGTGCGCGCCTCCGGCCCGGCTCTCGTCGCGCGTCGAGGCGGACGCCCAGGGCGGCTACTGGGCCATCGAACGGCTCCGGGCGACCCTGGACTCCCTGTTCACCGTCCACGACCAGGCGTCGGCCTCCGGCGACCAGGAGCGCGAACTGCACGTGGTCCTGGAGAGCAGGCCCGAGGCGGCGTAGGGACGCCCGCCCGCCCCGTCGAACGAAGGAAGCCCGCGTACCGCCGGTACGCGGGCTTCCGGCGTGCCGGGCCCCGATAGCACCGCCGCCCCCGCCGTGGCCGGAGTCACGCCCCTCCGATTGTGCAACTAGTTGCATAACTCTGGCGCGGTCCTCTACAACTACGTCAGACCACACCGCGACGGAGGGCCCCCATGAGCCGTTACCCGCATCTGCTGAGCCCGCTGGACCTGGGCTTCACCACGCTGCCCAACCGTGTCCTCATGGGCTCCATGCACGTGGGCCTGGAGGAGGCCGAGCGTGGATTCGAGCGCATGGCGGCCTTCTACGCGGAGCGGGCACGCGGCGGCGTCGGCCTCATCGTCACCGGCGGCATCGCGCCCAACGACGAGGGCCGCCCCTACGAGGGCGGCGCCAAGCTCACCACCGACGCGGAGGCCGACCAGCACCGGACCGTCACCGACGCCGTGCACCGCGAGGGCGGCCGTATCGCCCTGCAGATCCTGCACTTCGGCCGGTACGCCTACCACCAGGACCTGGTCGCCCCGAGCCCCCTCCAGGCGCCGATCAGCCCGTTCCCGCCCCGCGAGCTCACCGATGCCGACATCGAGCGGACCATCGACGACTACGCCCGCACCGCCCGCCTCGCCCGGCAGGCCGGCTACGACGGCGTGGAGATCATGGGCTCCGAGGGCTACCTGATCAACGAGTTCATCGCCACGCAGACCAACCACCGCACCGACCGCTGGGGCGGCGCGTACGAGAACCGGATGCGCTTCCCGGTCGAGATCGTGCGCCGGGTGCGCGAGGCCGTCGGCGAGGACTTCATCATCGTCTACCGGCTGTCCATGCTCGACCTCGTCCCCGGCGGCTCCACGCTGGACGAGGTGATCACCCTCGCCAAGGCCGTCGAAGCCGCCGGCGCGACCATCATCAACACCGGTATCGGCTGGCACGAGGCCCGCATCCCCACCATCGCCACGTCCGTGCCGCGCGGCGCGTACACCTGGGTCACCAAGCGCCTGATGGGCGAGGTGTCGGTCCCGCTGGTCACCACCAACCGCATCAACACACCCGAACTGGCCGAGGAGTTGCTGGCCGACGGCTGCGCCGACATGGTGTCCATGGCACGCCCGATGCTCGCCGACCCCGACTTCGTTGCCAAGGCCGCCGCCGGCCGCCCCGAGGCCATCAACACCTGCATCGGCTGCAACCAGGCCTGCCTCGACCACACCTTCAGCGGCAAGATCACCTCCTGCCTGGTCAACCCGCGCGCCTGCCACGAGACCGAGCTGACGCTCTCCCCGACCCGGCTGCGCAGGCGCGTCGCGGTCGTCGGCGCCGGGCCCGCCGGTCTGGCCTGCGCGGTGAGCGCGGCCGAACGCGGCCACGACGTCACGCTGTTCGACGGCGCGGACGAGATCGGCGGCCAGCTGAACGTCGCCCGCAAGGTCCCCGGCAAGCAGGAGTTCGACGAGACGCTGCGCTACTACCGCCACCAGCTCGACCGGCAGGGCGTCGACGTACGCCTGGGCACCTGGGTCTCTGCCGACGACCTCGCCGGCTACGACGAGGTCGTCGTCGCCACCGGCGTCACCCCGCGCGTCCCGGACATCGCGGGCGTCGACCACCCCAGCGTCGTCGGCTACCTCGACGTCCTGCGCGACGGGGCCCCGGTCGGCGACCGGGTCGCCGTCCTCGGGGCGGGCGGCATCGGCTTCGACGTCGCCGAGTTCCTCACGGACGGCGGTGACAAGGCCGCCGAGGACCCGGAGACGTACTTCCGGCTCTGGGGCGTCGACATGGACTACACGGCCCCCGGCGGCCTCGCCGCACCCGAGCGCCCCGAACCGCCGCGCACCGTGCACCTGCTCCAGCGCAAGACCGGCAAGGTCGGCGCGGGCCTCGGCAAGACGACCGGCTGGATCCACCGCACCGAGCTGAAGCACCGGGGCGTCACCATGGTCCCGGGCGTGCGCTACGACCGGATCGACGACGCCGGACTGCACATCACCGTCGGCGGCGAGAGCACCGTCCTGGAGGTCGACACCGTCGTGCTGTGCACCGGCCAGGAGCCGCGCCGCGACCTGTACGAGGCACTGGTCGCCGCGGGTCGCAGCGCCCACCTGATCGGCGGCGCGGACGTCGCCGCCGAACTCGACGCCAAGCGGGCCATCAAGCAGGGCACGGAGCTGGCGGCGAGCCTGTAGAACCCCCGGACCGCGTCCCTAGGATGACCCCATGTCACTCCCGCACGCGATCCTCACCGCCCTGCTCGAGAAGCCGTCCTCGGGGCTGGAGCTGACCCGTCGCTTCGACAAGTCGATCGGCTACTTCTGGTCGGCGACGCATCAGCAGATCTACCGCGAGCTGGGGCGGCTGGAGAGCGGCGGGCTGATCCGGACCCTGCCGTCCGAACAGCCCGCCCGCGGGCAGAGGAAGAGCTACGAGGTCCTGCCCGCGGGCCGCGAGGAACTGGCCCGCTGGACCGCCGCCTCCCAGGACCCGCGGCCCATGCGGGACACGCTGCTGCTGCGGATGCGGGCCGCGGCGGTCGTGGGGACCGCGGGCGTCGAGGCGGATCTGCGGCGCCACCTCGACCTGCACCGGCGTCAGCTCGCCGAGTACGAGGAGATCGAGAAGCGCGACTTCCCGCCCGGCAGGGACAGCTCCCCGGACCGGCTGCGGCACCTGGTGCTGCGGGCCGGCATCGATCTGGAGACCTTCTGGACGCAGTGGCTCACCCACGCGCTGGAGGAGCTCCCGGACCTGCCCGGACCCGGGACCGCGTGAGTCCCGGGGCCGTGCGGGCGGTGGACGGTCGTCAGAGGTGGCGCGGGCGCGACGACCGGCGGCGCAGGTACCAGGCGGCCCCCGCGACACCCGCGCCCACCAGGACACCGCCGCCCACCACGGTCAGCGTGCCGTAGTCGCGGTTGCTGCCGCCCACTCCGCCCATCACCCCGCGCGAGGGGGAGGACGAGGGGGAGGGCGAGGGGGAGCGTGAGGTCGTGGCCGAGATCGTGGGCCGGGCGGTCGGAGAGACGACGACCGCCTGGGTGCCCGCCCTCGTCCCGTCCGAGCAGATGACGATGACGGTCGAGGTCCCGGCGCTCACGTCCGACCACGCCGCCGACTGCAGGGCCTCCGTGCCGGTCAGGGAGACCCGGCGGCCCTGCGAGAAGTTCGACTGCCGGCTGTTGAGCAGCGAGGCGGTGCCCCAGCTGCCGTTCGACCGGGTGCACGCGCTGGTCGTGACGGAGACCGTGGAGCCGGTGGTGCTCACGGAGATCCCCGATTGTGCGGTGGCCGGGACGGCGGCCGCGAACAGGGGGAGTGCGGAGGCGGCTGCCACGGTCAGGCCCGAGCGGAAGAGCGAAGAGTTGCGCATGAGATGCCCTCCGGCGGCACGGTCGGCGGTACGTCCGTTGCGCCGCCGTAGTCGGGAACGCCCGTGCTGCCTCAGGTGCAGCCAACGCGTACCGGGACGTGCGCGCATGCGGGCGTCGGCCGCTCAGGTGACGCGGTGCCGCGTTCGGGGGACCGGCGGCCGGAACCGTTTGGCCCCCGGCCGGCGCCGGCCGGGTGTCACGGCCCGGTCGTCACGGTCCGCTCCGCCGAGAACCCGCCCCATGTGCCGTCCGGCAGCATGGCCCGGATCCGCACCCGGTGCCGCACCCCGGTCTCCGGGCCCAGGTAGAAGCTGTACGTGGCCTTCCCGCGCGGCGGGTTCCCGCCGAACACGAGCGAGGTGGCCGCCCGCCCGTCGAGCTGGACCTGGTACTCGGTGACGGTGCCGTCGGTGCGCGGCGGTGTCCAGCTCAGATCGACGTGGTACGCCCCGTCCGCGCGCCGCGTCGTGGCCCGGAAGCCCGTCGGCGCGGTGCCCCGGCCGTCGTCGGTGCCCGGCGTCGCAAGGCGCACGGCGGCCGACGCCGGGGACAGGTTGTCGGCCGCGTCCCGGGCCCGCACCGTGAAGGAGTACCGGGTGCCGGGCCGCAACCCCGTGACCACGGTGGCCGTCTGGTTCCCGCCCACACTGTGGATCTTCGTTCCGCCCTGGTAGACGTCGTACGACACCACGTCCCGGTCGTCGGTCGCCCGCGTCCAGGACAGCTGCACGGCCCGGCTGCCGACCGCCCGTCCGGCGGCCCGTCCGGGACGGCTGGGCGCCGCCCGGTCCGCGGCCACGGCCGCCGGGGTGGTCGCCCGGACCGTCCGGCTCGGCGGCCCGAGCCGCCCTTCCATGTCCCGGGCCCGCACGGTGAACGCGTAGCCGTGGGAGGGCTCCAGCCGGGTGATGTCGGCCATGTGCGCGGAGGCCGGCACCTCCGCGGCCTTAGTGCCGCCCCGGTACACCTCGTAGCCGCGGATCCCGCCGGCGTCCCCCGCCGCCACGGCGTTCCACATCACGTGGACGCTGGTCGCGCTGCCGGCCCGCGCCGTGACCCCGGTCGGCGCCCCCGGCGGGCGGGCGCCCCCGTCGCCGGACCCTCCCCAGCCGCAGGACGCGAGCAGGAGCCCGGCGCAGACGGCGGGAACGAGAGCGGACAGGCGTCGCACGGCTCTGCCTCCCGAAGGAAACCGACGGCAATGGTCCGGACCAATATGACGCGGATGACGCGCTCACATCAAGGGTGCGGTCCAGGTGGGTGGTCGCTGGAGACCGGTGCGGGGCGTTCCGTATGCTGAAGGTCCTCATGGCTGAACCTCCCTCGAGGGCTCGGGAGTTCATGCCCTCGGCGTGGGCCGCTGTCGTCGCTGATCCCGCGCCGGACGCCGGTGGCCCGGGGCCTGGGTCCGTCAGGGAGTGAGGCCCCCGGCCGCCGGCGGGCGCGCCCGACGCGTCGCCCGCCGGTGTGCACCGTACGGACCCCTCTGGTGGCAGCCTGATCGGACGGCCAGCACATTGGGCTCAGTGTTCGCCGGTGCCCACGCGGGTGCACAGCGCGTGACCGCCGGGTCCCATCCCCCGGTCGCCGGTGGACGCGTGTCCTTGTCCCCGACGTGAGGCACCCATCGTGCGATTGCATGCGCTGACGCTGGCCGCGGCAGGAGCCGCCCTGCTCGCCCCGACGAGTCCGCCGACCCCGCCGCCACCCGCCCCCGAGGAGCCGGGCGTCAGCCAGGACGCCGACGTCAGCGCCGCCGAGCTGCTGGCCAAGGTGGCCGCGTGCACCCCGGTGTCCCGGGGCCGCTACCGCACCGACAGCGGCCGGCCCGCGACGGTCCCGGTCTGCGGGACCAAGGAGGCGGTGTTCTGGAAGGCCGACATGGACATCGACTGCGACGGACGCCCCACCGCCCGGTGCAGCAGCCGAACGGACCCGCACTACTCCGCCGCCACCGCGTTCACGCAGTCCGACGGCCGCTATCCGAGCGCCGAGCACCTGCCCTACATCGTGGTGCCCACCCCGAGCGCCCTGTGGGACTACCGGGCCCACGGCGTCCGCGGCGGCTCCCTCGCCGCCGTCGTGTACCAGGGCCGGGTGCGCTACGCGGTCGTCGGCGACGTCGGCCCGGGCGACATCATCGGCGAGGCGTCGTACGCCGCCGCCGAGGCACTCGGCATCCCCGCCGACCCCCGCGCCGGGGGCGTCCCCTCCGGGGTCACCTACATCGTCTTCAAGGACGAGGTGGTCGAGCCCCTCGAGGACACGGCAGAGGCCGTACGGACCGGGGAGCGGGTCGCCAGGAAGTTCGCCCGGGGACAGTGACGGACCGCGGGGCGGCCCCGCCCGGACCGTCACCGGCCCCGCCGCCCCAGCTGTGCTCACACCTTCCGGTACGTGTACGCGTCCGCGGCCGCCGCCTCCACCGCCGCGAGGTCGGCGCCCGTCGCCGCCGTCACCACCGCGGCCACCGCGCCCTCCAGGAAGGGCGCGTCCACCAGCCTGGTGTCCGCCGGCAGTTCGTCGCCCTCGGCCAGCAGCGCCTTGACGGTGAGGACCGCGCTGCCCAGATCGGTGAGGACGGCGACCCCGGCACCCCGGTCCACCGACGCCGCCGCCGCGGCGATCAGCTCGGAGCTCGTCCCCAGCTCACCGCCCTCTGTGCCGCCCGCCGGGGCCACGGGCACCGCGGTCCCGCCGCCCGCCAGCCCGCGCGCCAGCTCGGCCACCGACGCGGCCACCTGCGCGCTGTGCGAGACCAGCACGACACCGACCAGCCGTTCTTCCCCGGTGTCACTCATCGGACGCCTCCACGAGGGCCGCGACCAGCAGGGCCGAGGAGGTGGCACCGGGGTCCTGGTGCCCGATGCTGCGCTCGCCGAGATAGCTGGCCCGTCCCTTGCGGGCCTGCAACGGCGTCGTCGCGACGGCGCCCTCCTGCGCGGCCGTCGCCGCGGCGGCGAAACCGTCACCCAGCGACTCCACCGCGGGGAGCAGGGCGTCGACCATCGTGGCGTCGCCCGGCGCGGCGCCCCCGAGCGCCATGACCGCGTCCACCCCCGTCCGCAGGCCCTGGGCGAACTGCTCGGTGTCGACCTCGGCAGCGTCGCCCAGGGCCTTGCCGGTGCGGCGCAGCAGCGTGCCGTACAGCGGCCCCGACGCCCCGCCCACCGTGGAGATGAGCTGCCGCCCGGCCAGGATCAGGACCGCCCCCGGCGTCTGGGGCTCCTCCTTCTCCAGCGCGGCGGTGACGGCGGCGAACCCGCGCTGCAGATTGCTGCCGTGGTCCGCGTCGCCGATGGGGGAGTCGAGGGCGGTGAGATGGTCCGCCTCGCGGTTCACGGAGGCGGCGGTCGCCGTCATCCAACGGCGGAAGAAGTCGGCGTCGAGCACTTGATCTCCTTGCGTGGCAGGTGGCTCGTCTTCGTGCGGCCCCGGATCACATACCCCAGCGCAGGCCCGGTGTACTGACCGGCGCGTCCCACAGCCGCAGCATCTCCTCGTCGACCTGGCACAGGGTGACCGAGGCGCCGGCCATGTCCAGCGAGGTGACGTAGTTGCCCACCAGCGTGCGCGCGACCGCGACCCCGCGCTCGGCGAGCACCCGATGCACCTCCGCGTTGAAGCCGTACAGCTCCAGCAGCGGTGTCGCGCCCATGCCGTTGACCAGGACGAGGACCGGGTTGCGCGGCGTCATGTCGTCCAGGATGGCGCCGACCGCGAAGTCCGCGATCTCACCCGAGGTCATCATCGCCCGCCGCTCCCGGCCGGGCTCGCCGTGGATGCCGATGCCCAGCTCCAGCTCGCCCGTGGGCAGGTCGAAGGTGGGGCTGCCCTTGGCCGGTGTGGTGACCGCGCCCAGGGCGACACCGAAGCTGCGCGCGTTCTCGTTGACCTGCCGCCCGATCGCCTCCACCCGTTCCAGCGGCCGGCCCTCGTCGGCGGCGGCCCCGGCGATCTTCTCCACGAACAGGGTCGCGCCCGTGCCGCGCCGCCCGGCCGTGTACGTGCTGTCGGTCACCGCGACGTCATCGTCGACCAGGACCTTCGCGACCTGGATGCCCTCGTCCTCGGCGAGTTCCGCGGCCATGTCGAAGTTGAGGACGTCGCCCGTGTAGTTCTTCACGATGAAGAGCACGCCGGCTCCGCTGTCCACGGCGGCAGCGGCCCGCACCATCTGGTCCGGCACGGGCGAGGTGAAGACCTCACCGGGACAGGCCGCCGACAACATCCCTGGTCCGACGAATCCGCCGTGCAGCGGCTCGTGTCCGGACCCGCCACCGGACACCAGCCCGACCTTGCCCGCGACGGGGGCGTCCCGCCGTACGATCACCCGGTTGTCAACGTCGACGACCAGTTCGGGATGAGCGGCGGCCATTCCGCGCAGCGCGTCCGCGACCACGGTCTCCGCGACGTTGATCAGCATCTTCATGGGTACCTCCCGGGAAGCTCTCACAGATGGCCTGGCGACCTGTGTCGGTGCTGTTCAGAGCGGGTGGGTGTCAACGATCGCACGCGGGGCGCGGAGAAGTCCTCCTGTCGGAAGTATCGGTCCTGCGGGGGCCCGGGTCACCTCCGCGGACGTGCCGGTGTCCCGGGGGACGCGAGCCGCGTACCGCTACGGGCCCGCATCCGGGCG
Source organism: Streptomyces sp. NPDC046859 (assembly GCF_040645135.1). Taxonomy (NCBI): domain Bacteria; kingdom Bacillati; phylum Actinomycetota; class Actinomycetes; order Kitasatosporales; family Streptomycetaceae; genus Streptomyces; species Streptomyces sp. NPDC046859. The sequence continues at coordinate 141,079 of NZ_JBEYXR010000015.1, forward strand.
TCAGAAGGCCGAGTTCGCGCCGGGGCCGGCCCGGTGCGCGGCGAGCAGCCCGCCCGGCCAGCTCGACGGCGGGGCCTTCTCCGGCCGCCGGAGCGCCTGCGCCACCACCGCGCCGCTCAGCACGGCTTCGATGTCCAGACGCGGGAAGGCGGCGAGGGCGGTGGTCAGGGCCTTCTCGTCGCCGGGCGGGATGAGGTCGGTCCGGCCGAAGTCGGCGAGGACGCCCTCCCGGACGAGGCGGGGCAGGCGTCCCATCCGCTCCGCGATCCCCGGCGACGTGTGCAGTGCGATCGCCTCCCACACGCTCCGCACGAGCGGCTGCGGCCAGGCGTGCCCCGCGAGGAACACGCGCGCCGCGTCGGCGCCCTCCACCTCGAACCGCTGCGGCCCGTCGTAGACGTCGGCCGTGCCCGCGTCGTGGAACAGGCAGGCCACGGCGAGGGCTTCGCGTTCGGAGCCGTCGACGCCCTGCCGCCGGCCGATGTGGTCGGCGAGCAGCCACACCCGGACGCTGTGCTGGAGGACGGCAGGGGCGAGCACCCCGCTCACGTGCGTGTACGCGGCGTCCGCCACCGCTCCGGGGAAGGTGATCCGCATGACGCGGCCTCCTGTTCGTGACGGTGCGCCGGCCGGGGCGCCCTGCCCGCGCGGCGGCACCCACGGGGTGAACACCGGGCGCCGGTCAGTCGTCCGCGGCGATGCGCTCCAGGACCCGGGCGGCGGCGGCGACGTCACAGCCCTCGAGACGGGAGAAGACATGCCGCCGCACGCTCGCCAGGTTGGTCGGCCAGGCCAGCTTCAGGCGCTCCCAGCCCGCGTCGGTGAGGACCGCGAGCCAGGCCCGGCCGTCGTCCGGGCACTTCTCGCGGAGCACGAGCGACTGCGCCTCCAGACGCTTGACCACGCGGGTCAACCCGCTCAGGGAGAGCCCGCACAGACGGGCCAGGTCGCTCATCCGCAGATGGTTCTCCGGGGCTTCGGACAGATGCACCAGCACGGTGTACTCGCTGCTGGTGATCTGCTGTTCCCTGGCCATGTCGGCGTCGACGACGCGCGGCAGATACGCCATGACCCGTCCGAGGGCCCGGAGGAACGCTTCCTCGTCCTGGTCGAGGGGCTTGATCGCCGTCGTATCCGACATGGCCACAGTGTAGTTGGGCACATTGGACGGCCTGTCCCGGCCGCGGGGCCGGGCCGCTCACCGGCTCCCCTACAGGGCCTTCAGCAGCTCGGCCGCGAGCGCCCCCGCCGACGCCGGGTTCTGCCCCGTGTAGAGGTTGCGGTCCACCACCGTGTACGGCTTCCACATCTCGCCGCGTACGAAGTCCACGCCGAGCGACTTGAGTTCGTCCTCCAGGAGCCACCGTGCCCGGGAGGCCAGCCCGACGGCGTCCTCCTCGTCGTTGGTGAACGCGGTGACCCGGTAGCCGGCGAAGGGGGAGACGCCGTGGATCCTGGTGGACAGCATGGAGGCCGGTGCGTGGCAGACGATGGCCAGCGGTTTGCCGGAGGCGAGGGCCGCGGTCAGCAGCCGTCCCGCGTCGGGGTCCTCCCAGAGGTCCTCCATCGGGCCGTGTCCGCCCGGGAAGTAGACGGCGTCGTAGTCCTCCAGCCGCGCGTCGGACAGCTGGATCGGCCGCCGCATCTCCTCCGCCGAGCGGATGATCCCCTCCAGTTCGAGGGCGGTCTCCGCCCCGCCGGCCATGTCGGGGCGCAGGCTCATCATGTCGACGGTCGGGACCACGCCGCCGGGGGTGGCCACCGTGACCCGGTGGCCGGCGTCCGTGAACGCCTTGTAGGGGGCCGCGAACTCCTCGGCCCAGTAGCCGGTCGCGTGCCTGGTCCCGTCCTTGAGCGTCCAGTACGAGGCCCCGGTCATCACGAAAAGCAGCTTCGCGCTCATGGTCACTCCCGCTGTCGCCGCGCGTTGTGAAGGGGGCGCGCCACACCCGCGTACGGAGCCATGGCCGCGATCCCCACTGCCCCATGCTGCTCTCGTTCCCCCTGGGGCGCACCCGGGGGGCCGCGTGCGGACACTCGGCGCTCCTGCCGGGGAACCCCCAACTGCCCGGCGCCAGGGGGGTGTCCTGTCGATCAGCCGGGGCTCCCGGGGCGTGCGCCCGGCCCGCCGCGGAGCGCCTGCGCGGTCTCGACGAAGTCCCGCCGGTCCGCGGCTCCTCGGTCGTCGGATGGGCCCGGCGTCGCCCGCCCGTCCCGCCCTCATTCGTTTGACGTGTCAAGTATGCGGAGTAATACTTGACACGTCAAGCAAAGCGGCCTCTGTGCCCGTCTTGCGCCCACCGCCCCCGAGGGAGTCCGCATGTCCGACCCGTACGACCCGTCCGCGCTCGTTCTCGGCCTCGACACGTTCGGTGACGTGCCCGTGGACGACTCCGGTGCCCTGCTCACCGACGCCGCGGCGATCCGGCAGGTCGTCGAGGAAGCCGTCCTGGCCGACGGCGTCGGCGTCGACGTGCTCGCCGTGGGGGAGCACCACCGCCCCGAGTGGGCCGTGTCGACTCCGGAGACCGTGCTCGCCGGCATCGCCACGCGCACCGCCCGCATCCGCCTCTCCTCGGGGGTGACCGTCCTGAGCTCCGACGACCCGGTCCGGGTCTTCCAGCGGTTCGCCACCGTCGACGCGCTGTCCGGCGGGCGCGCCGAGGTCATCCTCGGCCGCGGCTCGTCCACCGAGTCCTTCCCGCTCTTCGGCTACGACCTCGCCGACTACGAGGTGCTGTTCGAGGAGAAGCTCGACCTGTTCGTGCGCCTCCTCGAGGAGCGGCCCGTGACCTGGGAGGGCACGGTGCGGGCCCCGCTCAGGGACACCCAGGTCCTGCCCCGGACCGAGTCGGGGCGCCTCACCACCTGGGTCGGTGTGGGCGGCTCGCCCCAGTCCGTCCTGCGCACCGCGCGGCACGGCCTCGCGATGATGCTCGCGATCATCGGCGGCCCCCCGGGTCGCTTCGTCCCCTACGTGGACCTCTACCGGCGCGCGACGGACCAGCTCGGCACCGCCGCCCACCCGGTCGGCATGCACTCGCCCGGTTTCGTCGCCGATACCGACGAGGAGGCCCGGGACGCGCACTGGCAGCCGTACCGGGAGATCCGCGACCGCATCGGGGCCCAGCGCGGCTGGCCCCCGCTGCGGCGCGCCGAGTACGAGGCCGAGATCGAGCACGGCTCCCTCTACATCGGCTCGCCCGAGACGGTCGCCCGCAAGATCGCCGCGAGCGTCCGCTCGCTCGGCGTCGGCCGGTTCGACCTCCTCTACACCGCGGGGGCGCTGCCCGTCAGCGCCCGGCTCCGCGCGGTCGAGCTGTACGGCACCAAGGTGATCCCGATGGTCCGCGATCTGCTGGCCGGCTGACCCGGACGGAACGGAAGGAGACCCGATGGACACGGATGTGCGCACGATCGGCATCCTCGGCGCGGGCAAGCTCGGCACCGTACTGGCCCGGCTCGCCCTGGCGGCGGGCTTCCGCGTGCTGATCTCGGGGTCGGGCGAGCCCGGCGCCATCGCCCTCACCGTGGACGTCCTCGCCCCCGGCGCCGTTCCGGTCACCGCCGCGGAGGCCGCCTCGGCCGCCGACGTGGTGATCCTGGCCCTGCCCCTGGGCAGGTACCGGAGCGTCCCGGTGGAGGCGCTGCGGGGCGGGCTGGTGATCGACGCCATGAACTACTGGTGGGAGGTCGACGGCGTACGCGAGGAGTTCGGCGACCCGCGCCGCTCCACCAGCGAACTGGTCCAGGCGTTCCTGCCGGACTCGCGCGTCGTCAAGGCGTTCAACCACATGGGCTACCACGACCTGGAGGGCGGGGCCCGGCCCGCCGGTGCCGCCGACCGCTCGGCGATCGCCGTCGCCGGTGACCGGCCGGCGGACCGTGCCGTGGTGGCCCGGCTGGTCCGGAGCCTCGGCTTCGACCCCGTCGTGGCCGGGACCCTCGCCGACGGGGTGCGGCTCCAGCCCGGCACCGAACCCTTCGGCGCGTACGTCGGGGCCGGTGAACTGCGCGCCATGCTCGACCGGTTCCCGCGGACCGAACTCGGCCGTGCCGTGGGCCGGGCCCGCGTCGACGGCGTCCGGCGAGGCGGCCTGACTCCCCGGGGAATGGATCCGTGCCGGGCGCGGTTGAGGTATTTGCTTGACGCATCAAGCAAAGCGCGGGCTTCGAGCCACCGCCCACCCCCACCGCGTGGCGCACCCCGCGCCGCGCGCCTCACACTCAGGAGCAGTGCCATGGGAACTCTCGACGGCAAGGTGGCGCTCATCACCGGCACCGCGGGCGGCATGGGCCGGGTCGCGGCCCTCGTCTTCGCCCGCGAGGGCGCCCGCATCGTCGGCGCCGACATCCAGGTCGCGGCCAACGAGGACACGGCCGGACTCGTCCGCCGCGCGGGCGGCGAGATGACGAGCATCGCCCCGGTCGACCTCACCGACGCGGACGCGGTGCGGCGGCTCGCCGACGAGGCCGCCGCGGCGTACGGCGGACTCGACGTGATCTACAACAACGCGGCCATGCAGCGCTTCGGCCCGATGCCCGACTTCTCGGTGGAGGACTGGCACGCGACCATCGCGGGCGAACTCGACATCCCCTTCCTGGTGTCGAAGTTCACCTGGCCGCACCTGGTCCGGCGCGGCGGCGGCGTCATCATCAACGTCGCCTCGGAGGCCGGTCTCATCGCCGGTGCCACTCCTCCGATGGTCGCCCACACCGCCGCCAACGCCGGTGTCATCGGCATGACCCGGCAGCTCGCGCTGGAGGGGGCCCCGCACGGTATCCGCGCGGTGGCGATCAGCCCCGGCCCGGTGCTCACCCCGGCCAGCGACCGGGACCTCGGCGACGACCAGGCCGCCCGGGACGCGATCACCGGCAAGACGCTCCTCAAGCGGTTCGCCCGCCCCGAGGAGGTCGTCGAACTCGCCGCGTTCCTCGCCTCGGACCGGGCGGGCTACATCACCGGCGCCGACTACGCCGTGGACGGCGGCGCGAGTGCCTGGTGACCCCATGCGGTGCCCCGTGCCCGGGACGGTCACGTCCCGTTCCGGGCGCGGGAGCGCGGAGCACGGCCGGCGTCAAGTGGTGACGGCCGGTCGGGCGATATAGCTTCGGAGAGACCGCCACGGGCCGGCGAACCGCAGCGTGACCGACTGGTCGTCAGCCCGCGGGACCACATGCCGGGAAGGTGCACGCATGAAGGTGGAAGGGTCTGTCGCGTTCGTCACCGGAGCCAACCGCGGGCTCGGGGAGCAGTTCGTCCGGGCGCTGCTCGCCGCCGGGGCCGCCAAGGTCTACGCCGGGGCCCGCGATCCCGCGAAGGTCGCCGTGCCGGAGGCCGAACCCGTCGCCGTGGACATCACCGACCACGAGTCGGTCCTCGCCGCGGCCGACCTCGCCGAGGACGTCACCCTCCTCATCAACAACGCCGGCTCCACGACCCGGGCGCACATCCTCACCGGGGAACTGGACTCGTTCCGCACGGAGTTCGAGACCCATGTGCTCGGCACGCTCGCCATGAGCCGGGCCTTCGCGCCCATCCTCGGCCGCAACGGCGGCGGCGCCCTCGTCAACGTCCTCTCCGTGCTGTCCTGGGTGTCGATCGTCCCCAGCGCCGGGTACGCCGCCGCGAAGTCCGCCGAGTGGTCGGTGACCAACGCCCTGCGGCTGGCCCTCGCGGACCAGGGGACCCAGGTCACCGCCCTGCACGTCAGCTACCTCGCCACCGACATGGCGGCGGCGGTGCCCGGTCCGAAGGCCGACCCCGCCGAGGTGGCCCGCGCCACCCTGGAGGGCGTCGACGCAGGGCTGCACGAGGTGGTCGCCGACGGCGTGAGCCAGCGGGTGCGGGACGCGCTGTGCCAGGGGACCGAGGCGCTGTACCCGCAGCTGAGCGGCGGCCCGTCCCTGCTCTGACCCGCCCAGCCGCCGCACGGGACGTTCGGCCCATGGGCGGCCTGGTGGGGACAGGGCCAGGATCGGCGGGTACCCGTGAGCGGATCCCACCGGACGCGGGACCGCCGTGACAGGGAGGTGAGGAGGCCGTGGGCCTCACGACCAGTGACAGCGGCCCGGCAGGACACCCCTCCGACGGCCCACCGGCACCGCGTTCCCGAGCGGCCCGCCCGGACCCGCCGCTCGCCCGTCCGGGGCACCGGCCGTGACCGCCCCCGCCCCCGAGGGGTCCCTCGCTCCCGCCCTGAGTGACGTGGGGGCCGTCGTCTTCGACACCGACGGGGTGATCACCGACTCCGCGAAGCTGCACGCGGCGGCGTGGAAGGTGGCCTTCGACGACTACCTGCGCGCGCATGCGCCCGCCGACCCTGCCGCCCGCTGCCCGTTCGACGTACGGGAGGACTATCTGCGCCACGTGGACGGCAGGTCCCGGCTCGACGGGGCCGCCGCCTTCCTCGCCGCGCGCGGCGTCGACGCCACGCCCGGGACGGTGCAGGCCATCGCCGCGGCCAAGGAGCGCCTGTTCACCGACCGGCTCCGCGAGCAGGGCGTCGACGTCTACCCGGGGACCGTACGGCTGGTGCGGGAACTGCGGGCGGCCGGGGTGCCCCGGGCCGCCGCCTCCGCGTCCCGGCACGCCGGGGAACTGCTGAGCCGGGCCGGTGTGCTCGACCTGTTCGACGTGCTCGTGGACGGGGGCGAGGCGGCCCGGCTGGGTCTCGCGGGCAAGCCGGAACCCGACCTGTTCCTGGAGGCGGCCGGCCGGCTCGGCGTGCCCCCCGGGCGGGCCGCCGTCGTCGAGGACGCTCTGGCGGGCGTGGAGGCGGGGCGCAGCGGTGGCTTCGCCCTGGTCGTCGGTGTGGACCGGGCGGCCGGCGCGGACACCGCCGCGCGCCTGCTGCGGCACGGCGCCGACATCGTCGTACGCGACCTCGGGGAACTGTGCACGGGAGGAGAGCCGAAGTGACGGACGTGGGAAGGGACGCCGAGGAGGACGGCTGGAGCTGGGAGTACGAGGGGTACAAGGCCGCCGACGAGCGGCTGCGGGAGTCCCTGTGCACGCTCGGCAACGGCTACTTCGCCACGCGGGGCGCGCTCCCCGAGTGCGACGCCGACGACGTCCACTACCCGGGGACCTATGTGGCGGGCATCTACAACCGTCTCACCTCGGAGGTCTCGGGCCGCAGGGTCGAGAACGAGGACATGGTCAACGTCCCCAACTGGCTCCCGCTGCGCTTCCGCCTGCCCGAGGGGGACTGGATCGACCCCGACTCCTCCGATGTGCTGGAGCACCGGCAGGGCCTCGACCTGGCCGCGGGCGTGCTGGAGCGCCTGACCCGGTTCAGCCTGGGCGGCGGACGAATTCTGACGGTGCGTCAGTGGCGTCTGGTACACATGGCCGACCCTCATGTCGCCGCGCTGCGCACCGAGTTCACGGCCGACGGCCCGGCCGGTCCGCTGGAGGTCGAGGCGGCCCTCGACGGGGGAGTGACGAACTCCGGCGTGGCGCGCTACCGGGACCTCGACGGCCGCCACCTCACCCACGTGCACACCGGCAGCTGCGCCCCGGACACGGTCTGGCTGCGCTGCCGCACCCGTACGTCCGACGTCCGGATCGGCCTCGCCGCCCGGCTCAGCGCCGACGCCCCCGTCACGGTCCGCCGCGAGACCTCCCGCATCGTCCAGCACGTCACGCTCGACCTGGCGCCCGGACGCCCCGTCACCGTGGACAAGACCGTCGCCCTGCACACCTCCCACGACCCCGCCATCAGCGACCCCCTGCACGCCGCCGCCGACCGCGTCGCCCGCCTGCCCGGGTTCGACGCGCTGACCGCCACGCACCGGATCGCCTGGGGCCAGCTGTGGCGTCGCGCCGAACTCGACGTGCCCGGCGAACCCGGCCGCATCCTGCGGCTGCACCTCTTCCACGTCCTGCAGACCCTCTCCCCGCACACCGCCGACCTCGACGTCGGCGTCCCCGCGCGCGGCCTGCACGGCGAGGCCTACCGCGGCCACGTCTTCTGGGACGAACTGTTCGTCCTGCCCTACCTCAACCTGCACTTCCCGGAGGTCTCCCGCGCCCTGCTGCACTACCGCCACCGGCGCCTCGAACAGGCCCGCACCACCGCCGCGCGGGCCGGCCGGCGCGGCGCGATGTACCCGTGGCAGAGCGGCAGCGACGGACGCGAGGAGACCCAGCAGCTCCACCTCAACCCTCGCTCGGGACGCTGGCTGCCCGACCACTCCTGGATCCAGCACCACGTCGGCTCGGCCATCGCGTACAACGTGTGGCAGTACTGCGAGGCGAGCGGCGACACGGACTTCCTGCACACCAAGGGCGCCGAGATGCTGCTCCAGATCGCCCGCTTCTGGGCGGACATGGCGGAGTACGACGACGCCCTGGGCCGGCACCGCGTCAAGCGCGTCGTCGGGCCCGACGAGTACCACGAGGCCTACCCGGGCGCCGACACCCCCGGACTCGACGACAACGCGTACACGAACGTCACCGCGGCATGGGTGCTCGCCCGCACGCTCGACCTCATGGACACCCTGCCCGAGCCGCGCCGCCGTGAACTCGCCGAGCGGACCGCCCTGGACGGCGGGGAGCTCGAACGCTGGCAGGAGGTCTCCCGCACCCTGCACGTCCCCTTCCACGACGGGGTCGTCAGCCAGTTCGAGGGCTACGGCGACCTGTCCGAACTGGACTGGCACGGCTACCGGCAGCGGTACGGCGACATCCGGCGGCTCGACCGCATCCTGGAGGCGGAGGGCGACACCGTCAACCGCTACAAGGCGTCCAAGCAGGCCGACGTCCTGATGCTCGGCTACCTCTTCTCGCCGTCCGAACTGGGCGCGCTGTTCCGCCGGCTCGGGCACCGGATGGACGAGGACGTGTGGCGGCGCACCGTCGAGTACTACCTGCACCGCACCAGCCACGGCTCCACCCTCAGCGGCCTCGTCCACGGCTGGGTGCTCGCCCGGTGCCGGCGCAGCGAGGCGTGGACGTTCGTGCAGGAGGCCCTCCAGGGCGACATCGCCGACGTCCAGGGCGGCACCACCGGCGAGGGCATCCACCTGGGCGCCATGGCCGGCACCCTCGACCTCGTCCAGCGCGGGCTGACCGGCCTGGAGACCCGCGACGGCGCCCTGCGCCTGGACCCGGTACCGCTGCCCGAGCTGTCGTCGTACGGCTTCTCGCTGCGCTACCAGGGCAACTGGGGTGTGCGGCTGCGGCTGGAACGCGGCCTGCTGGAGGTCGCGGTGCCGTCCTCCGACATCTCGCCGATCACCATCCGCCTGCCGGACCGCGAGGTGTCCGTCGAGCCCGGTGACACGGCCCGGCTGGTCCTCCCCGGCTGACGCGCCGGTCCCCGGCGGCCGGGCCGTGCGGGACACCGGCCGCGGGGCGACCCTGGAAGGGCGGGGGAGCGGCCCGGGAAGGGGATGACCATGGACGGTGCCGACCCTGTCGTGGTGGGCGTGGACGGGTCGCCGTCGAGCCTCATGGCGGTGGAGGCCGCCGCCCGCGAGGCCCGCGCGCACGGTGTGGCCCTGCGCGTGGTGCACGCCTTCGGCAGGCCGCCCGCGCGCATCCCGGCCGGGGGCCGCCCCTGGCAGCCCGCTTCGACGGCCGGTGTGCCGCAGCTCATCGACGGCACGCTCGGCGAGGCCGAACAGCGCGCCCACGCGGCGGCCCCCGGCGTCCGGACCATCCACGAGGTCGTCGTCGGCCTCCCCGTCGAGGTGCTGGAGATCGAGTCGCGCACCGCGTCCATGGTCGTCGTCGGCAGCCGGGGCCTGAGTCGGTTCGGCGCCCTGACGGTCGGGTCCACCGCCGGGCACCTCGCCGCCCACGCCTCCTGCCCGGTCCTCGTGGTGCGCGGCGACCCCCGACCGGCCGGGCCGCCGGTCCTGCTCGCCGTCGACGGCTCGCCCGCCGCCCGCGGCGCCGTCGAGTTCGCCTTCTCCCAGGCGTCCCGGCACGGCACGGACCTGGTGGCGCTGCACGTGTGGAACAACCGGACCGAGCGCGCCTACGCCTCACCGGCCGACCCGCCCTTCGTCACGTACGACGAGGGCCGGCTGCATGACGAGGAGGAACGCGTGCTCGCCGAGGCGCTCGGCGGACTCGGCGACCGGTACCCGGACGTGAGGGTCGAGCGCAGGCTGGTGCGCGGCCGGGTCCGGCACACCCTGATCGAGGCGGGCGCGGACGCCGGGCTCCTCGTGGTCGGCGCCCGCGGCCGGGGCGGCTTCACCGGTCTGCTCCTGGGCTCGGTCAGCCAGGCCGTCCTCCACCACGCGCCGTGCCCGGTCGCCGTCGTCCGGGCCCGCCCCGCCTGACCGCCGGCCCCTACAGACCGGCGGCGTGGTCCGGGACGTAGGTGCGCAGTTCGCGCGGCGGGCGCCGGTAGCCGGTCGACTCCGGCCGCTCGGGCAGCTCGATGACCGGCGGGGGGACGTCGTCGTAGGGCACGGAGCCCAGCAGGTGGGCGATCATGTTCACCCGGGCCCGGCGCTTGTCGTCGCTCTCCACGACGTACCAGGGCGCCTCGGTGATGTCGGTGTGGACCATCATCTCGTCCTTGGCCCGCGAGTAGTCCTCCCAGCGGGTGATCGACTCCAGGTCCATGGGGGACAGCTTCCAACGGCGCAGCGGGTCCTCCAGACGCCGCCGGAACCGCTCTTGCTGCTCCTCGTCGCTCACCGAGAACCAGTACTTGCGCAGCAGGATGCCGTCCTCCACCAGCATCCGCTCGAACAGCGGACACTGCCGCAGGAAGAGCTCGTGCTCCTCCTTGGTGCAGAACCCCATGACGTGCTCGACGCCCGCGCGGTTGTACCAGCTGCGGTCGAACAGGACGATCTCACCGGCGGCCGGCAGATGCTCGATGTACCGCTGGAAGTACCACTGGGTGCGCTGCCGCTCGGTCGGCCTGGGCAGCGCCGCGATCCGGGCCGCCCGGGGGTTGAGATGCTCCGTGACGCGCTTGATGGTGCCGCCCTTGCCCGCCGCGTCCCGGCCCTCGAAGATCACGACCAGCCGGGCCCCCTCGGCCCGCACCCACTCCTGGAGCTTCACCAGCTCCGTCTGCAGCCGCAGCAGCTCCTTCTCGTACGTCTTGCGCGCGAGCTTCCCCGTCTTGCCGCCGGACATGGCGCCTCCCCACTACCCGATCCCGGTCACCGGAACTGCACCGTACTGAGCGGTGTCGCCGAGTGCACGCCGGGACGGCCGGTGCGGCGCACGACGACGGCGCGGACCCCGGGCACTCCTGGGGTCCGCGCCGTTCCCTGGGACGGCCGCGCCGGACGGGACGGGTGTCAGCCCGAGCCGCCGCTGCCGAACGAGCCGCTGCGGCCCTCGTCCCAGCGGCGCCGTCCCTTGAAGGAGCTGTCCCGGGAGGAGACGTTGCCGCTGCCGGGCATCTCGTGCGGGGTCGTGCGCTGGTCGCTCCGCGGCACCTCGTCGGGCTCGCGGTTCTCCCGGATCTCGTGGACCGGGCCGTCCGCGGGCAGCCGCGGCTGTTCCTCGGGGCGGGGGCGAGGCGGTTCCCGGCGCTTGGAGCGCACACCCAGGGCGAAGGCGCCGATGAGCAGCGCCACGAGGACCAGGCCGACCACGGCCAGTCCGATACCCAGGGCACCCTCTGCGGCGATGTCCGTCGATGCGATGTTCATGGCCGGCGGGTACCCGCGGAACCCCGGGTGAACCAGGCGGGTGCCGACGCCCGGCGCGGGTTTGACGCCGGGCGGGCGGGGCTACCCGGCTTCCGTGACCACGGCATCGCAGCAAGAACTCGTCCGGTTCCTGGAGGACCGCTTCACCTGCGCGCAGGCCTGCACGGAGTGCGCCCGGGCCTGCGCCCTGCGCGCCAGCCTCGTCGACCCGGACGGGGTCGAGGACCACGAACTGCTGCGCCGCAAGGGCATCCTGTGCGCCGAGGTATGCGACGCGACCTGCCGGATGCTGTCCGACCAGGGCCACTTCGACAAGGACGCCGAGGACACGCTGCGCATGCAGCTCGAGTGGACCCGCACGGTCTGCCTGGAGAGCGCGCACGTCTTCGAGCGGCACCCGGAGGCGGAGGAGACCGCCCTGGCCTGCCGTGCGTGCGCCCGGGCCTGCACCGACTTCATGGCGCTGCTCGTCTGAGACCCGCCCCCGCGCGGATCGCGGACCCTCCTCGCCATTCCCTATTTCTGGAACACGTTCTACGGTGTGCGCCGACAGGACCAGTCCTGGGACCCTGGAGGCGCCGTGCACTTCGCATACACGCCCGAGCAGCAGCGGCTGCGCAGCGAACTGCGCGCCTACTTCGCCGGCTTGGCGCCGGACACCGACACCCCGCCCGGCGACCCGGCCGCCCGGAAACGGCACTACCGCGCCACGATCCAGCGCCTCGGGGCGGACGGCTGGCTCGGCGTGGGCTGGCCCGAGGAGTACGGCGGACGCGGACTGACCGCCGTCGAGCAGTTCATCTTCTTCGACGAGGCCGCGCAGGCCGGCGTCCCCCTGCCGCTCATGGCGCTCAACACCGTCGGGCCGACGATCATGCAGTACGGCACGGACGAACAGAAGGCGTACTTCCTGCCGAGGATCCTCTCCGGCGACATCGACTTCGCCATCGGATACAGCGAGCCCGAGGCCGGCACCGACCTGGCCGCCCTGCGCACCCGCGCGGTCCGCGACGGCGACCACTACGTCGTGGACGGACAGAAGATCTGGACGACCAACGGGGACACCGCCGACTGGGTGTGGCTCGCGGTGCGCACCGACCCGGACGCCCCGCCGCACAAGGGCATCACCATGCTCCTGGTGCCGACCACCGACCCCGGCTACTCCTGCACCCTCATCCACACCCTCGCCTCCCACGACACCACGGCCGGCTACTACGAGAACATCCGCGTGCCCGTCTCCCGCCGCGTCGGCGAGGAGAACCAGGGCTGGCGCCTGATCACCAACCAGCTCAACCACGAACGCGTCACCCTCGCCGCCCACGGCACCATGGCCGTCCGCGCCCTGCACGACGTCCAGCGCTGGGCCATGGAGACCAAGCTCGCCGACGGGCGCCGGGTGATCGACCTGCCCTGGGTGCGCCGCCGCCTCGCGCAGACCCACACCCGGCTCGACGCCCTCAGGCTCCTGAACTGGAAGATGGTCAGCGCCGTCGGGGACGGCAGCCTCGCCCCGCAGGACGCCTCCGCCGTCAAGGTCTACGGCTCCGAGGCCCGCCGCGACGCCTACGCCTGGCTGATGGAGGTCACCGCCGTACCCGGGGCCCTGAAGGAGGGCTCGGCGGGCGCCGTCCTGCGCGGCGAACTGGAACGCGGCTACCGCTCGGCGGTCATCTTCACCTTCGGCGGCGGCAACAACGAGATCCAGCGCGAGATCATCGCCTGGATCGGGCTGGGGATGCCGCGGGTACGCCGCTAGGGATGTCACGCCGATCATGCCGGACGCCGGGAGCCCGGCAGGGACGGCGGGACATCCCCTACCCTGCCGGTATGGGCGATCCCGGGCTGTTCACCCCGAACTCGGTCACCTGGCAGCTGCACGGCGACCCCATGATGTGGGTCGCCGGCATCCGCGCCCTCTACCTCCAGGCGCTGCACCCGCGCGCGGTGCGCGGTGTCCTGCAGAACTCCGACTTCCGCCGGGACGCCTGGGGCCGGCTGCTGCGGACCGCCGACTTCGTCGGCACCACGACCTACGGCACCACCGAGGCCGCCGAGAAGGCCGGTGCCCGGGTCCGGAAGATCCACCGCATGCTGGGCGCCACCGACCCGGACACCGGCGAGCGGTACGGCGTCGACGAGCCCGCGCTGCTGCTGTGGGTGCACTGCGCCGAGATCGACTCCTACCTCCAGGTCGCGCGCCGCTCCGGCTTCCCGCTCACCGACGCCCAAGCCAACCGGTACATCGCCGAACACCGGGTCGGCGCCCGCCTGGTGGGCCTGGACCCCGACGCGGTGCCGGGCGACCAGGAGGAGATGGCGGAGTACTTCGAGACCGTGCGGCCCGAGCTGTCCTGCGGGCCCGAGGCACGCGTCGTGGACGACTTCCTGCTCCGTCCGCCGACGCACCCCCTCCTCGTCCCGGCGCGCGAGGCGCTGTGGCGGCGCGTGGCCGGGCTGGCGTACGCCGCTCTGCCGCCGTACGCCCACGACCTGTACGGACGGCCGGCCCCGGAACCCGCCGTCGTCACCCGCCGGTTGCGTGCCACCGGCACCGTGCTGCGCTGTGTTCCCGCACGTCTGCGCTGGCAACTGCCGCCCAAACACATCCTGCGCGCCATGGACCGGCTGGGCCCCGGCGCCCGCCCGGCACCGTACAAACTCGGACGATAGCTCGCCATACTGGACGAGCCGGGAGGGTGGACCACACGGGGGGCGAGCGCGGCAGATGGGGGAAAGCAGGCTGATCCAGGGCCGGTACCGGCTGCTCGAACCGATCGGGCGGGGCGGTATGGGCGAGGTCTGGATGGCACGGGACGAGTCACTGGGCCGGCGCGTCGCCGTCAAGTGCCTCAATCCGCTGGGGCCGCACCACGACCCGTCCTTCATGCGGGTCCTGCGGGAGCGGTTCCGCCGCGAGGCCCGGGTCGCGGCCGCGCTCCAGCACCGCGGGGTCACGGTCGTCCACGACTTCGGCGAGTCCGACGGGGTGCTGTTCCTGGTGATGGAGCTCCTGGAGGGCCGCAACCTGAGCCAGCTCCTGGAGGACAACAAACACCATCCGCTGCCCGTCGCGGACGTCGTCGATATCGCCGAGCAGGTCGCCGCCGCCCTCGCCTACACCCACCAGCAGGGCATCGTGCACCGAGACCTGAAACCGGCGAACATCATGCGCGTCGCCGACGGCACCGTGAAGATCTGCGACTTCGGCATAGCGCGCCTCGCCCACGACATCGGGTTCACCTCCCGGCTCACCGGCACGGGCGTGGCGATGGGCACCCCCCACTACATGTCGCCGGAGCAGATCGGCGGCGAGGAGGTCGACCAGCGCAGTGACCTGTACTCCCTGGGCTGCGTGCTGTACGAGATCGCCACCGGCGTCCCGCCGTTCGACCTCGACGACCCGTGGGCGGTCCTCGTCGGCCATCGCGACACCCCGCCCCGGCCCCCGCGCGGCCACCGCGCCGACCTCCCCGAGTACCTGGAGAAGGTCATCCTGGAGCTGCTCGCCAAACGCCCCGAGGAACGCCCGCGCGACGGAGGCGAACTGGGCCGCCGCATCAGCCTCGGCCGCACCACACCGGCGTACGTGCCCACCGTGGTGACCGCGCGGCCGGGGACCGGGCCCGAGCCGCCCGCCGGCCGCGCGTCGCGCCTGCCGTCCTGGACCCGGGGCATGACCACCGGCCACAAGGCCACCGGCACCGGACCGCGCAGCACACCCCCCGACGCCGCCGCCGGTCTCACCGGCGAATGGATCCCGCGGGCCTCCGGCGCCACGGGTGCGCCGCCCGTCGCCTCGGCGCCGGCGCTGACCGCGCTGGCCGGACGGCACGGCGCCGGACTGAGCCTGGGCCGCCTCGGCCGCTGGACGGAGGCCCGCGAGGTGCACCGGGCGGTGGCCGCCGAACGCGAGCGCCTCCTCGGCCCCGAACACCCCGACACCCTCGCCAGCCGCTACGAACTCGCCTTCACCCTCAGCCGGACCGGCAGCGCCGCCGACGCGCTGCGCGAGTACAAGCACGTCGCCCGCTCCCGCAGCCTCGCGCTCGGCCCGGACCACCCCGACACGCTCGCCGCACGCCAGGAGATGGCCTACGTACTGGGCCAGTTGGGCCGGCACGTGGACGCGCACCAGGTCTACACGTCGGTGCTGGCCGACCGGGAGCGCGCGATGGGCGCCGACCACCCCGACACCCTGCGCTGCCGCCACAACCTCGCGTTCAACCTCAGCAGACTCGGCCGCCTGGAGGACTCCCACCGCATGGCCGAGGAGGTGGCCGCCGCCCGCGCCCGCGTCCTCGGCCCGCACCACCCCGACACCCTGGTCACCCGCTACGAGGTCGCGTACGCGCTGGGCCAGTTGGGACGCTGGACACAGGCGCTGGAGACCTACCGCGAGGTCGCCGACGCCCGCGCCCACGCCCTCGGCCCGGACCACCCGGACACCCTCGCCGCCCGCTACGAGGTCGGCATCAGCCTCGGCCGTCTGGGCCGCAGCGCGGAGGCGCTCCAGCTCTACCGTGCCCTCGTCGACGACCGCGCCCGGGTCCACGGCCCCGCCCACCCGGAGACCCTGCGGGCCCGCCACGGCCTCGGCGTCAACCTGGGCCGGCTGGGCCGCTGGGAGGAGGCGCTCGCCGAGGCCCGCGACGTCTGCGCGATCCGCGAGCGGGTCCTCGGCGTCGACCACCCGGACACCCTGGTCAGCCGTCGCGAGGTGGCCGTCGGCCTGGGCTGGCTGGGCCGGTGGCCGGACGCGCTGTCCGAGTACCGGCGGGTGGCCGCCGCCCGGGAACGGGTCCTGGGCGCCGACCACCCCGACACCCTCGCCAGCCGCAACGACGAGGCCCACTGCCTGGAGCAGCTCGGCCGCGCCGCGGAGGCGGCCCAGCTGTACCGCCGGGTGGCGGTGCTGCGGCAGCGGCGGGTGTCCGAGGGCCGGTGACCCGGGCACCCGGGCTCTGGCCGCAATGGATCACCCCGTGTTACCAAGGACCATGCCTGCACTCGACGCACGCCCAGGACACCGCACGTACGACGCCGTGATCGTCGGCGGAGGCCACAACGGCCTGGTCGCCGCCGCCTATCTGGCCCGGGCCAGACGGTCCGTGCTGGTGCTGGAGCGGCTGGGGACCACGGGCGGGGCCGCCGTGTCCACGCGCCCGTTCGCCGGGGTCGACGCCCGGCTGTCGCGCTACTCGTACCTGGTCAGCCTGCTGCCCGACAAGATCGTCCGGGATCTGGGGCTGAGCTTCCGGGTCCGCAAGCGGGACGTCTCCTCGTACACGCCGGTGGAGCGGGGCGGGCGTCCGACGGGGCTGCTGGTCGGCGGCGGGGCGGAGCGGACCCGGGAGGCGTTCGCCCGGCTGACCGGCGGCGACCGCGAGTACGAGGCCTGGCAGCGCTTCTACGGCACGACCGGCGAGGTCGCGCGGCGCGTGTTCCCCACCCTCACCGAACCCCTGCCGAGCCGGGACGAGCTGCGCCGGCGGGTGGCGGACGACGACGCCTGGCGGATGCTCTTCGAGGAGCCGGTCGGGGTGGCGATCGAGGAGCGGTTCACGGACGACCTGGTGCGGGGCGTCGTCCTCACGGACGCCCTCATCGGCACGTTCGCCGACGCCCACGACCCCTCGCTGAAGCAGAACCGCTGCTTCCTCTACCACGTGATCGGCGGCGGCACCGGCGACTGGGACGTCCCCGTCGGCGGCATGGGCGCGCTCACCGACGCCCTCGCCGCCGCGGCCCGCGCCGCCGGCGCCGTCCTGGTCACCGGCCACGAGGCCGTGCGCATCGACACCGACGGGCGTACGGCCGAGGTCACCTACCGCACCGCGGAGGGCGAGGGCGTCGCCGCCGCCCGCCACGTCCTGGTGAACGCCTCCCCGCAGGAGCTGGCCGCCCTCACCGGGGACCCGGCCCCGGCGCCCGCCGAGGGCGCCCAGCTGAAGGTCAACATGCTGCTGAAGCGGCTGCCCCGGCTGCGCGACACCTCCGTCGACCCCCGTGAGGCGTTCTCCGGCACCTTCCACATCGCCGAGGGATACGGCCAGCTCGCCGCAGCCCACGCCCAGGCCGCCGCCGGGGAGCTCCCCACCGCGCCGCCGTCCGAGATCTACTGCCACTCGCTGACGGACCCGACGATCCTCGGGCCGGACCTCGTCGAGCAGGGCTACCAGACGCTCACCCTGTTCGGCCTGCACACCCCCGCGCGGCTGTTCGAGCGGGACAACGACGCGGTCCGCGAGGACCTGCTGAAGTCGACGCTGGCCCAGCTGGACGCCCACCTCGCCGAACCGCTCGCCGACTGCCTGGCGACCGACGCGGACGGACGCCCCTGCATCGAGGCGAAGACGCCCCTCGACCTGGAACGCGACCTGCGTCTGCCCGGCGGGAACATCTTCCACCGGGACCTGTCCTGGCCGTACGCCGACGAGGCGACCGGCCGCTGGGGCGTGGAGACCCGCCACCCGAACGTCCTGCTGTGCGGGGCGGGGGCCGTGCGCGGGGGAGGGGTGAGCGGGGTGCCGGGGCACAACGCGGCGATGGCGGTGCTGGAGGCCGGCGACGCGTGATGAGGGAGGGTCAGTCGGCCGAGGCCGTCCAGCCGGTGGCCGTCAGCCGTGCGGCGTCCGCCGCCCGTGCCTCGTCGAACAGGACCCGGTGGGCTCCCTCGACCCGCAGCCCGTCCACGTACGCGCCCCGGCCCACGTAGAGCCGGTCGGTGGTGTAGCGCCAGCGCACCCGCAGGGCGGGGTCGGCGGGCAGCGGCGCGGTCAGCCGGTGCCAGGCCCGGCCCGACCAGCCGGTGGCCGTGCCCGCGGGATGCTCCTCGGTCCCGTCGCCCTTGCGCGTGGTCGTGAAGGGCAGCGGCTGCCAGGTGGCGCCCTCGTCCGTGGACGCCTCCAGCGCGAGGACGTCCGCCGCCGGCTCGGTGTCCCACCACACCGCGCAGGTCAGCCGCGCGCCGCCGCGCGAGGTGTCGAGGGCGGGGAGCGCGAGGGTGGCGGTCGTGGCGCCGGCCATCCCCGAGAACCACGCGGTACGGCCGTGGGCCGCGCGCACCGGCACCGCGCGCGCCAGGTTGTTCCCGGCGGCCACCCGGGGCGCCGACCCGGACCGCCAGCCGCGCACCGGGTGCACGGAGTTGCCGAGGACGACGAGGAAGGAGTCGGTGGTCGGGTCGAGGACCAGCGAGGTGCCGGTGAAGCCGGTGTGGCCGGCTGTGCGCGGGGTGGCCATGGCGCCCATGTACCAGTGCTGGTAGAGCTCGAAGCCCAGGCCGTGCTCGTCCCCGGGGAACGCGGTGTTGAAGTCCGTGAACATCAGCTCCACGGAGTCCGGCGCCAGGATGCGCGCCCGGCCGTAGGAGCCGCCGTTGAGCAGGGTCCGGCCGAGGACCGCGAGGTCCCAGGCGGTGGAGAACACCCCGGCGTGGCCCGCGACGCCGCCGAGGCTGAAGGCGTTCTCGTCGTGCACCTCGCCCCACACGAGCCCGCGGTCCAGACCGGACCACGGCGTGCGGGCGTCCTCGGTCGCCGCGATCCGCGGCTTCCAGGAGGCGGGCGGGTTGTAGCGGGTGTGGCGCATCCCGAGCGGGCCGGTGATCTCGTCGTGGAGCAGGGTGTCGAGGGTGCGGCCGGTGATCTTCTCCAGGACGAGCTGGAGGGAGATCAGGTTCAGGTCCGAGTAGAGATAGGTGCCGCCCGGCGGGTTGAGCGGCGCCTCGTCCCAGATGAGCTGGAGCTTTCCCTCGTGGGTGGGCGCGCTGTAGAGCGGGATCCAGGCCCGGAACCCCGAGGTGTGGGTGAGGAGCTGACGGATCGTGATGTCCTGCTTGCCGGCCCGCCCGAAGTCCGGGAGGTAGGAGGCGACCGTTGCCTCCAGGCCGAGCGCGCCGCGTTCGATCTGCTGGACGGCGAGGATCGAGGTGAACAGCTTGGAGACCGACGCCAGGTCGAAGACGGTGTCCTCGGCCATCGGTATCCGCTGGTCGGCGGGGAACTCCACGCCGGTGTCGGTCTTCTCGTCGTACGCCTGGTAGCGCACCGCCATGCCGATCGGCTCGTGCAGGGCGACCGTGCCGCCGCGCCCCGCCAGCAAGACCGCCCCCGCGTACCAGGGGTGCTTCGGGGAGGGGCCGAGGAACGCCTCGGCGTCCGTGACGAGCCGGCGCAGCGCGGCGGGCAGAAGGCCGGCGCGCTCCGGTGAGCCGTGCCGCAGGGTGCCGGCGCGGCCCGTCGCCGCGGCCGCGGGTGCGGCCGGGAGAGGGGCGAGCGCGAGAGCGCCGCCCAGGGCCAAGACGCCCCTGCCGAGTTGACGTCGCGTCATCCTCGCGTTGTCGTCCGTCACCGAGGTCCTCCCACCGTCCGGCTGAAAGTATCTTTCGCGATCGCCGTGCCGGATGAAACTTTCCTGTCAGGGCGGGGTCATGTCAACGGTGCGTCCCCATCCGGTGGCGTCAAATAATCTGACGATGCATCAGAAAAGGTCTTCCGTCGTCCGGGCGGCTGCGGCATCCTGCGCCCATGCAGACGGAGTTGAGCACCACCTTGGGAGTCGAGCACGCCGTCTTCGGCTTCACGCCGTTCCCCGCCGTCGCCGCGGCCATCAGCCGGGCCGGCGGCTTCGGAGTGCTCGGCGCGGTCCGCTACACCGCCCCGGACGACCTCGCCCGCGACCTCGACTGGATCGACGCCCACGTCGGCGGGCTGCCCTACGGCCTCGACGTCGTCATGCCCGCCACCAAGGTCGAGGGTGTCGCCGAGGCCGACGTCGAGGCGATGATCCCGGACGGACACCGCCGGTTCGTCCAGGACACCCTCGCCAAGTACGGCGTGCCCGAACTGCCCGCGGGGGAGGCCGCCGGCTGGCGTATCACCGGCTGGATGGAACAGGTCGCCCGCGGCCAGCTCGACGTCGCCTTCGACCACCCCATCGGGCTGCTCGCCAACGCCCTCGGTTCCCCGCCCGCGGACGTCGTCGCCCGCGCCCACGACCAGGGCGTGCTCGTGGCCGCCCTCGCGGGAAGTGCCCGCCACGCCCGCAAGCACAAGGACGCCGGCATCGACGTCGTCGTCGCCCAGGGCTACGAGGCGGGGGGCCACACCGGTGAGATCGCGTCCATGGTGCTGACCCCGGAGGTGGTGGAGGAGGTCCACCCGCTGCCGGTCCTCGCGGCCGGCGGCATCGGCAGTGGACAGCAGGTGGCCGCCGCGCTCGCGCTCGGCGCGCAGGGTGTGTGGCTGGGCTCCCTGTGGCTCACCACCACCGAGGCGGACCTCCACTCGCCCGCCCTCCTGCGCAAACTCCTCGCGGCCACCTCCTCCGACACGGTCCGCTCCCGCGCCCTCACCGGCAAACCCGCCCGCCAGCTGCGCACCGAGTGGACCGACGCCTGGGACGGTCCGGACAGCCCCGGCACCCTGCCCATGCCCCTCCAAGGGCTTCTCGTCGCCGAGGCCGTCTCCCGCATCCAGCGCCACGAGGTGGAACCCCTCCTGGGCACCCCCGTCGGGCAGATCGTCGGCCGGATGACCTCCGAACGCACCGTCCGGGAGGTGTTCGACGACCTCACCCGGGGCTTCGAACGAGCCGTCGACCGCCTGAACCGCGTCGCCGGCCGGAGCGGACGATGACCGGGACTTCCGCGGCGCCCGCGGAGAACAGGGCACCCGTCGGCTTCTGGGCCCAGGCCGCCGCCGAACCCGGCCGCACCGTCCTCGTCGCCCCCGACGGCGAGCGGTGGACCGCCGGACGGCTGCACGCCGACGCCAACCGCCTCGTGCACGGCTTGCGCGCCGCCGGCCTGGAACGCGGCGACGCCTTCGCCGTCGTCCTCCCCAACGGCGCCGAGTTCCTCACCGCCTACCTGGCGGCCGGACAGGCCGGCTTCTACCTCGTCCCCGTCAACCACCACCTCGTCGGCCCCGAGATCGCCTGGATCGTCGCCGACTCCGGCGCCAAGGTGCTCATCGCGCACGAGCGTTACGCGGCCGCCGCACGCCAGGCCGCCGACGAGGCCGGTCTCCCACCGGCCCACCGCTACGCCGTGGGCACCGCCGAGGGCTTCCGGCCGTATCCCGAACTCCTCGACGGGCAACCGCAGTCACCGCCCGCCGACCGCACCCTCGGCTGGGTCATGAACTACACCTCGGGCACCACCGGCCGACCCCGCGGCATCCGCCGCCCCCTGTCCGGCCGGGCTCCCGAGGAGGCCTACCTGGGGGGCTTCCTCGGCATCTTCGGCATCCGGCCGTTCGACGACAACGTCCACCTCGTGTGCTCGCCGCTCTACCACACCGCGGTGCTCCAGTTCGCGGGCGCGTCCCTGCACATCGGGCACCGGCTGGTGCTGATGGACAAGTGGACCCCGCAGGACATGCTCCGCGCCATCGACACCCACCGCTGCACCCACACCCATATGGTCCCGACCCAGTTCCACCGGCTGCTCGCCCTGCCCGAGGACGTACGGGCGCGCTACGACGTCTCCTCCATGCGGCACGCCCTCCACGGCGCCGCGCCCTGCCCCGAGCACGTCAAACGGGCGATGCTCGACTGGTGGGGGCCGTGCGTCGAGGAGTACTACGCAGCCAGCGAGGGCGGCGGGACCTTCGCGACCGCCGAGGACTGGCTGAAGAAGCCCGGCACGGTCGGCCGGGCCTGGCCGATCAGCGAGATCGCCGTCCTCGACGACGACGGCCAGCGGCTCCCGCCCGGCGAACTCGGCACCGTCTACCTGCGGATGGACACCGGAGGCTTCACCTACCACAAGGACGAGGCCAAAACCCGTGAGAACCGCGTCGGCGACTTCTTCACCGTCGGAGACCTCGGCCACCTGGACGAGGAGGGCTATCTCTTCCTCCGCGACCGGAAGATCGACATGATCATCTCGGGCGGGGTCAACGTCTACCCCGCGGAGATCGAGTCCGTACTGCTCTCCCATCCCGCGGTCGCCGACGCCGCCGCCTTCGGCGTCCCGCACGACGACTGGGGCGAGGAGGTCAAGGCCGTCGTCGAACCGGCCCCCGGCCATGAACCCGGTCCGGCCCTCGCGGACGCCGTCCTCGCCCACTGCGCCGAACGCCTCGCCGGCTACAAGCGGCCCCGCAGCGTCGACTTCGTCGCCGAGATGCCGAGGGACCCCAACGGCAAGCTGTACAAACGGCGGCTGCGCGACCCGTACTGGCAGGGCCGCGCCCGGCCCATGTGACACGGCACGGCCCCGCCCCGCGCCCGGCCGGGACACGCGGCGGGGCCGTGGCCGCTCAGCGCTCGCGCACCCGCACGACCCGCAGCGCGGGCGAGGCGAGGACGTCCTTCTCGCAGAACCGCGCCGTCACCCACTTCTCACCCGAGAACAGCCGGGTCTGGTCGCTGAAGTGCGGCGACTTCGAGTTGGAGGACTGCGCGTACGTCAGCAGCGTCCGCGCCACCGGGCAGCGGCTGCCGTCCCAGCCGACCGCCTGGACATGGCTGGAACCGGTCGTCACCTCCGTGTAGCCGCCCCGCGCCAGCGCCCACACCGGTTCGACCTTGTTCCACACCCCGAGCTGCTCGGTGCCGCCCGGAACGGCGATGCGCTGCCCGTTCCGTACGACGAACTGGTGCTCGCCCAGCCGGGAGTCCAGGGCGATGCCCGCCCCCCTCAGCTCGGCCACCGCGTCCGCGAGCGCCCTCGCGAACCCGGGCGCGCCGGTGTTCAGGGTGTTCGGGGTGCGCACCGGGTCCGCCGCCGAGAAGGGCACCTTCCACCGTTCGGCCGCCGGCACCGAGGCGTTGAACTTCCGCCAGAACCGGTCGAACAACAGGGCGCCGCGGCTGCCGGTGTCCATGGTGCGGTCCCACGCCGCGAGCACCCGGCAGGCCGCCGACACGTCGACCGCCTCGCCGGAGCTGCCCGTCGCCGTGCCGCCCGGCAGCGCGGCGCACGCCTTCGCCGTGGCGGCCGCCGCCAGATCGGCGGCGGGCACCCGGTTCGCGAACTGCTGCCGCTCCAGGTCCCGTACGGTCAGCGCGCCCTTGCGCGCCATCGCCGCCACGTCCTCGACGGCACCGCGCGTGCGCAGCGAACGCTGGGTGCCCACCGTGCCGAAGATCCGCTCGTACCCGGTCAGCGGCCGGTCCGCGTTGGCGAGCCAGGCGCTGTCGTTGGAGTTCTCCACGTACGGCGCGTCCTTCAGCGTCGGCATGCGCGCCGGCCCGAACGTCCCCGGCTGCACGGCGTCGGCGTCCCGGCCGAGCGCGCACTCACCGCGCGAACCGTCGAGGACGGCGAGGCCCGCCGCCGGATACGTGGCCTTGCCCAGCGGGGTGGAGCAGCGCGCCGCCAACTCGTCGGTGATCCGGGGCAGCACCTGCGACTGGCTGAACAACGAATGCCCCGAGGAGTCGGCGGCGATGGTGTTCACCCACGGCAGACCCTGGTGCCGGGCCAGGGACTTCAGCACGTCGGCCGTGCCGCGGGCCTTGCCGAAGCCCAACGAGGTATCGGCGAACCGCATGTTCGCGGCGTTCGGGTCGTGCAGCGCGAACGCCGTGGTGGCCGTCCAGGGCAGCGGTGGATTCCCGGTGGGGTCGGCGACGACGGGCCCGTACCGGGTCCACCACTGGGTGCGGGTCACCGGGGCGGCGCCCTTGACCGAGACCGTCACGGTCCGTTTCGTCATCCGCTCACGCCGGCCGTCCACGAGGTAGACGGTGGGGTCGGCCGGATCCAGCGTGAGCTGGTGCAGGTTGAACGGCACCCCGGTCGACACGGTGTGGCTCCACGCCACATGCGCGTTGTAGCCGATGGAGATCGTCGGCGAACCCAGCAACGACCCGCCCGCGACGTCGAGTTCACCGGGGATGGTCTGCTGCGCCTGCCAGAACCGGCGTCCGCCCTGCCACGGGTAGTGCGGGTTGCCCAGCAGCAGACCGCGGCCGTTCGCCGTGGTCTCGCCCCGGAAGGCCACCGCGTTCGACCCCATGGCGGCGTCCGCGGTCCGCTGCCGCACGGCACGGATCACGGCGTCGGCGTCCGGTGCGGCACCCTCGGCACCGGCGGCGGCACCGGTCGGCGGCCGCGCCGAGGTGATGTCGTCGACGGAGCCACCCTGGCCGCCGAGCACCGCGAAGGCGTAGAAGCGGGCCGCCACGTCCAGCGTGGTCACGGGCCGCACCCAGGCGGCCCCCTCGCAGGCCGGGTCGGTGACGTGGTTCTGCCTCAGCCAGGCGTTGTACCCGGAGGCGAAACCGCGCAGCAGATCGGAGACCTGGCGGCTCGGACCGAGCGGCGCGGGACGGGCGAGCAGCTTCTCGACCGTCCGCGTCTGACGCACCCCGCGGAAGTACAGGTCGCTGGAGAGGTTCGTGCCCGCCGACGACAGTGAGAAGTCGGTCGCCGCGTCCGGCCCGAGGAACCGGGAGCGCTCGCCGCGCACCGTCAGGAACCCGTCGGCGAGGGTGCACACCTGGTCGGCGGCCTGCGCCCAACCAGTGCCGAATCCCAAGGACTTGTAGTCCTCGGCGACGATATGGGGGATGCCGTACTCGGTGTAGCGGATCACGGCCGACAGACCGCCGTGCGAGGGGTGGTCGTGACGAGCCGGCCGTTCGGCCGCGGCGGCCGGCAGGGCCGCGGTGGCGGTGAGCAGGACGGTGGCCGCGGCGGCCAGTCGTCTCGGACGGGTGGTGCGCATCTGTGCCTCCCGACGTCGTTGAGGGAAGGAGCGGTTGAGCGTACCTACTGGTCGGTGCAATCGACCCCCCGGATGCTTGACCTGTCCCCGGCGGCGCACCGAGGATCATGAGTCATGACGCAGGGACAGGGCAGCACGGTTGACGGGGTGCTGCGGCGCAGCGCCCACCGCACCCCGGCACGCACCGCCGTGGAGTACGGCGACCGCTCGTGGACGTACGCCGAACTCGACGACGCCGTCTCGCGCGCGGCGACCGTCCTGCTCGGCCAGGGACTGGCCCCCGGCGACCGGGTCGGCGCCTACGGACACAACTCGGACGCCTATCTGATCGGCTTCCTCGCCTGCGCCCGCGCGGGCCTCGTCCACGTCCCCGTCAACCAGAACCTGACCGGCGACGACCTCGCCTATCTCGTGCACCAGTCCGGCAGCGCGCTCGTCCTCGCCGACCCCGGCCTCGCCGCCCGGCTGCCCGAGGGCACCCGGACCCTGGCGCTGCGCGACACCGACGACTCCCTCCTCGCCCGGCTCGCCGACGCGGAGCCCTACGACGGCCCCGAGCCGCGCACCGAGGACCTGGTCCAGCTCCTCTACACCTCCGGGACGACGGCCCTCCCCAAGGGCGCGATGATGACCCACCGCGCGCTCGTCCACGAGTACCTGAGCGCCATCACCGCGCTCGACCTCAGCGCGGGCGACCGGCCCGTGCACTCCCTGCCGCTGTACCACTCGGCGCAGATGCACGTCTTCCTGGTGCCCTACCTCGCGGTCGGCGCCACCAACATCATCCTCGACGCCCCCGACGGCGACCGGCTGCTGGACCTGATCGAGGCCGGCCGGGTGGACAGCCTGTTCGCCCCGCCCACGGTGTGGATCGCGCTGGCGGGCCGCCCCGACTTCGCCGACCGCGACCTGAGCGGGCTGCGCAAGGCGTACTACGGCGCCTCGATCATGCCGATTCCCGTCCTGGAGCGGCTGCGTGAACGGCTCCCGAAGCTCGGCTTCTACAACTGCTTCGGGCAGAGCGAGATCGGCCCCCTCGCCACCGTCCTCGCGCCGGACGAGCACAAGGGCCGGATGGACTCCTGCGGCAGGCCCGTGCTGTTCGTGGACGCGCGGGTGGTCGACGAGGACGGCAAGGACGTCCCCGACGGCACGCCCGGCGAGATCGTGTACCGCTCCCCGCAGCTGTGCGAGGGCTACTGGGACAAGCCCGAGGAGACCGCCGCGGCCTTCCGGGACGGCTGGTTCCGCTCCGGCGACCTCGCGGTGCGCGACGCGCACGGCTACCTCACGATCGTCGACCGGGTGAAGGACGTCATCAACTCCGGTGGCGTCCTGGTCGCCTCACGGCAGGTCGAGGACGCCCTCTACACCCACGAGGGCGTCGCCGAGGTCGCCGTGATCGGGCTGCCGGACGACCGGTGGATCGAGGCGGTCACCGCGGTCGTCGTGCCGCGCGGCGAGGCCACCGAGGCGGAGCTGATCGAGCACGCGCGCGAGAAGCTCGCCCACTTCAAGGCCCCGAAGCGGGTCGTGTTCGTGGACGAGCTGCCCCGCAACGCCAGCGGCAAGATCCTCAAGCGCGCACTGCGCGACCGGTTCTCGGGGGAGACCGCGTAGCGGTCCTACCGCGGACGCAGGTCCACGATCCGACGGATCTTGCCCACCGAGCGCTCCAGCGACTCCGGCTCGACGATCTCCACGGTGACCGACACCCCGATGCCGTCCTTCACGGCCGCCGCGATCGACCGCGCGGCGGCGTCCCGGACCTCGGGAGAGGCGCCGGGACGGGCCTCGGCCCGTACGGTCAGCGCGTCCAGCCGGCCCTCCCGGCTCAGCCGCAGCTGGAAGTGGGGCGCCACGCCCGGCGTACGCAGCACGATCTCCTCGACCTGGGTGGGGAAGAGGTTGACGCCCCGCAGGATCACCATGTCGTCGCTGCGCCCGGTGATCTTCTCCATCCGCCGGAACACCCGGGCCGTGCCGGGCAGCAGCCGGGTCAGGTCCCGGGTGCGGTACCGGACGATCGGCATGGCCTCCTTGGTGAGCGAGGTGAAGACCAGCTCGCCCTGCTCGCCGTCGGGCAGCGGCTCACCGGTGACCGGGTCGACGATCTCCGGGAAGAAGTGGTCCTCCCACACATGGAGCCCGTCCTTGGTCTCCACGCACTCCTGGGCCACGCCCGGGCCGATGACCTCGGACAGCCCGTATATGTCGACCGCGTCGATCGCGAAGCGCTCCTCGATCTCGCGCCGCATCCGCTCGGTCCACGGCTCGGCCCCGAAGATGCCCACGCGCAGCGACGTCCCGCGTGGGTCGACGCCCTGCCGCTCGAACTCGTCGAGCAGGGTCAGCATGTACGACGGCGTCACCATGATGATCTCGGGCCTCAGGTCCTGGATCAGCTGCACCTGGCGGGCGGTCATGCCGCCGGACGCGGGAATGACCGTGCAGCCGAGCCGCTCGGCCCCGTAGTGCGCGCCGAGCCCGCCGGTGAACAGCCCGTAGCCGTACGCCACATGCACCTTGTCGCCGGGTCGCCCGCCCGCCACCCGGATCGACCGGGCCACCATGTCCGCCCACAGGGAGAGATCGCCGTCGGTGTAGCCGACGACCGTGGGTCGCCCCGTGGTGCCGCTGGAGGCGTGGAGGCGGCGGATGCGGTCGTGGGGCACCGCGAACATCCCGTACGGGTAGTTCTCGCGCAGGTCGGCCTTGGTGGTGAACGGGAACCGGGCCAGGTCGGCGAGCGCACGGCAGTCCTCGGGCCGTATCCCGGCCTCGTCGAAGGATTCCCGGTAGAAGGACACATGGTCGTACGCGTGCCGCAGCGAGGCCCGCAGCCGCTCCAACTGGAGCGCCCGCAGCCCCTCCAGGTCGAGGCGTTCCCCCGAGTCCCGCAGGTCCGTCGCATCCTTCATAGGGAGATCTCCCACCAACCGCGCTGATCCGGACGACCGATCATTCGGTCTGGTCTTCCGGGATCAGTAATTCAGGCGGTGCGTGATCAGGCAAGGGGGTCGTGCGGAAATTCCGGCTGCCGGGGACGGCCAGTGACACGCGTCCGCCCGGAATGGCCTTGCGGGCGGGCGCGTGACACGGCCATGCTCGGGCCCATGCCCACCCTGCGCTCCGCCGACGGCACCGAGATCGCCTACCACCTGCGAGGGGACGGCGCACCGCTGCTCGTCCTGCCGGGCGGGCCGATGCGGGCCTCCGCCTACCTCGGCGACCTGGGTGGGCTCTCCGCTCACCGGCGCCTCGTGCTGCTCGACCTGCGCGGCACCGGAGCCTCCGGGACACCCGCCGACCCCGCCACCTACCGCTGCGACCGCCTCGTGGACGACGTCGACCGGGTGCGGGAGCACCTGGGACTGTCCCGCATGGACGTGCTCGGCCACTCCGCGGGCGGCAGCCTCGCCCTGCTGTACGCCGCCCGGCACCCCGAGCGGGTGGCGCGGCTGGCGCTGGTCACCACGACCCCGTGGGTCCTGGGCATGCCGGCCACGGCCGAGGAGCGCCGGGCGGCGGCGCGGCAGCGGGAGGGCGAGCCCTGGTTCGCCGAGGCCTACCCCCTGTTCGAGAGGTGGCTGTCCGGGGAGGGCGACTTCGACCCCGCCATCGCCCCCTTCTTCTACGGCCGCTGGGACGACGCCGCCCGGGAGCACGACGCCCGCGCCGAGGACGAGTCGAACGACGAGGCCGCCGCGCTCTACTTCTCCGAGGGCGCCTACGACCCGGCGGCCACCCGTGCCGCCCTGGCCCGCCTGACGGCCCCGGTCCTCGTCCTCGCCGGCGGAGCCGACGGCGGCCCCTGCCCCGACCTGGCCCGCCGCACCGCCGCCGCCCTCCCGCACGCCGAACCGGCCGTGCAGCCCGGCGCCGGGCACTATCCGTGGCTGGACGACCCGGTGTGGTTCGTCCGGCGGATCAGGGCCTTCCTGGACGCCGCCGAGGCCCCGGCGGGACCGGCCGCGCCGAGCCGGCCCGTCACCGGCCCTTAACGCCCGTACGCCGTCAGGAAACGGTCCCTGAACCGGTCCATGCCCCAGGTCGGGGCGTCGTCGGCGGGCTTGAGACCCGGCGTCCAGTTCCATCCCTCGATCCGGTCCAGGACCTTCGGGTCCCGGGCGACGATCGTGATCGGCACGTCCCTGCTCGTGCTCCCTCCCGTGACCGTCGGGACGGGCTGGTGGTCGCCGAGGAAGACCAGCACCGTGTCGTCGGTGCCGTAGCGCTCGACCCACTCGGTGAGGCTCTGGATCGAGTACTCGATGGCACGGCGGTACTCGGTGCGCACGCGCTCGGGCTTCTTCCAGACCTGCGTCGGGTCGGTGCCCTCCTTCTCGATCCCGTCGAACACCGAGCCGTCACCGAGGTCGTCCCAGTCGATCACGCGGGGGATCGGCGACCACGGGTTGTGGCTGGAGGCGAGGATGATCTCCGCCATGATCGGGTCGCGGTTCTTCCTGCCGTGCTCCAGCCGCTGGAACGCCTCCAGGCTGAACTGGTCCGGCACCGGCGACCAGCTGAAGTAG
Organism: Streptomyces sp. NPDC046859; assembly: GCF_040645135.1. NCBI lineage: Bacteria > Bacillati > Actinomycetota > Actinomycetes > Kitasatosporales > Streptomycetaceae > Streptomyces > Streptomyces sp. NPDC046859. The sequence continues at coordinate 170,936 of NZ_JBEYXR010000015.1, forward strand.
GGGCCGTGGTACCCCAGGTGCTCGGAGTCGTAGATGTGGTCGAGGCCGAAGTACTTGCCCTCCGGCCAGGCCTTGCGGACGCCGGGGACGATACCGACGGTCCGCCAGGCGCCGGTCTTCTGGAAGTAGCTGGTGAGGGTGGCGCGGTCGCTGGTGGTCAGGGTCCGGTAGCGCTGCTGGTTCTTCACCCACAGGCCCGACAGGAACGTGGAGTGGGCGAGCCAGCTGCCGGCGCCCGTCACCGGAGACCTGAGCCAGCCGCTGCGCGCGGAGAAGCCCGCGGCCTTCAGCCGGGCGTCGCCCGCCTCGAGCGTCGCCCTGACCTCCGGTCCCATCTTCGGATCGTCGATGGCCACCCGGCCGTAGCTCTCGACGAAGGTGAGCATGACGTCCTTGCCCCGCAGCCCGGTCAGCAGCTGGTCGGACGGGGTCTTGGCGTAGGCGTCGACGGGGAGCTGCTTCTTGAACACCTCGGCGTCACCGAGGCCGTCGCGGACGTACTGCACACGGTTCGACAGGTACTGCGCGTAGCCCTTGGTGGCCACCGTGACGCCGCCGGACTGCACCCCGACGGTGAAGCAGATGACCCACACGACGCCGAGGACCAGCGTGGTACGCGCGGCCACCCGGCGGTGGCGGGCCAGCACGTTCCCCAGCCGCACCACCGCGAGCGCGCTCAGCACCAGCACGGCCACGGCCAGGGCGACGACCCCGATCACCGCGAGCACTTCGCCCGTGCGGCCGAGCGAGTCCTTCAGGAAGTCCGCGGCGTCGCCGAGCAGCACCCAGTCGAAGACCAGGTCGAACGGCCGGGCGAGGGTCTGCCGGAAGCCCATGTCGAGGCACTTCAGGATGGCCGACAGCCCGAGGAGCACGCCCAGGACGGCGGCCGTGATCCGCCGCGCCCGCGACGGCAGGGCGAGCAGGACCGCCGCGAGGAAGAGGCCTTCGACGGGGAGGCGGAGGAACGACTGGACGGTGATCTGGTCGAGCCGGTTGGGCACGAGCAGCACGACGAACACCAGCACGGCGGCCAGCACGGTCGTACCGAGCCACACCCCCCGCGCGGTGCGCGGAAAACGCCGGCGCCAGCCGAACCAGCAGCCGCGAGCGGGAGTGGGGGACTGTGCGTCGGGCTCGTCCGCGGTGTGGGCGCCCGGCTCCCGCGCGCCGGGCTCGGGGTCCTTCTCGGGTTCGTCCGTCGCCGTCACGTCGGGGTCCGGGCTCCCGTCGGCGTCCGCGTCCGTGTCCGGCAGCTGGCGAGGGGGCGTGAGGTGCGACACCCGTAGGTCCTTCCGTGCGGTTTCCCTGCTGGTACGGCGGACCGGGCCCGCAGGTCGGGGCCGCCTACTTCGCGTACGGCCCGCCCCCACCCTCCGTTCAGGCACACAGGTCAACCGCGGGCAAAGACTACGCCCGCCCCCGCCCCCTCCGGTCGGCGTCCTTCGCCACGTCCCGTGCCCAGCGGTAGTCCGCCTTGCCGCTCGGCGAGCGCCGTACCGCGTCCGTGATCACCAATTGCCGGGGGATCTTGTAACCGGCGAGATGGCTGCGGCAGTACGTCTGGACGTCCTCCAGGGACGGCCGCGGCGCTCCCTCGCGCAACTGCACCACCGCCGCGACGTGGTTGCCCCACTTAGCGTCCGGCACCCCGGCCACCAGGGCGTCGTAGACGTCGGGGTGGGACTTGAGCGCCTGCTCGACCTCCTCCGGGTACACCTTCTCGCCCCCGGTGTTGATGCACTGCGAGCCGCGGCCCAGCACGGTGACGACGCCCTCCTCGTCGACCGTGGCCATGTCGCCGAGCAGCACCCAGCGTTCGCCGTCCTTCTCGAAGAACGTCTCCGCGGTCTTCGCCGGGTCGTTGTAGTAGCCGAGCGGCACATGGCCGCACTGCGCGACCCGGCCCACCTCGCCCGCGCCGACCGGTTCACGGGTCACGGGGTCGACCACCCGGGTACGGGAGTTGACGCGGACGCGGAAACCGCGCCCGGGTCCGGAGTCCGCCGTCGCCGTGCCGTTGAAACCGGACTCGGAGGACCCGAAGTTGTTCAGCAGCAGCGCATGGGGGACCCGTTCCTGGAACTGGCGGCGCACGGTGTCGGACAGGATCGCGCCGGAGGACGACACGCTGAACAGGGACGAGCAGTCCGTGCCCTTCAGCGGCCCGTCGAGCGCGTCCACCAGGGGCCGCAGCATCGCGTCGCCGACCAGCGACACGCTCGTCACCCGCTCCCGCTCGATCGTGCGCAGCACCTCCTCCGGCACGAACCCGCGGTGGATCACCACGCGCTGGCCGAGGCCGAAGCCGATGAAGGCCGTGAGGGTGGAGGTCCCGTGCATCAGCGGGGCCGTCGGGAAGAACGTGATGCCGTCACCGCCCGCGGTGACCCGCTCGGCGAGCTCCTGCGGCCTGCGCACCGGCTCACCCGTCGGCGCGCCGCCGCCGAGACCGGCGAAGAACAGGTCCTCCTGCCGCCACATCACGCCTTTCGGCATCCCCGTGGTGCCGCCCGTGTAGATGATGAACTGGTCGTCGCCCGAGCGTGCCGGGAACCCTCGCTCCGGCGACCCGGCGGCCTCCGCGTCGGCGAAGGGCACCGCCGGCACGACCGGCGCCGCGGCGGCGCCCGGATCCGCCCGGCCCACCCGCACCAGATGCCGCAGCCGCTCGACGCCGGGCAGCGCTGCCGCCACCCGGCCGGTGAACTCGGCGTCGAAGACCAGGGCCACCAGGTCGGCGTCCCGGTACAGGTAGACCAGTTCCTCCTCGACATAGCGGTAGTTGACGTTGACCGGGACGATCCGGGCCTTCAGGCAGCCCAGCACCGTCTGCAGGTACTCGACGCCGTTGTACAGGTGCAGCCCGAGGTGCTCGCCGGGGCGGATGCCGCTGTCGATCAGATGGTGCCCGATCCGGTTGGCGGCCGCGTCCAACCGGGCGTAGGTCAGCCGTCGTTCGGCGCCCGAGCCGGGGTGGTCGAGGTACACGAGCGCCTCACGGTCCGGGACCGCGTCGACGACCGACTCGAACAGGTCGGCAAGGTTGTACTCCACCGCTCCTCCTGACCTCGGCGGGGCCTGGCTCCGTGACGGTTCGCCGGTCATCAGAGCAAAGGGCGGCACGAGTGGGAAGCCTCCGCGCAAAAGAATCTGACTGACTGTCAGAAAACCCTTGAAGTGCTCCGTCGCCTCCTGCAACCTGTTCTCGTTCCGGCAGAGGGGAGAGGGCTCATGAGCGGGACCGAACACCTCACCGTGCGGCGCGAGGGCGCCACCCTGGTGCTGACGCTCGACCGGCCCGCCGCGAGGAACGCGCTCTCGCTGCCCATGCTGGTCGGCCTCCACGACGGCTGGGCCGAGGCCGACGCCGACGACTCGATCCGCTCGGTCGTGCTGACCGGCGCGGGCGGCGCCTTCTGCGCCGGCATGGACCTCAAGGCCCTCGCCGGCGACGGCATGGCGGGGGAGGAGTACCGCGACCGGCTCAAGGCCGACCCCGACCTGCACTGGAAGGCCATGCTCCGCCACCACCGGCCGCGCAAACCCGTGATCGCCGCCGTCGAGGGCCACTGCGTCGCGGGCGGCACCGAGATCCTCCAGGGCACCGACATCCGGGTCGCCGGCGAGTCGGCCGTCTTCGGGCTCTTCGAGGTGCGGCGCGGCCTGTTCCCGATCGGCGGCTCCACCGTGCGCCTGCCCCGCCAGATCCCCCGCACCCACGCCCTGGAGATGCTGCTCACCGGACGGCCCTACAGCGCCCGCGAGGCCGCGGCCATCGGCCTGATCGGGCACGTCGTACCCGACGGCACCGCACTCGGCAGGGCCCTGGAGATCGCCGACCGCGTCAACGCCTGCGCACCGCTCGCCGTGGAGGCCGTGAAGGCGTCCGTGTACGAGACGGCCGAGATGACCGAGACCGACGGCCTCGCCGCCGAACTCACCCACGGCTGGCCGGTGTTCGACACCGCCGACGCCAAGGAGGGCGCCCGCGCCTTCGCGGAGAAGCGGCCACCCGTCTACAAACGCGCCTGATGAGGGAGCCACCGTGCCGGACGTCCTGAAAGCCCCCCTGGTCGTCGAGTTCCCCTTCACCCGTTCCCTCGGCCCCGTGCAGAGAGCCTTCCTCACCGGCCTGCGCGAACGCGTCGTCCTCGGCGTGCGCACGACGGACGGCCGCACCCTCGTACCGCCCGTCGAGTACGACCCCGTCACCGCCGAGGAGATCCGCGACCTCGTCGAGGTCGCCCCCACCGGCACGGTCACCACCTGGGCGTGGAACCACGCCCCGCGCCGCGGCCAGCCCCTGCGCACCCCCTTCGCCTGGGTGCTCGTCCGCCTCGACGGCGCCGACACCGCGCTCCTGCACGCCCTCGACGCCCCCGGCCCCGACGCCGTGCGCACCGGCATGCGGGTCCGCGTCCGCTGGGCCGGGGAACGCTCCGGCGCCATCACCGACATCGCCTGCTTCGAACCGTACGACGGCGAGGCCGGCGAACCGGGCGCCCACCACGGCGACTTCGCGGACCCGGTGACCGGCATCGTCGCCCCCGCCCGCCTCGACTACACCTACACGCCCGGCCGCGCCCAGACCGCCCACCTCGACGCCCTCGCCGAGCGGCGCACCGTCGGCGAACGCTGCCCTTCCTGCCGCAAGGTGTACGTCCCGCCCAGAGGCGCCTGCCCCACCTGCGGCGTCGCCACGTCCGAACAGGTCGAGGTCGGCCCCCGCGGCACCGTCACCACGTTCTGCGTCGTCAACATCAAGGCGCGCAACCTCGACATCGAGGTGCCGTACGTCTACGCGCACATCGCCCTGGACGGCGCCGATCTCGCGCTGCACGGCCGGATCGGCGGCATCCCCTACGACCAGGTGCGCATGGGGCTGCGCGTCGAACCCGTGTGGCCCGAGGGTGCGCGCCACCCCGACCACTACCGGCCCACGGGCGAGCCCGACGCGGACTACGACACCTACCGGGAGCTGCTGTGAACCGCGAGATCGCCGTCGTCGCCTTCGCCCAGACCGACCACCGGCGCACCAGCGAGGAGCTCTCCGAGGTCGAGATGCTGATGCCCGTCCTGCACGAGGTGCTCGCGCGGACCGGACTGCGCAGCGCCGACCTCAACTTCGTCTGCTCCGGCTCCAGCGACTACCTGGCCGGCCGCGCCTTCTCCTTCACCCTCGCCCTCGACGGCGTCGGCGCCTGGCCCCCGATCTCCGAGTCGCACGTCGAGATGGACGGCGCCTGGGCCCTGTACGAAGCCTGGACCAAGCTGCTCACGGGCGACGCCGACACCGCCCTCGTCTACGCCTACGGCACGTCCTCCGCGGGCTCCCTCCGCGACGTTCTTACCCGCCAGCTCGACCCCTACTACGTGGCCCCGCTCTGGCCGGACTCCGTCGCCCTGGCCGCCCTCCAGGCGCAGGCGCTGATCGACGCGGGCGAGGCGGACGAACCCGCTCTCGTCGCCGTCGCCGCCCGCGACCGGGAGAACGCCGCAGGCAACCCGCACGCCCAACTGCGCGGCCCCGTCCCGCACGGCGAGCACGTCGTACGGCCCCTGCGCAGGGGCGACTGCCCGCCCGTCGGCGACGGCGCCGCCGCCGTGATCCTCGCGGCGGGGGAGCGGGCCCGCGCCCTGACCGCACGCCCCGCCTGGATCCGCGGCATCGACCACCGCGTCGAGGCCCACGGCCTCGGCGTGCGGGACCTGACCGACTCGCCCTCCACCCGGCTCGCCGCCGAACGCGCGGGAGCCTTCGAACGGCCCGTCGACACGGCCGAACTGCACGCGCCGTTCACCTCGCAGGAGATCGTCCTGCGCAAGGCGCTGCGGCTCGGCGACGGCGTCCGCGTCAACCCCTCCGGGGGCGCCCTCGCCGCCAACCCCGTCATGGCCGCTGGGCTCATCCGCATCGGCGAGGCCGCCGCCCGCATCCACCGCGGCGCGTCCGACCGCGCGCTCGCGCACGCCACGTCCGGCCCGTGCCTGCAGCAGAACCTGGTCGCCGTACTCGAAGGGGATCCGCGATGAGCAAGGAACCCGTGGCCGTGGTCGGTGTCGGACAGACCAAGCACGTGGCCGCCCGCCGGGACGTCTCGATCGCCGGCCTCGTCCGGGAGGCCGCCCGGCGCGCCCTCGACGACGCCGAGTTGACCTGGGCCGACGTCGACGCCGTGGTCATCGGCAAGGCCCCCGACTTCTTCGAGGGCGTGATGATGCCCGAGCTGTACCTCGCCGACGCGCTCGGCGCGGTCGGCAAGCCCCTGCTCCGGGTGCACACCGCCGGGTCCGTCGGCGGGTCCACGGCCCTCGTCGCCGCCACCCAGGTGGCCGCCCGCGTCCACCGCACCGTGCTCACCCTCGCCTTCGAGAAGCAGTCCGAGTCCAACGCCATGTGGGGACTGTCCCTGCCGATCCCCTTCCAGCAGCCCCTGCTGGCCGGCGCCGGCGGCTTCTTCGCGCCCCATGTGCGGGCGTACATGCGGCGCAGCGGCGCACCCGACGTGATCGGCTCGCTCGTCGCCTACAAGGACCGGCGCAACGCGCTGAGGAACCCCTACGCCCACCTCCACGAGCACGACATCACCCTGGAGAAGGTCCGGGCGTCGCCGATGCTGTGGGACCCGATCCGCTACTCGGAGACCTGCCCCTCCTCCGACGGCGCCTGCGCGATGGTCCTCACCGACCGGGCCGGCGCGGCCCGCTCGCCCCGGCCGGCCGCCTGGCTGCACGGCGGCGCGATGCGCAGCGAGCCCACCCTGTTCGCCGGGAAGGACTTCGTCTCGCCCCGGGCCGGCCGCGACTGCGCGGCCGACGTGTACCGGCAGGCCGGTGTCACCGACCCCCGCCGCGACATCGACGCCGTCGAGATGTACGTGCCGTTCTCCTGGTACGAGCCGATGTGGCTGGAGAACCTCGGCTTCGCCGCCGAGGGCGAGGGCTGGAAGCTCACCGAGGCCGGGGTCACCGAACTCGACGGCGATCTGCCCGTCAACATGTCGGGCGGTGTCCTGTCCACCAATCCGATCGGCGCGTCCGGCATGATCCGCTTCGCCGAGGCGGCCCTCCAGGTCCGCGGCCAGGCCGGGGAACACCAGGTGGACGGCGCCCGCCGGGTGGTCGGGCACGCCTACGGCGGAGGCTCGCAGTTCTTCGCGATGTGGCTCGTGGGCTCCACCCCGCCGCACGCGTGAGCGGCACCCCCGCGCGCCGACGGCAACCGCTGGCACAAAGGTCCCCCTCACGTGCCCTGTTGGCGTCAGGAGCCGGTCGCTAGGCTGGCCGCGGACGACGAACCGGGAGGAGCACGGACGTGGCCGAGAGCACCATCCAGCAGCAGTCGCCGCTCGCGGGCTGGGACAAGCCGGAGCTGGACCTCAGCAAGGCCGACTGGCACTCCAGCAGCCGTGGCCTCGGCGATGTCCAGATCGCCTTCGTCGAGGGCTTCATCGCGATGCGCAACGGCGACCGGCCGGAGAGCCCCTCCCTGATCTTCACCCCGGCCGAATGGGGCGCGTTCGTGTCGGGCGCCAGGGAAGGCGAGTTCGACCTGACCTGAGCGGGGGCGGTCCGGCGGCCCTGCGGAGCCGTTCCGGGGGTGTCGCACCCCGTTTTCCCGGACACGCGACCTGGGCGACGCGCCCCGGCCGATGCCTGCGCCAGGCTGGACCCGGGGCGTGAAGGTCGTACCCCGGAGGTGAGGACCCATGAACACCCTGCCGGTCATCGCGGCGGTCGACGGTTCGGACGACAGCCTGGTCGCCCTGGACTGGGCGCTGGAGGCCGCGCTCACGCGCGAGGCGCTGCTGAGCGTGGTCCACGTCCAGCAGTACCCCGCCTGGGCCAGGCCCGACGCCCTGCCCGTCGGCCGTCCCGAACCGGAGGACGACGCGGTCCTGGACCTGGTGCGCCGCTACCTGGAGGCCCGGGAGGAGAGGCCGCAGATCGCGTTCCACGCCCTCGAGGGCGCCGTCGGGACGCTGTCCGCGCTCGGCTCGGCCGCCCAGCTCCTGGTGCTCGGCTCCCGGGGCCGCGGCGGGTTCGCCAGCCTCCTGCTCGGCTCCACCGGCCTGGCCGCCGCCCGCGACGCCGAGTGCCCGGTCGTCATCGTGCCCAAGCCGGGACGCCGGGTCCACGAGGGCGGTGTGCCCGTCGAGCCGGGGCCGCGCGTCGTCGTCGGCCTCCAGGTCGACAGTCCCGACGAGGCCACGCTGTCCTTCGCCTTCGCCGAGGCAGCCCGGCGCGGCGCCCGGCTCCAGGCCGTCGCCGCCTACACCTGGCCGCTGCACCTGTGGACGACGGCCACCGCGCAGATCCTGCCCCCGGACGAGGACCAGGAGGCCGTCGAGGCGGAGACCCGCAGCCTCGCCGAGGGCTTCCTCGCCCTGCACCGGGCCCGCCACCCGGAGGTGCGCGCCGAGGCGGTCGCGGCCCCCGGCGACGCGGCCGGTCTGCTCGTCGCCGCCAGCCGGGACGCGACCCTCGTCGTCGTCGGCCGGCACCGCCGCCGGCTGCTGGCCCCGGCCCGCATGATGGGCTCGGTCACCCAGGCCGTCATGCTGCACGCCGCCAGCCCGGTGGCGGTGGTGCCGCCCGCCCCCGCGGAGGAGTGAGCCACCCCGTCCCCGGACGGGTCGCGGACCGGGGGAGCGGTGTCCCGCACGCCCTGCCCGCACGACGTGGAACAGGCCCGGCCACGTACCATGGCGGCATGTCGTTCCTCCGCCGCCGCAGCGCCACGCCCGCCGGGCCCGACTTCGACGTACTGGCCATGGACCCGGGCGACTGGCCCGGGAACCTCGGCGCCGGGCTGCTGCCCGCCCCCGACGGCAGCTGCCAGGGCGTCTTCCTGCGGTACGACCTCTTCGGCGGCCGCGGCCCCGCCATGATCATCGGCAATCTGCCGGAGGGCTCCCCGGCCCGTGAGACCGATGAGGACGAGATCCCGTTCGAGGTGGCGCAGCTCCTGCTGGCCCTGGAGAACGAGGAGGAGGTCACCGTCGTCGGCAGCGAGGACGTGCCCGTCATGCAGGGCGACAACCTGCTGATCGTGCGCCGGCTCAAGCTCTCCGAGAGCCGTATCTCCTGCGTGCAGTTCGACCGCAGCGACAACGTCCTGGTGACCATCGCCGCCTGGGACCGCCCCATCACCGACGACCTGTACGCGCTGCTGAAGCCGCTGCCCGCCGAGCTCTTCCAGCAGGGCTGAGCCCGGCGGGGGCGGCCCGTCAGCTGTCCGACCGCACCACCTTCACGTCGGCCGCCCGGACGAACGCCACCCGGTGCCCGTACTGGATCTCGTAGTACAGGTCCCTGCCCCGCACCACCCGGTGCGAGCCCTCGTCGAAGGTCACCGCGTAGTAGTACTCGCCCGGCACCTCGCCGCCCACCACGTACCGCTGGCCGGCCGGCAGGGTGTACGGCAGCGGCGACACCGCCTGCGCGGGCACGTCCGCCGGGTACGCGGACGCCTCGGGGTAGGCGCGGCCGTACACCGGCACGCTCTGCGCACCGTCCTTCGGAGTGACCACGTCACCGACCGCGTGCACGGCCGCCGGGGCCTTCGCCGGGTTCCTGAACCACGCCTTCTGCCCCAGGTACCAGATCGCCGTCCAGTCGCCGTCCCGGCCGGCCACCGCGAACTGCTGCCCGGTCGACACCCGCGAGGACAGGTCGTTGACGCCCTTGGTCGGAGTGGTCCCCAGACCGATGTCCTTGATGAGCGGGTACGACTCGCCGGGCCCGGAGTACAGCCGCACCGCGCTGGAACCGTGATCGGCGCAGCGCTCGCCCGCCGCCGCGCAGCCCGTGAACTCGGGCCGGTTCGTGGCGTAGTCGGGGCGGATCGTCACCAGCCCGCCCTTCGCGCCGGCGGTCGGCGCCAGGGGCCGGCCGAGCAGCTCGAAGTAGTGGCGCCAGTCCCAGTACGGGCCGGGGTCGGTGTGCATCCCGCCGATCGTCGACGTCGTCGGCCCCGGCACGGTGTCGTGCCCGAGGATGTGCTGCCGGTCCAGCGGGATGCCGTACCGCTTGGCGAGATAGGCCACCAGCCGGGCCGAGGAGCGGTACATCGCCTCCGTGTACCAGGAGTCCGGGCGGGTCAGGAAGCCCTCGTGCTCCAGGCCGATGGACTTGGCGTTGACGTACCAGTTCCCCGCGTGCCAGGCCACGTCCTCGGCCTTCACATGCTGGGCGATGTGCCCGTCGGTGGACCGCAGGGTGTACTGCCAGGAGACGTAGGTCGGGTCCTGCACCATGTCCAGGACGCCCTCCCAGGCGCCCTCGGTGTCATGGACGACGATGTACTCGATCTTCTGGTCCGCCGGGCGGTTCCCCAGGTCGTGGTTGCCGTAGTCACCGTCCCCGAACTGCTCGTACGGTGCCGGGATCCACTCGCAGGACACCGTGGCCGGGCACTCCGTGTCCGCGGCCCGGGCCCTGCGCAGCCCGGCGTGCCGCAGCTGGGAGGGGTCGGGAGCGAGGCCGGGTCGCGCGGCCAGCGACACCCGCTGCCCGTCGTCGGTGCGCCGCTCCTGACCGGTGCGCAGCACCTCGAAGACGTCGTTCGCGTACGTCGTGGCCGTCGCCGTGTCGTCGGCGCCGGAGAACCGGGCCACCGCCCCATACCAGTCGGCCGGGTCGGAGCTCAGCGGCTCGCCCAGCTCCCGCTGCGCGGCCGCGAGCAGCGCGGCGCCGCCCGCCACATTGGCGGCCGGGTCGCGGCGCAGCCGCTCGGGGCTCAGCCCGGTCAGCTCCGCCGCCCTCGGCAGCGTCCTGAGGCGGGCCGGGATCTCGGAGGTCTTCAGAGCCTTCGCCACGGGCGGTGGCGCGGGGCGGGCGCTGTCGCCGCGCGGGTCCTCGGTGCCCTCGCTGTGGTGCGCCTGCGTGCCGGCCAGCGCCGCGCGGGCGTCGGTCAGGTGCATCGGGCCGTAGCCACCGGACACGCTGGGCGCGCCGCTGTGCGCGTCCCAGCGGGACTGGAGGTAGGAGACGCCGAGCAGGACGCTCGACGGCACGTGGTACTCGGCGGCGGCCGCGGTGAACGCCGACTGGAGCCGGTCGCCGGAGTCGGCCCGGACCCCGGACGGGGCGGCGCCGAGCAGGGGCACCAACAGGGCCGCGGCGGCGACGGCGGTGACGGATCCTCGCAATGCAGCCTCCTGGGACGGTCGTGCGCGGTGAGCCGTGCGGGCCGGGCGTGGTCAGTGGTACCCGCTGTCCGACGATCCGTCAATCATGCCAAGGGCTGGGCGAACACCCATGTCAACCGCGCGTTCCCGGGAGTTTCGCGGGGGAGGTGGCCGGGCCTGCGCGGCGTCAGTGGCCTACCCCAATGACCGGACGTACGAAAGCCCGCGGAACGCCTCTGTCTCCAGGGCGCGCCGCGGGCCGTCGTCTCCGTCAGCGAGTGCCGACCGCCGCACGCACGGCCCGGCGGGCCAGTTGGCAGTCGTCGTGCAGCCGCCGTAGCAGCAGCCGCTGTTCCTCGCCGGACGGCGCGGCACCTTGGTGGGCCGTTCCCGGTGCCGTCGGGGCCGGGTCGTGCATCGAGCGCTGCACAGCCATCTCGTAGGTGCGGATCTCACGGGTCAGGACGAGCATCAGGTTCACCAGGAAGGCGTCCCGGGAGGCCGGGCCCGCCGACTGGGCGATCTGGCTGATCTGCCGCCGGGCCACCGGCGCGTCCCCGAGCACCGACCACAGCGTCGCCAGGTCGTAGCCCGGCAGGTACCAGCCCGCGTGCTCCCAGTCCACCAGCACTGGACCGGCCGGTGAGAGCAGGATGTTCGAGAGCAGTGCGTCGCCGTGGCAGAACTGGCCCATGCCGTGCCGGCCCGCGGAGGCCGCGATGCCGTGCAGGAGCTTCTGCAGGTCCCCCATGTCCCGGTCGGTGAGCAGGCCCAGGTCGTGGTACCGGGAGATGCGGGTCGCGTAGTCGAGCGGCGCGTCGAACGTTCCCGCGGGCGGCCGCCACGCGTTGAGCCGGCAGATCGCGCCGAGCGCCGCTCTGATGTCGGCCCGCGGCGGCGCCTCCACCGGGTGTCGCTGGAGTGCCGCCACCCGGCCCGGCATCCGCTCGATCACCAGGGTGCCGTTGTCCGGATCCGCCGCGATCAGTCTCGGCACCCGCACCGGGGGCCGGTGCCGGACGAACGAGCGGTAGGCCGCTATTTCGTGCCGGATCCGCTCCGCCCACGCGGGGGACTGGTCGAGTAAGCACTTGGCGACCGCCGTGCTGCGACCGGTCGTGCCGACCAGGAGCACGGACCGTCCGCTGCGGCGCAGCACCTGCACCGGCGCGAACTCCGGACAGATCCGGTGCACCGACGCGATCGCCGCGCGCAGCTGGGCGCCCTGGGGACCGGACAAGTCGAGTCTCCCGCTGAGCGGTTGGGTGCCGAGCCCCGCGGGGCGGCGCGGCCGGCCGGCGCCCAGCACGGGGGCGGGCGCCGGACGCGCGGGGTCGAGGTAGGGACCGCCGCCAGCCGGGCGGGCACGCAGCGGCCGGGGCGGAGCGGACACGGAGGACGATGCTGCGTACATGGGAGAGACAGATCCCTTCGTGTGCCTGCGACGTCAGTGCGCCACCCGACCCGGCGGCCCGGATACACCCTGGGGAATGTCCCCCGGCGACCGGGTCGGGGTGGCGCGTTCCTACCTGACACCCGGCGGCCACTGGCACACCATCTGGCGCACCCTGGCGAACCCTGGCGAATAGTCCCGGGGCACCTCCCACCGGGCTACTGTCAACTCAGCCGAGAACCTGGGGGCTTGACGTGAGCGGAGAACCCAACACCCGTCTGTCGGATCTGTTCGGCCTGGCCGGCTGGTCCAAGGGCGAACTCGCGAGGCTGGTCAACCGGCAGGCGGCGGCCATGGGCCACCCCCAGCTGGCGACCGACACCTCACGGGTGCGGCGGTGGATCGACATGGGAGAGATCCCGCGCGATCCGGTGCCGCGGGTGCTGGCGGCCCTGTTCACCGAGCGTCTCGGCCGTGTCGTGACCATCGAGGACCTCGGTCTGGTCCGGCACGGGCGTGCGGGGAGACGGCAGCAGGACGCCGGGAGCGTGGAGCATCCCGACGGTATGCCGTGGGCGCCCGAGCGAACCGCCGCGGTCCTCACCGAATTCACGGGAATGGACCTCATGCTCAACCGACGCGGCTTGGTGGGCGCGGGTGCCGCGCTCGCCGCGGGATCCGCACTCAGCAGCGCCATGCACGACTGGCTGCGCACCGACCCGGCCCTCAGGGCCGACGCCCCCCAGTTCGACGACCCCTTGCACGCCGACCCCGCCGGGTTCGACCGCTACGAGGCCGCCCCCATCGGAGCTCAGGAGATCGAGGAGCTGGAACGCTCGGTCGAGGTGTTCCGGGCCTGGGACGCCGCCCGTGGCGGGGGACTCCAGCGCAAGGCTGTGGTGGGCCAGTTGAACGAGGTGGGCGGCATGCTCGCCTACCGTCACCCCGACCATCTCCAGCGGCGCCTGTGGGGCGTCGCCGCCAACCTCGCCGTGCTCGCGGGCTGGATGTCCCACGACGTCGGCCTGGAGCCCACGGCCCAGAAGTACTTCGTCATCGCCGCCCACGCGGCCCGCGAGGGCGGCGACCGGCCCCGTGCCGGGGAGGCCCTCTCCCGGGCCGCGCGCCAGATGGTGCACCTCGGCCGGCCCGACGACGCGCTCGACCTCATGAAGCTCGCCCAGTCCGGCTCGGGCGACGAGGTCCTGCCGCGCACCAGGGCCATGTTCCACACCATCGAGGCCTGGGCCCAGGCGTCCATGGGCAAGGGCCAGGCCATGCGCCGCACCCTGGGACAGGCCGAGGACCTCTTCGTCTCCGACAAGAGCGACGTACCGCCGCCGAGCTGGATGCAGACCTTCAAGGACGAGGATCTGTACGGCATGCAGGCCCTGGCCTACCGCACCCTGGCCGAGTTCGAGCCGGGCGCGGCCGTCCACGCCCAGCACTTCGCGGAGAAGGCCCTGGCCCTGCGCGTCGACGGCCGGGAGCGGTCGAAGATCTTCGACCATCTGTCCATGGCGTCCGCCTGCTTCATCGCGGACGACCCCGAACAGGCCGACCGCTACGCCCGGTTGGCGCTCATGGCGATGGGCTCCAACTCCTCCGGCCGGACCTGGGACCGGCTTCGGCAGATGTACCGGCTCACCGCCGAGTACTCCAGCTACCCGAAGATCCATGAGCTGCGGGAGGAGATCCGGGTGGCGCTGCCCAAGGCGAGGAAGCCGCAGGGCGGCACCAGCGCCCAGGCATAGCGGGGGCCTGCGCCCGGTCCGCGATCCGTCTCCGTGACGGCTAGCCCGTCACCCTGGCCACGAGCACACAGGCGTCGCCCTTGTGCTCCCCTTCACCGAATTCACCGAACTCCTCGGCGACCAGCCGTACGCAGTCCTGTGCGGTGCCCGCCTCGACGAAGCGGGGGGCGAGGTCGAGGAGCCGGCGCGAGGAGTCCATGTCCCCGTGCCCGGACAGCAGTCCGTCGGAGTGCAGCAGGATCAGGTCGCCCGCCTGGAGGGTCTCCTCGACGTCGCCGTAGCCGGCGCCCGGGATCGCCCCCAGCAGGGGGCCGCAGGGGGAGTCCAGCCTGCGCCCTGTCCCGCCGCGGAACAGCAGCGGGGCGGGGTGTCCGGCCCTCGCCCAGGTGAGCGTGCGGGTGTCGGGCCGGTAGCGGCAGCACACGGCGCTGCCGAGGGCCGGCTGGGCGGTGGCGTCGAGCAGGTGGCCCAGCCAGGACAGCAGTTGTCCAGGCTGGGTCCCGGCCATCGCCATGCCGCGTACGGCGCCCAGCAGGGCCGCCGTGCCGGAGGTCGCGGCAACATCGTGACCGGTGAGGTCGCCGACGCTCAACACCGCCGCCCCGTCCGGCAGTTCGAGGGAGTCGTACCAGTCGATCCCGATCGGTGTGCTCGCCGGTGACGACAGCCGGAGCGCCGCGATGTCCAGCGTGCCGGGGTCCTGCCGGCCCGGGCGCAGGGAGGCCCGCCACGGCGGCAGCACCGCCTCGCGTACCTCGGCCGTGAGCCGGTGCTCTCCCGGCGGGGGACGCCGCGTCCCGGGGAGCGCGTCACGGATCTCGCCGACCGTGTGCCGGCGGCGGCGGACCTCGCTGACGTCCCGCAGCACGGCCCACATGGAGGCCGCGGCGCCGTCGGCGTCGAGCACGGGCTCGCCCATCATGTGCACGGTCCGCGCCTGCCCGTCGGGCCGGACGATCCGGAACTCCCCGTCGATCGGCTGGGCGTCGATGAGGCAGGCGGTGACCATCGTGGTGAGCCGGCGCCGGTCCTCGTCGTGCACCAGGGACGGCAGTTCGTCGAGCGTCAGCGGTGGCGCGGCCGGGTCCCGGCCGAGGATCTGGTACAGCTCGCCGGACCAGCTCGCCTCGTCCGTCAGCAGATTCCACTCGGCGCTGCCGACCCGACTGAGCACCGCGTCGGACCGGGGCGCCGGGGCGGGGCCGTCCCGCAGCTGGGCCAGATGCGCGTCCAGGTCGTCGAGTTGGTGCAGGGCGAGGTCGCACAGGGCGCGCTGCCAGCGCTCGCGGGGGCCGGAGGCGTCGCTCGGCGTGTCCCGCCGCACGGCGTCCACTTCGCCCTTGAGCCGTCGCGTCTGGGAGATCAGCGCGTCGACCGGACCGGGTCCGGGTGGCTGTGCGGCGGGGTGGTCCGCGGAGACATGGGGCGGCATGACGCTCTCCGATGAGGGGACGGTACGACCAGGAACGACGGAGGGACCGTTACGACTGTCGCACAGCCCGCGACGCCCCGTAAGGGATTTGGCAACACCCGATCCGGTGGTGCGTCTGGCATATGCCAGAGTCTTCGGGAACAGGTCATGGGGTACGCATGGTGTACGTGCCCACGCCGGCAAGGCGTACGCGCCGTACGCGATGTGCGGGTTCGTCGGAGTGGTCGCGCGGTGTTCATGCGCATGTTCGACGGCCAGGTGTTCCAGCAGCGCGGGGTGGTGGCCGTATGCCGGAGGGCTGCGCGACGGCCGAAGTGACGCAGCTCACAAAAAGAATCCGTGCGTAGGTGTCATGCGAAAGGTGATTGCGGGGTCCTAGAAGCAAGCCGCAAAAATCACCGCCGCCGACACACGGGGAGAGTGTCCATGGAGATCGCCCTGGAGCAGCCCGCCCACGCCCGCCTGATCACCGGCGAGGAGCGCGAACTCCCCGTCCCCGCCACGCTGCGGTACCGGTCCACGGACCCGCTGGCGGTGCACCTCGACTTCCCGGGCGAGGTCTCCCTCGACGGCCGGGGCGCCGTCTGGACGTTCGCCCGCGGACTGCTGGACGCCGGCCTGCGCGGGCCGGCCGGGGACGGTGACGTGCGGGTGTGGCCCTCCGGCCCCGAACGCACGGTCGTCGAACTGCACTCCCCGCACGGCATGGCGCTGCTCCAGTTCGACACGCCCGCCCTCGAACGTTTCCTGCTGCGGACGTGCGCCGTGGTCGCGCCGGGCGAGGAGGACCTGGACGAGGCCGTGGAACGGGGCCTGAGCGCGCTCTTCGACGGCGTGTGACCGCAGGGCGGCACGACGAGGGGGCCGACCGCCGCCGTACCTTCTCGTCGCCCCGCGTCAGTAGCGCAGGACGC
Source organism: Streptomyces sp. NPDC046859 (assembly GCF_040645135.1). Lineage (NCBI taxonomy): Bacteria > Bacillati > Actinomycetota > Actinomycetes > Kitasatosporales > Streptomycetaceae > Streptomyces > Streptomyces sp. NPDC046859. The sequence continues at coordinate 187,564 of NZ_JBEYXR010000015.1, forward strand.
CCGCGAGGGCTGATGCGCCCTTCGGGCATTCGGGGGCATCCTTCATCCGGTCGGGGGACTACTGCCGGTCCTCGTCAGGCGCGCACGAACTGCCGTCGGGCGGCAGCGTGCCGTACAGCAGGAACGCGTCGACCTTGCCGTGCACGCACTTGGAGGAGGCGTAACCGGTGTGCCCGCTGCCCTTGTTGTCCAGCACCACGGCGGAGGAGCCGAGCCGCCGCGCCGTCTCCGTGGTCCAGCGGTACGGCGTCGCGGGGTCGCCGCGGGTGCCGACCAGCAGCATCTTCGGTGTGTCCAGGTCCTTGACGTCCTCGCGGACGAAGTCCGTGCCGGCGGGGCGGCCGTAGCACATCAGCACCTCGGTCAGCCGGTGCCGGCCGAAGACCGGTGAGGCCTCCTCGTACCGGGCGCGCAGCCGGTCCAGACCGTCGATGATCTGCCGGTCGGTGGGGCGGTCGGGGTCGTCGGCGCAGTTGATCGCCATCATGGCGGCGGCGGGGTTGTCCAGCGGGACGTCCTCCGCGTCGACCAGGCCGCCGTCGCGGTCGCCGGCCTTCGGCCGCCGCGCGGGGAAGCCCCCGCCGCCGGTGAACGCCTCGACGGCGTGGGTGCTGCCGTCCTCGACCAGCGTGGCCAGGGCGCGCTCCAGGGAGGGCCACAGCTCCTTGCTGTACAGGGCGCCGCTGATCGCGGCGACCAGGTCCTGCCCGGTGAACGGCTCATCGAAGGCCGAGAGCACCGGGTCCTTGTCCAGCGAGTCGATGAGCATGACGACGTACCTGCGGGCCTGGCGCGCGTCCTGCCCGAGCGGGCATGCGACATCCTCGGCGCACCAGTCGGTGAACTCGTCGAGCGCCTTCTGCTGCCCCTCGGCGCCCGCCACTCCCTGCTCGGTCAGCGGCTCCGTGAGGGTGTCCACGCCGTCGAGCACCAGCCGGCCGACCTTGTCCGGGAACTGGGCGGCGTACACCGCGCCGAGCCGGGTCCCGTAGGAGAAGCCGAGGTAGTTGAGCTTCTTGTCGCCGAGCGCCGCGCGCATCACGTCCAGGTCGCGCGAGGCGTCGACGGTGCCTATGTGCGGCAGGACCGGGCCCGAGTGCCGGGCGCAGGCGGCGGCCGCCTTGCGAAGCCCGTGGAGGACGGCCCCCGGATCGCGCCGGACCTCCGCCGGGTCGTCCGGGAGGTCGATCTGCTCCTTGCCGTCCCCGCAGCTGACCGGTGAGGAGCGGCCGACCCCGCGTGGATCGAACGTCACGATGTCGTAGTCGTCCGTGAGGCTCATGAACTCTTTGCCCGCGCGCGCGAACTCGGGCACACCCGCGCCGCCCGGCCCGCCGAAGTTGACCAGCACCGAGCCCTTGCGCTCGCCCGTCGCCCGATAACGGGCGAGCGCCAGTTCGAGTGTCCCGGCGCGGGGGCGTCCGTAGTCGAGCGGCACGGTGACCTTGCCGCACTGCATGTCCTTGGGCATGCCCTCGCCCGGGCACTTGCCCCAGGCCACCTTCTGGTCGTAGAAGCGGGACATGCCGGGGTCGGACGGTCTGCCCGCCGGCAGGCCGGTGCCGATCACGGCCAGCCCGACCGCGCAGGTGACGGCGGCGCTGCGCCACAGCGTGGGGCGCATCGACAGCTTTGCCGACATCGAAGCCTCCAGGGACGCCCGTCGCGGGCCGGGAAGCGGCGTCCTCGGCTCACGATAAGCGGCACCCGGAAGGGGCGCCTCCGCACGAACGGCGGACAGGGACCGCGGCCGACCGGGCGACATATGCAGTGATCGGACTTTTTACCCCTAGTTCGACAACCCGGCACTCGATGGGGTGAACGGCTGATAAGCCATAACCCGGATGGATCGCTCGCGTTTTATCCGATGCGGGCGAGTGCTCGTGACCATGTCTGGAAGGCAGGGACCCTATGAGACGGGTTACCCGAAACGGTGTGATCGCCATCGCTGCCGCCTCGGGCGCGATGGCCGTGACGTTCCCGGCTTACGCCGACTCCGCGGCGGACGGTGCCGCGGCCGACTCGCCCGGGGTGCTCTCCGGGAACACCGTCCAGGTGCCGGTGCACGTGCCGGTGAACGTGTGCGGGAACACCGTGAACGTGGTGGGACTGCTGAACCCCACCGTGGGCAACACCTGCGTCAACGAGGACGCGGGTGCGAAGAGCAAGAAGAACAAGAAGGAGGACACCAAGTCCGCCGCCTCCTCCGTGAGCGGGGCGAAGGCGGAGGGCGTGGCCGCGGAGTCCGGTGGTATCGGGTCCGGCAACGTCATCGAACTGCCGGTGCACGCGCCGGTCAACGTCACGGGCAACAGCGTGAACGTGATCGGTGTCGGCAACGCCGCGATCGAGAACGAGTCGGCGAACGTCTCCGGCGAGGAGACGCCCACCACCACGCTTCCGGCCCCCGAGCCGTCGGTGAAGCCGAGGGCGCCCGAGCCGCGGTCGATGCCGCCCGCGCACGTTCCGCACGAGGGCGGAGCCGTCCTCGCCCACACGGGCGCGGACGCGACCGCCCCGCTCGCCGCGGGCGCCGCGGCGCTCGTCCTGGGCGGTGCCGTCCTCTACCGGCGGGCCCGTACCCAGGCGGTGCGCTGACCTCGTCGTCAGGCATCGCGTGAAGGCCCCACCCGCTGGACACGAGAGGTGGGGCCTTCGGTGCGTCACCGCATACGAACATGTGTACGCCTGGCGTGCCGCCGCCGCGTGCTCTCGGGTGAGGGGCGCGAAGACCGCCGTGACGACGTCCGGGCCCGTGTGCGGCGCCGTGAGCCGAACACGGAAGTCCGCCCGGTCACGGGGGACCGGCGGGGCGGCCACCGTCGGATGGATCCGCTCCTGCCACAGGAACCGCGTGATCTGCTCCGCCGGGGCGTCCGTGGAACCGCAGGTGGAGGGCGCGGATGTCCTCCGTCAGGCCGGGGACCGGCCCCTCGACGGTCACCCCCGGTGCCACCTCCCGCACGGGGAGCGGCCGCACCGGCGCCGGGGGCACCCCCAACTCGGCCAGCCAGCCGGTCAGTTGCTCCGACGAGGCGACGTACACGATCCGTCCCAGGCCCACCCAGGCGTGCGCGGCGGCGCACATCGGGCAGTGCTCGCCGGAGGTGTACACGGTGGCCGCCGCCCGTTCCTCCGGGGACAGGTGGGCGGCGGACCAGCGCGCCAGCTCGAACTCCGGGTGGCGGGTGCGGTCCCCGGATGCCACCCGGTTGTGGTCCTCGGCCAGTACGGTGCCGTCCGCTCCCACCAGGACCGAGCCGAAGGGCTCGTCCCCCGCGTCCAGCGCCTCGGCGGCCAGCTCGACACAGCGGCGCAGATACGGCAGTTCGGTGTCCTCGACGACCATGGTGCGGTCCTCCTCCAGGCACGGTTGCGTCCGGTCCCCCCATGGTCGCCGACGGACCGCACCGGTGGCGCGGCGAGGGCGTGGGCCCGGTCACGCGGTAAAGCGCTTGCTCCCGCTCCGGGTTGGTGCTGAGGTGACCGCATGGATCCCGCCGCCGTACTCGCCCTCTTCGACCGCGATCTGCGCGAGGGCGCGCGACCGGACGGCCCGGACGCCCTGGTGGAGCGGGTCGGCCCGGTCGTCCGCCAGGTGTCGTCCGGACAGGGCTGGAACGGCGTCGTGTGGTCGGCGCTGGACGCGACGACGGCCGACACGGCGATCGCCGCACAGATCGCCCACTTCGACGGGCTCGGGCTCGAGTTCGAGTGGAAGCTGTACGGCCATGACCGCCCCGTCGACCTGGGCCGGCGGCTCCGGGACGCCGGCTTCACGGCGCAGCCGGAGGAGACGGTGATGATCGCGGAGGCCGCCGCGCTGGACCTGGACGCCGAACCGCCGGCCGGTGTCCGCCTCGTCCCCGTGACCGACGCGGCCGGCGTCGATCTCGTCGCCGAGGTGCACAGCAGGGCGTTCGGCGGCGACGGCGCCCGCATCCGGCACCGACTGCTCGCACATCTCGAGACCGGCGCGGACACGGTGCTGGCCGTGGTGGCCCTGGCGGACGACGGGGTGCCGGTGAGCGCCGCACGGATGGAGCTCGTGCCCGGGACGCGGTTCGCCGGGCTCTGGGGCGGCGGGACCGTCGAGGGCTGGCGGGGCCGCGGGATCTACCGCGCCCTCGTCGCGCACCGCGCCCGCGCCGCGGTGGACCGGGGCTACCGGTACCTCCAGGTCGACGCCATGACCACCAGCCGGCCCATCCTGGAGCGGCTCGGCTTCGAGCCGCTGACCACGACGACGCCGTACGTGCACACGCCCTGAAGGAGGGGTCCGCGCACGCGAAGGCCCGCGACCGGCGGGCCGGTCGCGGGCCTGTGCCCCGTGCGCGGCGGGTTCCCGCGCGGGGTGTCAGCGATGGGCCTTCGCACGGTCCAGCGCGGCGACGCCCAGCGCGGCGAGACCGATCTGGATCAGCCACTCGACCCAGTCGACGCCGTCCGTGTCACCCACGTCCAGACCGGCGGCGATCGCCGAACCGATCAGTGCGGCCACGATGCCGACGAGGATCGTCCAGAGCACGCCGATGCGCTGCCGGCCCGGCACGACGAGCCGTCCGAGCACACCGATGACGATGCCGATCACGATGGCACTGATGATCCCCGAGATCTCCATGTCGCTCCTCTTCTCCGGTCCCCGCATCACCGCGGACTGTGCCCGCGTCACAGCGTGTTCCCCGAGGAGCGACGGACAGTCCGCATCCCGCCGAACGGCCTCGCGCCGGTGGGCACGAGGGGGCCGGTCCGTCGGGCGGACCGGCCCACACGATGTCCCGTCCGTCGTGCGCTACGGCCTGGTGGTGCTCCTCGCCGCCGTGCCGGCGCACAGCAGGCCGAGGACCGCGGCCAGCACACCGATGACGATGTTGTTCACGACCACGCCGGCGTCCGGGCTGTCCCCGACGATCCACGGCGCGATGATCATCCAGACGCCCATCGCGCAGAAGGCCCAGCTCAGACCGTACATACGCTCGGGCGCGCGGGTGAATCCGAGGGCCAGCAGGCCGATGGCGACACCCATGACCAGGTTGTGGGTCACCAGCGCGGGCTGGCTCGTCGTGTAGTGGAGTATCCAGGGGGACACGGCGCAGTAGAGACCGAGCAGGAACACCGGTCCGTCCAGGAGCGTCACGTCGCGGCCCCCGAGCACGCGGTCGTACCGCTCCCGCATCTCGGATACGTCCGGATGGCTGGCTATGTCACCTCTGGTGTGCGAGACGTCGGCCATGACTCGTCTCCTTCGACTTGCAGGTCCGACCGCTCCATGAGCGGGGTGCGATGAAGCCACCTTCAGCCATTCTGCGCTTATTTGTTCCTTATGTGTAGAGGCGGGTGAAGTTCCGGGACCGGGTCGCTCACCGTCCGCGGGCCTGCCGGAAGCGCTCCAGGCCCTCGGTGAGCCCGACGACCGGGGCCGGGTAGGCGAGCGCGGCACGGTCGTCGTCGCCGAGCAGCCACGGCTCGTGCACCCTGGTCCCCTCGACCTCCGCCAGCTCGGGCACCCAGCGGCGGACGTAGCGGCCCTCGGGGTCGTACCGCTTCGCCTGCAGGACGGGGTTCAGCACCCGGTGGGGCCGGGTGTCGGTGCCCGTCCCGGCCACCCACTGCCAGTTCAGCTGGTTGTTGGCCAGGTCACCGTCGACCAGCAGGTCAAGGAAGTGCCGGGCGCCGACCCGCCAGTCCACGTACAGGGTCTTGGTCAGGAAGCTGGCCGTCAGCAGCCGCCCCCGGTTGTGCATCCAGCCCTCGTGGCGGAGCTGGCGCATCGCCGCGTCCACGATCGGATAGCCGGTACGGCCCTCCCGCCAGGCGGCGATGTCCCGCGCCGCCTCCCGCTCCGGCCGCCAGTGGTCGCCCCGGGTGCGGTAGTCGGCCGTGGCGGCGTCCGGCCGTGCCGCGAGGACCTGCCGGTGGAAGTCACGCCAGGCGAGCTGCCGTACGAACGCGTCCGCGCCGGCGCCGCCCGCCCCGCGGGCGCGGTGGACCAGCTCCACGGGGGAGAGGGTGCCGAAGTGCAGATGCGGGGAGAGCCGGGAGGTCGCGTCACCGGCGAGGTCGTCGTGCCGGTCCTCGTAGGCCGCGAGTCCGGCGCCCAGCCAGGCCGTGAGCCGGCGGCGGCCCTCCTTCTCGCCGCCCGCCGCGAGCCCTTCGGACAGCCCGGACAGGCCGCTGCGCCCGGGCAGCGCCTCGGACCCCACGCCGTCCGGCACCCGCACCGCCCGCGGCGCACCGAGCGGGTCCCGCAGCCGGTGGTCCGACCAGCGCCGGAAGTAGGGCGTGAAGACGGCGAAGTGGTCGGAGGAGGCCGGGGTCACCGCGCCGGGGGCGACGGCCGTCGTCACCGTGTCGTGCACGTGCAGCCGCACCCCCTGCGCCTCCAGGGCCCGGCGCAGCCGTTCCTCGCGGCGCCGGGCGTGGACGCTGACGTCGGACGCCATGTGCACCTCGTCGGCGTCCGCCTCCGCCACCACCCGGCACACCTGCTCGACGAGGTCGCCCCGGCGCACCACCAGCCGGCCGCCCCGCTCGCGCAGCCCGGCGTCCAGATCACGCAGGCAGTCCGCGAGGAACGCCAGCCGGTTGGGCACCGCGAACCCGGCGGCGTCGACGGCGGGGTCCCGCACGAACAGCGGGACGGTCCCCGCGGTGCCGTCGAGGGCCGCGCGCAGCGGCGGATGGTCGTGCAGGCGCAGATCGCTGGTGAACAGGACGACCGAGATGCTCATGGTGCGTACTCCGGGGACGGGCGTGGTCGTACGGGGGGCGGGGACGGGCGGCGGGGAGCGCGGGGGCGAGTCAGGGACGGGCGGCGCGTTCCGCCGCGGGCTCCGGGGAACCGGCCGCCGCCCGCGCGATGTTGCGGGCCATGCCGCCGAACACGATCGAGTGGAAGGGCGAGACGCCCCACCAGTACGCGTGACCGAGCAGCCCGCGCGGGTGGAACAGGGCGCGCTGGCGGTAGCGGGTGCGGCCGTCCGGACCGGTGAGCGCGCGCATCTCCAGCCAGGCCAGGCCCGGCACCCGCATCTCGGCGCGCAGCCGCAGCAGCCGGCCCGGCTCGATCTCCTCGACCCGCCAGAAGTCCAGCGAGTCGCCGACCCTCAGCCGCGACGCGTCCCGCCGCCCCCGGCGCAGGCCCACCCCGCCCACCAGCCGGTCCAGCCACCCGCGCACCGCCCAGGCGAGCGGGAACGAGTACCAGCCGTTCTCCCCGCCGATGCCCTCGATGACCCGCCACAGCGCGTCGGGGGAGGCGTCCACGACGAGTTCGCGGTGATCGCTGTAGAGGCTGCCGCCCGCCCAGTCGGGGTCGGTGGGCAGCGGGTCGCTGGGCGCGCCGGGCACCGACGCCGACGACCACCGGGTCGTCACCCTCGCGTCGCGTACCCGCCGCAGCGCCAGCCGCACCGCCTCGTCGAAGCCGATCGGGTGACCGGGCGGATCGGGCACGTACCGGGCGATGTCGTGTTCGCGGCACACCACCTCGTGGCGCAGCGACTCGGTCAGCGGCCGGGCGATGGAGGACGGCACCGGTGTCACCAGGCCCACCCAGTGGCTGGACAGCGTCGGGGTGAGGACCGGCACCGGCAGGATGACCCGGCGGGGCAGTCCGGCCATCTGCGCGTACCGGACCATCATGTCCCGGTACGTCAGCACGTCCGGACCCCCGAGGTCGAAGGTCCGGTCGACCTCCGGGGGCATCAGGGCGCTGCCGACGAGGGCGCGCAGGACGTCCCGGACGGCCACGGGCTGGATGCGGGTGCGCACCCAGCTCGGCGTGACCATCACGGGCAGCCGCTCGGTGAGGTAGCGCAGCATCTCGAAGGAGGCGGAGCCGGAGCCGATGATGACGGCCGCCCGCAGCACGGTGGCCGGCACCGGGGAGTCGAGCAGGATGCGCCCGACCTCCGCCCGCGAGCGCAGATGCGGGGAGAGCGCGTGCTCGGGCACGCCGGCCGGGGTGAGGCCGCCCAGGTACACGATGCGCCGGACGCCGGCGGCGCGGGCCTGCTCGGCGAAGGTCCGCGCCGCCCTGCGGTCGGTCTCCTCGAAGTCCTTGCCGGTGCCGAGCGAGTGCACCAGGTAGTAGGCGACGTCGACGCCCTCCATGGCGCGGGCCACGGACGCGGCGTCCGTGACGTCGCCGCGCACCACCTCCGCGTCCTGGGCCCACGGATGGTCGCGCAGCCGTTCCGGTGAGCGGGCCACACAGCGCACCTGGTGTCCGGCGGCGAGCAGTTCCGGCACCAGGCGCCCGCCGATGTATCCCGTGGCGCCCGTCACCAGGCACCGCATTCCCTCACGCACCGCGTCGCGTTCCATGCCGTCGGTCGTCCTCACCTGTCGGGGCCTTCGTGAGGACTTCCCCGCCGGGGGCCGTCCGGGATGCGGGCGGGGCACGACGTACCCCCGTGCGTGCCCGGTTCGCCCGTTCGGGGAGTTCTGGACGGCGCCCGCGCGGAATCGGGCGAAGTCGTGTACATGCTCGGGGCGGCCGGGGGCAGACGGTGTGTACCGGGCAGGAGAGGACGATCCGGCCCGCGTACGACGATGTGGGAAACGGTGTGGAGGTGGCTGCCGCCATGAGTGCGAAGGTGTTGGAGCGGTTTCCGGCGGGAGCTCCGCGCGGATCGTGGCCGGCGGAGGAGTACGCGGCCGAGCGCCGCGCCGAGGGCGAACCCGCGACGGTCGTGATGGACCTGAAGTCGGACGCGTTCCTCGTCGTGGTCCCCGCGGCCGACGACGACTGAGTCCTCGCGGTCCCCGCACGGGACGGCGGGGACCGCTCAGGGCGCCTTCGCGGTCAGCACGTCGAGATGGGCGCCGCGCGACTCCGCCGTCTGGCCCTGCACCAGCAGGAACAGGCCCTCCCGGGCGAGGCGTTGGGCCGGACTGGTCAGCGCGAGGGAGCGTCCGCCGCCGGCGACCACCGCCGCGGTCGTGGCGGTGCGCATCAGCTCGGCCGCGCCGATCCGCAGCGTCAGGCGCTCCGCCAGGGTCGCGTCGGTGCCGGGCGCGTCGGCCAGCTCGTAGGCCCGGGCGCGGATCGTCCCCAGCCGCGTGCGCAGCGGCCCGGCGACCTCGTCGTCCAGGAGCGCGAGCGCCGTCTCCGTGATCCCGAACACCGCCGGGGAGGCGCTGACCGCCTTCGCCCGGTCCTTCACCGCCCACTCCTCGTGCGGCACGCGCAACGCGACCGACTCGGGCGGGAGCCACAACCCGTCCAGCTCCAGTGAGACCGTGCTCGACGCGGTGAGGGCCGCGAGCCGCATCGGCGCCGACGGCCGAAGCCCCGGCTGCTCCCTCGCCTCCGTGAAGGCGAACACCGCCTCGCCGTCCTCCGCGATCCCGGCGAGCAGCATCACGTCGTTGAGCCCCCAGCCGGTGTACCAGGGCACCCTCCCGTCGAACCGCAGCCCGCCGCGCTCCCCGGTGACCCGCACCGGCGTCCGCGGGTACGCCCGCAGATGCGCGTACGCGACCCCCGACAGCAGCTCCCCTCGGGCCAGCGGGCCCAGCAGGCGCTCGCGCACCGGCCCGTCGCTCGCGGCCAGCGTCGCCACCGGCGTGTGGTGCTGGGTCTGCACGAACCACGTGGAGCAGCAGGCTCCCGCGAGGATCTCCGCGGTGCGCCGGGCCACCGCCGCGGGCGCCGCCCACCCGCCGTACTCCCGCGGGGCGCTCACCCCGAGCAGTCCCGAACGCCGGATCGCCTCGATGTGGGACGCGGGCACGCCCTCCTGGTCGACCCGTTCGGCCTGCGGGGCGAGCAGATCGGTGGCGAGCTCCCGGGCGCGGCGGACGAGGGGATGGTCCAGGTCGGTCATGACGAGAATTGTCACCGCCGGATCCCGCGGGGTGTCGATCCGGGGGCGTGCCGTTCGTGTAGAGGGTGAGAATCCGCTACCACGCCCCAGGAGGCCGCCGTGAAGTACTACCTGCTCAATGTGATGCAACCGGTCGGGGAGCCGCCCGCCCCGGACGTCCTGGCCGAGATCGGGAAGAACCTCGACGCCCTCAACGACGACCTGCGCGAGGCGGGGGCCTGGGTGTTCGCCGGGGGACTGCACGGCCCGGAGTCCTCCACGGTGCTGCGACCCCGCGACGGCGACGTCCTCGTCACCGACGGCCCGTACGCCGAGGGCAAGGAGATGCTCGGCGGCATCAGCCTCATCAAGGCGCCCGACCTGGACGCCGCCCTCGAATGGGGCCGCAGGCTCGCCCTGGCCACCACCCTGCCCATCGAGGTCCGGCCGTTCGTGGGCGAAGCCGGGGACCGATGACCGGACCGGACGCCGAGACCGTCTTCCGCGCGGAGTACGGCCGCGCGGTCGCCGTCCTCGTCCGCCTCCTCGGCGACATCGACCTCGCCGAGGAGGCCGTCCAGGACGCCTTCACCACCGCCCTGGAGCGGTGGCCGCGCACCGGTGTGCCGCCGAGCCCGGCGGGCTGGATCATCACCACCGCCCGCAACCGCGCGATCGACCGGCTGCGCCGCGAGGCGACCCGGGGCGGGCGGCACGCGCAGGCGGCCCTGCTGCACGCCCCCGACGCACCGCCCGAGGAGGGCCCCGTGCGCGACGAACGGCTCCGCCTGATCTTCACCTGCTGCCATCCCGCCCTCGGCGTACCGGCCCGCGTCGCCCTCACCCTGCGGCTGCTCGGCGGGCTCACCACCGCCCAGATCGCCCGCGCCTTCCTGGTGCCCGAGCCGACGATGGCCCAGCGGCTGGTGCGGGCCAAGGCGAAGATCCGCGACGCCCGCATCCCCTACCGGGTGCCGCGCGACGCCGACCTGTCCGACCGTCTCGCCGCCGTGCTCGCGGTCGTCTACCTGATCTTCAACCAGGGCTTCGAGGGGGAGTCGGGGCTGTGCGAGGAGGCCGTGCGGCTCGGCCGGCTGCTGGCGGAACTCATGCCGGACGAGCCCGAGGTGACCGGACTGCTGGCCCTGATGCTCCTCGTCGAGTCCCGCCGGGCCGCCCGTCGGGACGAGCACGGCACGCTCGTGCCGCTCCCCGCACAGGACCGCCGCCTCTGGGACCGCACCCTGGTCGCCGAGGGCCAGACGCTGGTGCGACGGTGTCTGCGGCGCGGCCGGCCCGGCCCCTACCAGATCCAGGCCGCCATCCAGGCCGTGCACAGTGACGCACCGAGCCCCGCGCACACGGACTGGGGGCAGATCCTGCGGCTCTACGACCAGCTCATGGCCGTCGCGCCGGGCCCCGTCGTGGCCCTCAACCGCGCCGTCGCGGTCGCCGAGACCGACGGGCCCGCGCCGGCCCTCGCCCTGGTGGACTCCCTGGACCTCGACGGCTACCGCGTCCTGCACGCCGTCCGCGCCGATCTCCTGCGCCGCCTGGGCCGGACCGATGAGGCCGTACGCGCCTACGAGCGAGCCGTCGAGCTGTCCGAGAGTCCGGCCGAGCGCGCCTACCTCACCCGCAGGCGCCGGGAGATCAGCCCGGCACCCTGACCTCGGTGTCGCCGCACGAACCCGACTTCTCCTGTCCGGGGCCGAGTTGACTGGTCTACACCCTTGACTGGTACAGACCAAAGCGGTTGAGTGTGTCCCCACACCCCCCACCACGGCCGCCCCCACGCCGTGGCCGACCTTGTCGGCGCGTGCGCACAGGGCCCCTGCTTTGTCATGCCCTTGTCCGGGTGCGGCCGTGCTCCGCAAAGGAGTTGATCACGTGCTGAAGCGCCGTCTGGCCGCACTCGTCTCCTCGCTCGCCCTGGGCAGCACCGCCCTGCTGCTCCAGCCGGCACCGAGTGCCTCCGCCGCCGGATTCGTCGTCAGCGAGGCCCAGTTCAACCAGATGTTCCCGGGCCGGAACTCGTTCTACACCTACAGCGGCCTGGTCGCGGCGCTCAGCGCCTACCCCGGCTTCGC
>NZ_JBEYXR010000016.1:0-198672 GCF_040645135.1 Streptomyces sp. NPDC046859
CCCCGCTCTCCGTGATCAGGCAGTACATCGAACAGCAGAGACCGGTGTGCGCACCACCCGGCTGAACCGGGAAAGCCCTCGCGACGCTCCTCACCGCAGGCAAAGAACCACGCCGTCCGGCTCCGCCGGACCTGAATCCGCGACGCTCCGCGTCGCGACCAGTAGATCCGCTTCACCACCAGCCTGAAGGCCGATGCACAGCGAATGAATTCTGGTAGCTCCACACGGTCTGGCCGTTGTTGGCGCAGCTCGCCGTCAGACCGTCGTTGACCAGTCCGGCCGCGTTGATCAGGCCGCTGCCCAGGTACCAGTCCGCGGCCGCCGCGGACCGGCCGCCCCAGACGGTGTCGCCGGGCAGCCGCTGGTGCAGGGCGGTCGTCAGCCACAGGTACAGCCCGTTGGTGACGGCGTTCTTGTAGGTGCGCTCCCGGTCCCACCACACACCGCCGCCGCAGGTGCGCGGGTCCCAGTAGGCGTGGACATAGGACGTGATGGTGACGGCCTCGTCCAGGTAGCGCCGCTCACGGGTGAGGTCGTACGCGGCCAGCCAGGCCACCGCCCACCAGGCGGCGTCGTCGATCGCACGGCTGATGAAGTGCCCTTCGACGGGGTCGGAGCCGCGCGCGCCGGCCGGGAAGGCGCCCTTGTTCTGTTCGAAGGTGCGGGCGATCGCCCAGTCGTAGTCGTGCCGGCCGGTGCGGCGCGCGAAGTCGGCCAGCGCGGTGAGGGCGACCGCCGAGTTCCACCAACTGCTCCGCCACCAGCCCTCGTCGGTCCGGTACGACGCCATCAGCGCGTCCGCCGCGGCCCGCGCCCGGGTCGGGGCGGGCCGCGCCCAGGCCGTGCAGCTGCCCTCCTGGTGGTCGGCCACCCGCCCGCAGGCCCGCACCGCGCCGCCGTACAGCAGGCCGCGCGGATCACGGGTCGCGACCATGACGGTGCGCGTGGCGGACGCGCCCGCCGGTACGGCCGTACGGCCGAGGGAGGAGCCCTCGGGCCAGGTCGCGCCGCCGTCCCAGGAGCGGTCCAGCCAGACCTCGTCGCCCGCGCCGCCCCGCGCGATCGTGGCCCAGGCGGTACCGCGCGCCTGGTCCATGTGCAGGTCGATGGTCCGCCCGAACAGAGTGGCCGCCGGCACCGGCCGGTCGCCGCCGGTCGCCCCGGTGGGGTCGTCGCCGTCACAGGAGGCGCCGTCGCACACGGTCGGGTACACCCAGTCGGTGCAGGTGACGGCCGCCGCGTCGCCGCAGGCGCGGATCCAGCCGCGCCGGTGGGCGACCGGATCGGTCAGGTTGTACATGAGGGTGCGCGTACCGGTCCAGGTCGCCGGCACGGTCGCCTTGCCGAGCAGGGGCTCCCAGGTGGCACCGCGGTCCCAGGAGCGGTCGAGCCACACGGCGTCGCCCGTGACGGCCCGGTCGATGCTCGCCCAGGCCATGGAGTCCGGGTCGGACACGTGCAGCCGCAGGAGGCGTCCATTGATCACGCGGTCGGCGACCGGGAAGGTGTCCTGCTCGGCCTGCGAGGGGTCGAGGGTGTCGCAGGCCAGGGCGCACACCGGTGCCCGGGGCGGCGTGCGCGGGGGCGGGCAGGGCCGCGAGGCCGGCCGCGGCGATCGCCAGGGCCACCAGCGCGCCGGCCGGACGGCGCATACGTGTCGGCATGACGTTCGGCTCCTGTTCCCCGCACCACCGGAACACCGTCATGTCCACGACAGCACCGCGGGGACCCCTTGTCCAGAGGCCCTCGTCAGCGCGCGCCGTCTCCACCGGGCTGCCGGACGGCCGCGGCCACCGGCGGCGCGGCGCCGCCGGACTGCTGCAGCTCCGCGAGGAGCTCGTTCCGTCCGGCCAGGAGATCCGTGAGGATGCGCCGGGCGGCCCGGAGCAGTTCGGCCACGTCACCGCCGGCGAGCGCGTAGCTGACGGTGGAACCCTCCCGGATGGAGACCACGATGCCCGCGCGCCGCAGGACCGCCAGCTGCTGCGAGAGGCTGGACGGCTCGATCTCGATGTCGGCGAGCAGGTCACGGACTTGGACCGGTCCGTGCTGCAGCAGTTCCAGCACCCTGATGCGCGCCGGGTGCCCGAGCATGCGGAAGAACTCCGCCTTGGCTTGATAAAGGGGAACTTGCATCACGCTCTTCCTGCCGGTCCGTAGGTGCGTCTTCCCATGACGCGACGGGCCCGGGGGCCCGGTCGCGCCATGGGGGTCCCGCTCATCCTGCTGGGCCCGGGCGGCCGGCGTTCACGAAGTGCGACCCTCTCCATGTGATGACTTGAAGAAGTCTTCAACTCGTGGGCGCACGGCGGCCCGGAGCGGTCGCGGGCTCAGACCTCGAGCTGTTCCTCGAGCCGCTTGAGCTGGTGGCGGGCCATGGCGAGGTTGGAGCGGGCCTTGTCCAGGACGAGGTACAGGAACAGTCCGTTGCCGCCGCGGCCGGCGACCAGCCGGATGACGTGGTACTGGTCGTTCAGCGTGATCAGGATGTCCTCCACCGCGCCCCCGAGGCCGAGGTGCTCCATGGTCCGCACCTTGGCACGGATGACGTCCGTGTTCCCCGCGGCGGCGACGGTCAGGTCCAGGTCCTTTCCCCCGCCCAGGGTGCCGAGGGCCATGCCGCTGGTGTAGTCGACCACCGCCGCGCCCAGTGCCCCCTCGATCCCCGCCGTCATCTCCTTCAGCGTCACTTCCACGTTCGCCATCGGCGCCTCCCCTTGTCGGTGCTCTGGCGGGCGCCGGTTCCGGGCCCGCGATCGGCACCGTAGGACGGGACGAGGGGGCCGGGAGGCGGCCTGCGCGGGAACGACACCGCCTGATCGGAAGATATGAAGAACCGATCGCTCGACGATCACGGCTGACCGGCCGGTGCCCGCCTCGCCGCAGGCCGGGGCTGCCGCCCGGCGACCCGGCCGGGGCTGCCGTGACCCCCGTCTCGGAGCACGCCCCGGCCCCCTACGTCCGGGAGACCGCCCCCTCGACGCGGACTCGGACGCGGCGTTCGACGGCCTCAGCTGGGTGCGGGGGTCGGCGGCCGGGTGGCCGAACGGCAAGCGGACGACCGTATGCCGTGGAGTGTACGGACGTACATACCTGCTCAGGGGTTGCGTCCGGTGGGGCGTATGGGGCCGGCGGGTCTGCCGGTACGGGGGATATGTCGGGCGCAGCCGGGTACTCGGCGCCGGATCTCACGGCAGCCGGGTTCGCAGGCGGGCCGTGGCCGGCAGAGAGCAGAGGAACGATAGCGATGAGCCAGCCCAACCCCCTCAAGCGGGCGACGGACAAGGTCGCGGAAGCCGTCCAGGGTGGCGGCTCGGGCCCGGAGGACGGCATCCCGGGCAAGCCCGGACCGCAGTCCCCGACGGTCGCGGAGCCGACCGAGCCGCACGAGCCCCTGCCGCCGAAGCCCGACCAGAGCGGCCCGGACACGATGTCGCCCACCGGCCAGGCAACGGGGGCGGCGCGAGCCCGCATGGCCCAGTCCGGCGCCTACCTGACAGACGCTCAGGGCGTCCGCCGTTACGACACGGACCACTCGCTCAAGGCGGGCCCGCGCGGCCCGGTCCTGCTTCAGGACCACCATCTGCGCGAGAAGGTCATGCACTTCGACCACGAGCGCATTCCGGAGCGGGTCGTGCACGCGCGCGGTGCGGCGGCGCACGGCGTCTTCAAGAGCTACGGCACGGCGTCCTCGGTGACGAAGGCGGCGTTCCTGGCGCCGGGAGCGGAGACGCCGGTGTTCGTGCGCTTCTCCACCGTCCTGGGCTCCCGCGGCTCCGCCGACACGGTGCGGGACACGCGCGGCTTCGCGACGAAGTTCTACACCGAGGAGGGCGTCTTCGACCTCGTCGGCAACAACATCCCCGTGTTCTTCATCCAGGACGCGATCAAGTTCCCGGACGTCATCCACGCCGGCAAGCCGCACCCGGACCGGGAGATCCCGCAGGCACAGAGCGCGCACGACACCTTCTGGGACTTCGTCTCCCTGCACACCGAGGCCACCCACCACACGCTGTGGAACATGTCCGACCGGGGCATCCCGAGGTCGTACCGCACGATGGAGGGGTTCGGCGTCCACACGTTCCGGCTGGTGGCCGAGGACGGTTCCACGACCCTGGTGAAGTTCCACTGGAAGCCGAAGCTCGGTGTGCACTCGCTGGTGTGGGAGGAGGCGCAGATCGCGGGCGGCGTCGACCCGGACTTCCACCGCCGCGACCTCGCCGACGCCATCGAGGCCGGCGCCTACCCGGAGTGGGAGCTGGGCATCCAGACCTTCCCCGACACACCTGACCAGATGTTCGAGGGCATCGACCTGCTCGACGCGACGAACCTCGTGCCCGAGGAGCTGGCCCCCGTGCAGCCGATCGGGCTGCTCACGCTCAACCGCAACCCGTCGAACTTCTTCGCCGAGACCGAGCAGGTCGCCTTCCACGTCGGCCACCTGGTCCCCGGTATCGACATCACCGACGACCCGCTGCTCGCCGGGCGCCTGTTCTCGTACCTGGACACCCAGATCACCCGGCTGGGCGGCCCGAACTTCGCGCAGATCCCGATCAACCGGCCGCACGCGCCGGTCAACGACATGCTGCGCGACGGCTTCCACCAGGACGCCGTGCACCGCGGTGTCGCCCCGTACCGGCCCAACTCCCTCGACGGGGGCTGCCCGTTCCTGGCCGGCGCGGACAACGGCGCCTACGTCGAGACGCCGGTGCGGGTGCCGGAGGCGACGAAGGTCCGCGAGGCGCCCGAGTCGTTCTCCGACCACTTCAGCCAGCCGCGCCGGTTCTGGCTCAGCATGAGCGCCGTCGAGCAGGAGCACATCATCGGCGCCTACACGTTCGAGCTCGGCAAGTGCTACGAACAGGCCATCAAGGAGCGGGCGTTGCAGACGCTCGCCAACATCGACCCCGTCCTGTGCGCACGTGTCGCGGAGGGCCTGGGGCTGCCGGCGCCCGAGCCGACCGTGCCGCTCGCCGACGTCGAGCCGAGTCCGGCGCTGTCCCAGGTCGGGCAGGTCTGGCCGACCGACGGGCGCCTCGTCGGCATCGTCACCGCCGAGGGCGGCGACCTGGACGGGGTGCGGTCGGTGCGCGAGGCGGTGCTCGGCGCGGACATGGTGCCGCTGGTCGTCGCCCCGGCCGGTGGCAAGCTGGGCACGGGCGACGACGCCGTGACCGTGCAGCGGACGTTCGTGACCGCGCGGTCCATCGAGTTCGACGCGCTGCTCGTGGCGGGCGCGCCGACCGCCGGCGACGAAGCCCACGGCTCCCGTGACGCCAAGGCGCTTCCCTCGGGCCCGCATGGGGGCGCCGACCCGCGCGTGGTGCAACTGCTGACCGAGGCGTTCCGGCACGGCAAGGCGATCGGCGCGTGGGCGGGCGGCGAGGCGGTCCTGGAGGCGGCCGGCATCCCCGTCGACGCGCCGGGCGTCGTGGTCGGAACCGACGGCACGGCCACGCTGGAGCAGGTGCGGGAACTGATGGGCGCGCACCGCGTCTGGGAGCGGTTCACCACGACCGTCTGAGTGAGGCGGGCGACGCGTGGACGCCTGAACGCGAAGGGCGAGGAGATATGTCTCCTCGCCCTTCTCAACGTATAGCCCACAGGGGGGCTTGCGGCAAGGCCCCGGTGGGGGCGCAGAATCGTCGGCCGTTGCCACTGCCTGCGGAAATGAGGGCTCGACGTGCTTGTGGTGTTGTCGGCGTACCAACGGTCCCCGCGCATGTGCCGCACGGCCGCGCCGGAGGTGGCGCGATGAGCGGGCCTCTGGTGGTGGATCTGCGGGACGTCGACGGGACGGGGCTCGCCGCCGTCGGTGGCAAGGGCGCCCACCTGGGCGAGCTGTCCCGGCTCGACGGGATCCGGGTGCCGGCCGGGTTCTGCGTGACGACGACCGCCTTCCGGCGGATCATGGCCGAGGCCCCCGAGGCCGACGAGCTGCTCGACCGGCTGTCCCGTGTGGACGGCGGCGACCGCGAGGAGGTCCGTTCGCTCGCCGCCCGTCTGCGCCGGGCCGTCGAGGCGACGCCGCTCCCGGACGAGGTGGCGGCGGCGATCACCGGCGCGCTCGCCCGGCACGGTGAGCGGTCCGCGTACGCCGTACGGTCCAGCGCGACGGCGGAGGACCTGCCGACCGCCTCCTTCGCGGGCCAGCAGGACACCTACCTGAACGTCGTGGGCGCGGAGGAGATCCTCCGGCACGTCAGCCGGTGCTGGGCCTCCCTGTTCACCGAACGGGCGGTGACCTACCGCGGGCGCCAGGGCGTCGACCACCGTACGGTCCACATGGCCGTGGTCGTGCAGCGGATGGTCGTGCCGCGGGCGTCCGGCATCCTGTTCACGGCCGACCCGGTGACGGGCGAACGCCGCTCGGCGACCGTGGACGCCGGTTTCGGCCTCGGCGAGGCCCTGGTGTCGGGGCTGGTGGACCCGGACGTCCTCACGGTGCGGCACGGCGAGGTCGTCGCGCGGACGACCGCCACCAAGCAGCGCGCCCTGCACGCCCTGCCCGGCGGCGGGACCCGGGAGACACCGATCGAGGAGCGGCGGCAGCGTGAACCGGTGCTGACGGACGATCAGGCCGTGCGGCTGGTCGCGCTCGGGCGGCGTGTCGAGGCGCACTTCGGCAGCCCCCAGGACATCGAGTGGTGCCTGGACGACGACGGCTTCCACATCGTGCAGAGCCGGCCGATCACCACCCTGTTCCCTGTGCCCGACCGGGACGACGACGCCTTCCGCGTCTACCTCTCCGTCGGTCACCAGCAGATGATGACCGACGCCATGAAACCCCTGGGCCTCTCCATGTGGCAGCTGACGGCCCTGGCACCGATGCACGAGGCCGGCGGGCGGCTGTTCGTCGACGCCACCGCCCGGCTGGCGGCGCCCACGAGCCGGGCGGCTCTCCTGGACGTCGTCGGACGTGGCGACCCGCTGACCCGGGACGCCCTGGAAACCGTCCTGGAAGGCGAGGAGTTCGAGCCGCTGCCCGCGGGGACGGCCGGCGCGCAGCCCCCGGCCGGTGGCGGTGCCGAACCGGTCGGGACCGATCCGGCCGTCGTCACCGAGCTGATCGAACGCAGCCGGCGCTCCCTGGCCGCCCTGGAGCGGGACATCCGCACGAAGAGCGGTCCCGCGCTGTTCGCCTTCCTTCGGGAGGCCTTCGAGGAGCACAAGCGGGTGGTCGGCGACCCGCTGAGCATGCGGGCGATCATGGCGGGCATGGAGGCCACCTGGTGGCTCAACGACCGGCTGGAGGAGTGGCTCGGCGAGAAGAACGCGGCCGACACGCTCACCCTGTCCGCACCCGGCAACGTGACCTCGCAGATGGGGCTGGCGCTGCTCGACGTCGCCGACGTGGTCCGCCCGCATCCGGAGGTGGTCGCCTTCCTCCAGGGCGTCCAGGACGACGGCTTCCTGGACGAGCTGCCCGAGGTCCCCGGTGGCGCCGAGGCCCGGGACGCCATCGAGGCGTACCTCGACCGGTACGGCATGCGCTGCGTCGGCGAGATCGACATCACACGGCCCCGCTGGCGGGAGCGGCCCAGCGCACTGGTGCCGGTCATCCTCGACCACGTCCGCGGCTTCAGGCCGGGCGCCGCCGCGCGCCGCTTCGAGGAGGGCCGGCGCAAGGCGCTCGCGAAGGAGCGTGAGGTGCTGGAGCGGCTGCGGGCCCTGCCGGACGGGGAGCGCAAGGCCGACGAGACGCGCCGGATGATCGAGCGGGTCCGCACCTTCATCGGTTACCGGGAGTATCCGAAGTACGGCATCGTCAGCCGCTCCTTCGTCTACCGGCAGGCCCTGCTGCGGGAGGCCGACGCCCTGGTGCGCGCGGGTGTCCTCGCCGACCCGGAGGACGTCTACCACCTCACGTTCGACGAGTTCGAGGAGGCCGTCCGCACGCGCCGGGTGGACGAGGGGGTCGTGCGGCGCCGCAAGGACGCCTTCCGGTCGTACCAGGCGCTCACCCCGCCCCGGGTGCTCACCTCGGACGGGGTGGCCCTCTCGGGGGCGTACCGGCGCGACGACGTGCCGGCCGGGGCGCTGGCCGGTCTGGCGGTGTCCGCGGGGAGTGTGGAGGGCCGGGCCCGGGTGGTCCTCGACATGGCGCAGGCCGACCTGGAGGCGGGCGACATCCTGGTCACACCGTTCACGGACCCCAGCTGGTCACCGCTGTTCGTCGGGATCGCGGGCCTGGTGACGGAGGTGGGGGGTCTGATGACCCATGGCGCGGTGATCGCCCGGGAGTACGGTCTGCCCGCCGTGGTCGGGGTGGCGCGGGCCACGGAAGTGATCCAGGACGGGCAGCGCGTCCGGGTGCACGGGACGGACGGCTATATCGAGCTTCTGCCCTGACCGCCCGGCCGGGCCTCGGCACCGGCGGCCCGGGTCTCGTCCGCCAGGCCGATCCGGGCGGTGATGCGCTTGCCGACCTCTTCCCGCTGGGCCGAGAAGCCCTGGGAGACGGCCATCACGATCTCCAGGCCGTGCTGTCCGACCCGGCCCGCGTCGGCGGCCCGGGCGACCGGCAGCACCGGATCGGAGTCCCACACGGCGACCTCCACCACGTCGCCGTCGATGCTCAGATCCATCCTCGCCGGGCCCGGCGCGTACTTGCGGGCGTTGGTGACCAGTTCGCTGACGACCAGCTGGGTGAGGTCCATGCCCCGCTGGGACAGACGCACCCCGTGCTCGCTCTGCGCCCGCGTCAGGAAGGCGACCGCCATGTGGCGGGCGTGGGCGATGGCCGTGCCGTCCCCGTCCAGCGCGATGCTCGCGCGCAGCGCGGACGTCCCGTCCGCGCCCCCGTGCTGACCACCCCTGGGCTCTGGATCCCTCATCACTGCCTGCGCTCCCCGTTCGTCCGCCCGCGCCTACCCATACGCGGCCGGTCCACTCCCCACGCCTGATCGCCGTCCGGCCCGCCCCCCGGCCGTGCCGTCCGATGCTGCCACCCCCGGGCACATGACGACGCTCCGGGCACGAAAACCCAGCGTGCCAGTATCGCCCACCCGGCGCGGGCCCGCACCACCGACCCGCGACTGGCGCCGGACCGGCCCTGCGCCGGCTTCTTCCGTCCGGCTACGCGGAGCGGGGCTGGGTGGCCGGGATGCGCGAGGTGAAGAACAGCGCGAGGGCACAGGCGAAGGCGAGGATGGCGAGGGCGGCGCGCAGACCGTCCAGCCGGGCCTCGGCATTGGCGTCCAGCGCCGCACGGGCGACCTCCTCGTCCACGCCCGCCTCGTCGAGCGCGGACCTGAGCTGAGCGTCCGACAGGAAGGTCACGCCGCTCTGCAGCTGCACGGCGGCCCGGTCCCCGACCTCGGCCGGCACCGCGGGGTTCTGCTCGAAGCTCGTCAGGAACGACGAGGCGAGCACCCCGATCAGGATGGACCCGGCGAGCGCGGTGCCGATGGACGAGCCGAGGTTGGTGACGGCGTTCTGGATGCCGCCGACCTCCGCGCTCTGCTCGTCCGGCACCGCCGACACGGTGACCGAGCCGAGCTGGGAGGCCAGCGCGCCCGTGCCCAGCCCGATCAGCAGGAACGGCACGGTCACGATCTCCGCCCCGGCGCCGGCGTCCAGCGCGGCCATCAGGACGACGGCGCCGACGAGCAGCGCCAGGATGCCGAGGCGGACGACCCGCCGGGGTGAGACGTCGGGGAGGAGGCGGGGGATCAGGGTGGCCGCGGCCAGCAGGGTCAGCGACAACGGCAGCAGGCGCGCGCCGGTCTGGAGCGCGGACAGGCCGAGGGCGATCGAGAGGTAGAGCGGGACGACGAAGAACACGCCCATCAGCACGAGGTACTGGAAGAAGAACATGATGAGCCCGCCGGTGAGCTGCCTGACCCGCAGGAGAGCCGGGTCGAGGAGCGGATCGCGGTGCCGTGCGACCAGATGCTCCTCCCAGTGCAGGAACACCCGGATCAGCAGCACGCCGGCCAGCATCAGCCAGACGACGAGCGACACGCCGAGCCAGTCGGGGGCGCCGGGCTTGGGACGGAACCAGCCCCACTCGTCCGAGCGGAGCACGCCGTAGACGAAGGTGCCGAGGCCCAGGGCGGACAGTGCCGAGCCGACGAGGTCGAGGCGTGGCCGTCCGGCGCCCAGCGGGTCGCGGATGTGCCGGGCCGTCGCCAGGATGACGGCCACCACCAGCACCTCCCCGGCGAACACCCAGCGCCAGGACAGGTAGGTGGTGGCGAACCCGCCGATCAGGGGTCCCAGCGCGATCGCCACCGCACCGGCCGCGGCGACGAGCCCGTAGGCGGCGGGGCGCCGCTCCGCCGGGAAGTTGCCCGCAACCAGGGCGACGATCGCGGGCAGGATGAGGGCCGCGCCGACGCCCTCCAGGAAGGACCAGCCGAGCAGCAGCACGGGGAGGTTCGGGGCCAGCGAGGTGGTGAGGGAGCCGCATCCGTAGATGACGCAGCCGAGGGCGAAGGCGCGCCGTCGGCCGATGACCGCGCCGACCTTCCCGCCCGGGATCATGAGCGTGGCCATCACCAGCGTGTAGGCGGTGATCGCGCCCTGGATGCCGGTGACCGTCGTGCCGACGTCCTCGGCGACCGTCGCGATGGAGACGTTCATCACCGAGCTGTCGAGCGCCATGAGGAACTGTCCGGCGGCGAGCGTCCACAGGACGAGCCGCCCCTTCGTCGCACCTTCGGCCGTGCCTGTCCCGGACGTCATGAGCGAGACATTGCCGCCCGTCCGTGCCGTGTCCTGGCCTTGTCGCGGAGTTCAGCCGCTCGGCGCACACCCCTGGCCGTACCGCTGCGGCGACGGCGTGCGCGGCCCGTCCGCTCCCCCGTGGAGGGCGGCCCGCCGCACGCCGTCCCCGGGGCTCAGCCGTCCGCCCCGCACATCGGGTCGTCCAGGGCGGTCACCGTGTACGGCGGGGTGCCGGGCGGTTCGTCGTTCTGGCTGTTCACGACGTAGAGCCGGCACGCGCGGCGGGCCAGCGTGGTGGGCAGGTCGAAGGGAGCACCGGTGACGCGGTGCACGACCGTGCCGGTGCGCAGCTCCGCGTCGAGCCGGGCGATGTACACGCCGTGCGGGGCGCCGTAGTTGAGCACCGCGTACAGGGTGCGGCCGTGCAGCACCATGCCGTCCGCGCCGAAGGACTCCTCCCCCAGGTCGAGGCGGCTCACCTCGCGGGTGGTGGTGTCGATGCGCCAGACGGCCTCCGTACCGTTGGAGGCGACGAGGAGGGTGCGCCCGGCCGGATCGGCGACGATGCCGTTGAGCAGCCAGTACCGGTCGGGGAAACCGGGGAACGCGCCGCGCACGTCGGCCCACGGCTCCAGCGGCCCGACCCGGCCGTGGTCCAGCGGGGCGCGCAGCACGACCGGGTTGGCCCAGTCGGTGACATAGACGGCGTCGCGGGTGACGACGAGGTCGTTCAGGTCGGGGGCGCCGAGGGGACCGTCGGGGGCGTCCACGGCCTGCAGGAGGCGTCCGTCGGGCGCGTGCACGGTGAGCCGGCCCCGGCCGACCGAGAAGACGCGGCCCGCCCGGTCGGTGTGGACACCCCGGGTGCTGCCGCGGGAGGTGGCGCCCTCCGCCGGGAAGGGCCGCATCCGGGGCGAGGTCACCCGGCCCCGGTACAGTGCTCCGGTGCCGTCGGAGGAGACGTACAGGGTGCCGTCGGGACGGACGTCGATGCCCTCGGGCAGGGTGCCCGGGGTGTGGGAGACGACGTAGCGGTCGGGCAGCGGGCGGCCGGTGCCCGCGGCGGGCACGGCCGTGGTGCCGATCAGCAGGGCGGCGGCCGCGAGCGCCGGTGCGACGAGCCGGTGCGGTACGGACATCTGGGCTCCAGGGGGTCGTGACACCGGCGGGGGCGCCGGATCCGCACCGCAGGATCGCCGTCCGCGGGCCGTACGCGCCCTTCCTTTCGGGCAGGGCCGAAACCCGGTCCGCTCCGGTAGCCTGCCCGGCGTGTTACGGATACGGTTCGGCCCGGCCGACCTCGCCCGCGTCACCGTCGCCGCGGCCCCCGACGTCCTCCTGGAGACGGCTCTGAGCGTCCGTCACCTGGCCGCGCCGGGCACGGGCCCCGCGGGCCGGCGGCGTGAACTCGCCACCTGGCGGCGGACCGTCGCGCCGGGGCTGGCCGCCCGCGCGGGCGTCCTCACCCGGCTCGTGCGGCCCAGCGGCGGACTGCCGGACTTCCTGTACCAGCCGGCCGCCCGGGACGTCGGCTCCGCGGCCGAGCTGGCGGCGCGGACCCCGACGCCCGCGCTGGCCGCCGATCTCGCCGAGCTGCCGGGCGAGACCGCCTCGTCCCTGATGCGGGACCTGGCGCAGGGCACGCCCGCCGCGCGGCGCCGCCTGGCCGAGGATCTGACGCGCTATCACCGCTCGTCGGTCGCTCCGCTGTGGCCCGCCGTGCTGAACGCGGCCGCCGCCGACCGCGCGCTGCGCTCGGAGACCCTGCTGCGCGGCGGTGTCGAGGCGCTGCTCGCGACGCTGCAGCCGGGCTGGCGCTGGGAGCCGCCCGACCTGCTGGTGCCGTTCGCCTCCTCGCACACCGTCGAACTCTGCGGCCGGGGGCTGCGTCTGGTGCCCTCCTACTTCGCCGCGGGCGCCCTGCTGGTGTACGACCCCGCGGCGCCGACGGTGCTCGTACGGCCGCTGCCCGTCACCGACCGCGCGGTGCCGGCGGGCGACGTGCTGGGCGGCCTCCTGGGGCGGACCCGGGCGCAGGTGCTGGCCTCGCTGTCGACGCCTGCGGGAACCACGGCCCTCGCCGAGCGGGCGGCGGTCTCACCGGCCACGGCCAGCGAGCACGCCACGGTGCTGCGGGCAGCGGGCCTGATCACTACCGTGCGGGACGGCAGCCGGGTCCTGCACGCGCTCACTCCGCTCGGGGAAGCCCTGCTGGCGGGCGGGTGAGCCACGCCTGCCCCAGGACACCGGGAACCGATCGGCCCCGGGCCGCGTGGTGATGACCATGGCGCAGGGTGGAAGCACGATGGGTGACGAGCCCACCTGGGGCGAGCTGCTGGGCACCTTCGTCCTCATGGCGTCCGTCCCGGTGGTCGTCGGCGGGGCGTTGATCTGCTCGGCGGTGCGACTGACCGCGTGGATCTCGTCGGCGGTGCGGCGGCGGCGCGCCGGCGCGTCCCGACGGCCGGCCTGATCGACAAGACACCCCCTGGCCCGGAGCTGTCCCGGCCGTCACGGACCCACACCCACTCGCCGTCCCTCGCCGCGCCACCTCTGGACAGGTCCGCGCAAGCGTGCTGTCATGCCGACGACTGCCGCTTTCAACGTTGTACAAGCCAGGGAGCCGAGCGCTCCGTCCTCCCCACGTACCTGCGCGACATCGTTGTCCCCCCTCGGTCGACCCTTCCCGGAAGGCAGGTCCCCCCATGTCCCTCAGTCGACGGGCGTTGCTCGGCGCGGGCTCGTTCTCCCTCACGGCCGCGGCTCTCGGCGCCCCCCTCGCCGGGGTCGCGGCCGCGGCACCCGCCCCGCCGGCCGGGACGCCGGTGCCCGACCGGTTCCGGCGGCTTCGGCCGGGCAGTGTCACCGCGCGCGGCTGGCTCGCCGGGCAGCTGCGGCTGCAACTCGACGGTCTGTGCGGGCGGTTCGAATCCGGCTCCCACTTCCTGGACTTCGCGGCGACCGGCTGGGTGCACCCGGAGCGCGGCGGGTGGGAGGAGGTGCCCTACTGGCTGCGGGGCTACATCCCGCTGGCCGTCGCGACGGGCGACACGGCCGCGCTGAAGCGGTCGCGGGAATGGGTGGACGCCATCCTGGCCACGCAGCAGAGCGACGGCTTCTTCGGACCGCGCGCCCTGCGCGCCTCCCTCGACGGCGGGCCCGACTTCTGGCCGTTCCTGCCCCTGCTCCAGGCATTGCGCAGCCATGAGGAGTACACCGGCGACCGGCGCGTGGTGCCGTTCCTCGTCCGCTTCCTGCGCTTCATGAACGCCCAGGGGCCAGGGGCGTTCGACCGGAGCTGGGTGTCGTACCGGTGGGGCGACGGGCTGGACATCGCCGTCTGGCTCCACCGCCGTACCGGCGAGGCGTTCCTGCTCGACCTCGCGGCCAAGATGCACACCCACGGCGCCGACTGGACCGGCCCCACGCCGAGCCGGCACAACGTCAACATCGCCCAGGGCTTCCGCGAGCCCGCCCAGTACGCGCAGCTCACCGGTTCCGCCGAGCTCACCCGGGCCAGCTATCGCGCCTACGACACGGTCATGGCCGAGTACGGACGGTTCCCCGGCGGCGGTCTGGCCGGTGACGAGAACTACCGGCCCGGCTTCACCGACCCCCGTCAGGGCTTCGAGACCTGCGGCATCGTCGAGTTCATGGCCAGCCACGAGCTGCTGACCCGCATCACCGGCGACCCGGTGTGGGCGGACCGCTGCGAGGAGCTGGCGTTCAACATGCTCCCCGCCTCCCTCGACGCCGAGGGCAAGGCCGTCCACTACATCACCAGCGCCAACGGCGTCGACCTCGACGACCGGGCCAAGACGCAGGGGCAGTTCCAGAACGGCTTCGCCATGCAGGCGTTCCAGGCCGGCGTCGACCAGTACCGCTGCTGCCCCCACAACTACGGCATGGGCTGGCCGTACTTCACCGAGGAGTTGTGGCTGGGCACGCCCGACGGCGGTCTCGCGGCCGCGATGTACGCGCCCAGTTCGGTGCGCACCCAGGTCGCGGACGGCACGACGGTGACCGTCACCGAGGCCACCGACTACCCCTTCGGGGACACCGTCACCTTCACGGTGTCCACGCCCCGTCCCGTACGGTTCCCGCTCGTGCTGCGCGTCCCCGGGTGGTGCGGCGGCCCCGAACTGCGGGTGAACGGAACCGCGTCCCCGGCGTCCGACGGCCCGTCCTGGGCGCGGGTGGGGCGCACCTGGCGCGACGGCGACACCGTGCGCGTCCGGTTCCCCCAGCAGGCCAGGCTGCGGACGTGGTCCGGTCAGCACGGCGCGGTCAGCGTGGAGAGGGGCCCGCTCACCTACTCCCTGGCCATCGGGGAGCGCTACGAACGCATCGGCGGCACCGACACGTTCCCCGCCCACGCCGTCCACGCCACCACGCCGTGGAACTACGGCCTGGTGCCGGACACCCCGCTCACCGTCGCCCGCACCGGGTCCGGCGTACCCGCGCAGCCGTTCACCCCGCGGTCGGCCCCCGTGCGGATCACGGCGCAGGCGCGGCGCGTCCCGGAGTGGATCGCGGACGACGAGCACGTCGTCGCGCCGCTCCAGGACGGCCCCGCCCGCGGCAGCGAAGCCGTGGAGACCGTCACGCTCATCCCCTCGGGCGCGGCCCGGCTGCGGATCACCTCCTTCCCCACGGCGGCGCCCGACGGCAGGCCGTGGGTCCCCGAGCCGCCGTTCCGCCGGCTGCGGAACAAGCACAGCGGCAAGGTCCTCGCCGTCGACGGGATGTCGTTGGAGAACGGCGCCCGTGTCGTGCAGTTCGCCGACACCCGGACCGCCGACCACGCCTGGCAGCTCGTGGACAGGGGCGACGGCTGGTTCCTGATCCGCAACGGCCACAGCGGCAGGGTCCTCGGCGTCGACGGCATGTCGACGCAGAACAGCGCCCTTGTCGTGCAGTTCGAGGACAACGGCACGGCGGACCATCTGTGGCGGCTGGTCGACGACGGCGACGGCTGGTGCCGCGTGCTCAACAGGAACAGCGGCAAGGTGCTCGGGGTGGACGGCATGTCGACCGCGGACAGCGCGCAGGTGGTCCAGTTCGACGACAACGGAACGGACGACCAGCTGTGGCGCTTCCTGTGACGTCCGTGCGGGCGTCCCCCGTGCGCTACCCGTCGTCTGTCGCCGCCCGGAGCCGCTCCAGCCATTCGGCGGCCAGTGCGCGTCCGCCGGGAAACCGGTCCTCTCGGTCCCAGCGCCAGGCGGTGATCATCGCCAGGACGAGGGTCCGGCACCGGCGCAGCAGGGTGGGGTCGGCGCCCGCGTAGTGCGCGCCGACCTCGACGGGTGCGTGGGCGAGGTCGAACTCGACGGGGCCGCGGCAGCACGTCTCCAGGTCGATGAACCGCACCCCGCCGTCCGTGGTGAGGACGTTCCCGGGGTGCGGTTCGCCGTGCAGCAGCTGTTCGGCGCCGCCGTGCTCGCGGACGGCGCGTCCCAGGGTGCGCAGCGTGTCCGCGAGCAGGGCCCGGTCGGCGTCCCCCAGCTCCGGGGTGCGGGCGCGGTCCGCCACGAGACGCCGGGCCTGCGCGACCCGGTCGCTGAAGTGCGGTGCGGGCACGTCGAGTTCGCGCATCCCGGCGTGCAGTCGCGTGAGGGCGGCCGCGTAGGCGGCGGGCGGGACGTCCTCCGAGGTGGCCGGCGCGTAGTACGTCCACAGCGTGATCACGAAGCCGTCCCGCTCGTAAGGGCGCGGCTCGACGCGGGGGTCCAGGGCGGCCACCGGGCATCCCGATCCGGCGAGCCGCCGCGCCAGCTCGATCTCGAACCGCGCCACCTGGTCCGTCACGGGCGCCACCCGGGCCAGGAGGTCGCAGGGCAGCAGGCGCAGGGTGAGCTTGTTGGAGTCGTGCAGGACGACCGCGTCGTCGGCGGGCAGGCCGAGCGAGGAGACGACCGTCAGGGCGGCGGCCGTCGCGCGTGACGCCTCGGTCCCGTTCATCGTCGCCCCGCCTCTCCGCCGGGCACGGCCACGCCCGGCCGGCGCACCCTACCAAGGCACCCGGTGCCTCCCGCCCCGGATGCGGTCACGCCCCTCAACTCGGCCCGGTAGGTTGCCCCTTGCCGGGTTGCACAGGCCAGATCTGGAGGGACTTCGCGTGACCGAGATTTCCGCTGCGTCGAGGGAGGCGCGCAAGCGCATCAAGACGGACCAGCCGCACACGGCCCGCATCTGGAACTACTGGCTGGGCGGCAAGGACAACTACGAGGTCGACCAGGCGGCCGGGGACCAGATCCGCGGCCTGCACCCGGGCATCGGCGACTACGCCCTGGCCGACCGCAAGTTCCTCGGGCGCGCCGTGAAGTACCTCGCCGGCGAGTGCGGCATTCGCCAGTTCCTGGACATCGGCACCGGACTGCCGACGGCCGACAACACGCACGAGGTGGCTCAGCGCATGGCGCCGGAGTCCCGCATCGTGTACGTCGACAACGACCCCATCGTGCTGGCGCATGCCGAGGCCCTGCTGACCAGCACGCCGGAGGGGCACACCGCCTACCTGGACGAGGACCTCCGCGACGTCGACGCGATCCTGGAGCAGGCCGGGCGGACCCTCGATCTCGATCAGCCCGTGGCGCTGATGCTGCTCGGCGTCGTCATCTTCATCGAGGACGACGAGGAGGCGGCCGGCATCGTGCGCCGGCTGATGGAGCGGCTGCCCTCCGGCAGTCATCTCGTGCTCTCGCACACCGTCACGCACCCGGACATGCCGGACGTCGACGCCGCCGTGGCCTTCTGGAACGAGCACGGCACCCCGAAGCTGACCCAGCGCACACCGGAGGGCGTCGCCCGGTTCTTCGACGGTCTGGAGCTGCTGGAGCCGGGTGTCGTCTCGTGCAACCGGTGGCGGCCGGACGAGAGCCTGACCGGGCTGCCGGAGGACGTGGCCATGTTCGGGGGTGTGGGGCGCAAGGTCTGACGTCCGGCCCGGCGCCGGTCGGACTCCGGACACACTTCGGGGCGGCCAGTCATCGCTGCTGTGCCGCCCCGGAGTGCGTCCCTGCTCCACCCGCCGATCGAGTGCCCCGGCGCATCACCCTTACACCTGTCGATCCGATCGATTTCGGAGCCGGGCTTCCCGGTGACCGCTTCCCCCGCGCCGGCCGGTCAGGGCTGGTGGGTGGGCGCGGCCTCGGGCCGGGCCTCGGCCGTGGACGACGTGATCACCTCGGAGCCCGCCGAGCGTCCGTCGCGCCGGTCCATGACGCCGCCCGCGACGGCCAGGCCGAGTCCTGCGACGGCCAGGGCGGCGCCCACGAGGCTGGGCGAGGCCCAGCCCCAGCCCGCCGAGATGGCGAGGCCACCCAGCCAGGCGCCACCGGCGTTGGCCAGGTTGAAGGCGGAGTGGTTGGACGCCGCCGCCATGGTCGGGGCGTTCTTGGCCTTCGCCATCAGCAGCATCTGGACGGGCGTCGTGATGAGGGACCCCATCGCGCCGATGAACGTGATCGTGATCAGCGCCCCGACCGTGCTGTGCACGGCGAAGTAGAACACCACCAGCCCGGCGGCGAGCAGGGCCAGCCCTCCGTACAGGGTCGGACGCAGAGCACGGTCGGTGAGCGGTCCGGCGAGCAGCGTGCCGAGGGTCATGCCGACGCCGTACAGGGCGAGGACCAGCGTGGTCGAGGAGTCGGAGAAGCCGCTCAGGTTCGTCAGCATCGGCACGAGGTAGCTGTAGACGGCGAAGAAGCCGCCGAAGCCGATCACGGCGGTGGCCAGGCCGATGGCGACCTGCCGGTTGCCCATGGCCCGCAGCTCGTGCCGGATGCCGGACTGCCGGCCGCGCGGCTGGTGCGGGACGAACAGCGCCAGCGCCACCAGTGCCACGACCCCGATGACGGCCACGGCCCCGTAGGCCGCCCGCCAGCCCAGTTGCTGCCCGAGCGCGGTACCGGCGGGGACACCGACGATGTTGGCGACCGTCAGCCCGAGGAACATCTTGGACACGGCCCGGGCGGCCCGGTCCGGGGCCACCAGCCGGGAGGCGACGACCGCGCCGACACCGAACAGCGCGCCGTGCGGCAGTCCCGCCAGGAAGCGGGCGGCAAAGAGCAGACCGAAGTCCGGGGCGAACGCGGAGGCGACGTTCCCGACCACGAACAGGCCGGACAGCCACAGCAGCAGCCGCTTGTGGGGGACGCGGGCACCGATACCGGTCAGCAGCGGCGCGCCGACCACGACGCCGAGCGCATAGGCCGAGACGACGTTGCCCGCCTGGGGCACGGACACCCCGATCCCGTCGGCGATCTGGGGCAGCAGCCCCATGGTGGCGAACTCGGTGGTGCCGATGCCGAAGGCGACGACAGCCAGGGCCAGCAGAGCCAGAGGCATGGTGCGGTAAAACCTTTCGAAGACGGTGGTCCGGGACGGAGAAGGAGCCGAGAGGCCGAGGTCATGGGAATTTCTCGACCGGCCGCGTCGAGCACCATTGCCCAGCGCACCGCCCCACACAGGGCAGGCCCATCAACACGGGAGCAATCATGGACGGGCGCGCATTCCTGGATCGAGCCGCACAGTGACGTGATCTATGTCATGTCATGACGTGCCGACGAGCGCCCGCGCCCGGACCTCGACCCCCTGTGATCGTCCCGCCACTTTCAGGCGTGTCCCACTCGTGGAGCACGCACCCCTGTCACCCGGAAGGACCGCCCTCGTCCTCACGACCTGTCAGGCACCCAACCACCCATGCGCGAAGGGCCAGTTGGGCGGTACGGGCCACCATCCGAGGAACCGGCTCACCCGCTCGGATGCTCTCGGCGCGCAGAAGATCGTCGCGCTGTGCATGGTGAGTTCATGAACACCACACCTCGCCTGAAGAAGGCCATCGCCCGCATTCCCCGCACTCTCGCCGTGACCACCGCCGTCGGCATCGCCTGCGCCGCCGGCCTGGCGACCGCCGCGCCCGCCATGGCGGCGCCCGCCACCCACGCCGCCGTCCAGGCCGCACCGGCCGGCGGCGACGGCGAGCACTTCCAGTGCGGCAACGGCCTGCTGCCGATTCTCAACTTCTGCAACTGACCGCACCGCTCGACCCGACCACGACCACAGCCTCCCCGTGGCGGTCAGGCACCAGGGCGACAGACCTGGTGCCTGACCGCCCAGACGCGCGCGGCCAGGCTCAGACGCGAGCGTGCCGGGCCGGGGCGGACGCCCGTACGGAGACGGAGCGGCGCTGCCCCCCGGCGGCCGCCCGCCCGGCGCCGAGACGGCGCAGCCACCAACTGGACAGCCCCAGCAGACTGGCGAAGACCACGAGGAGCAGCACGGACGTCCACATGGGCCTGCTGCCGGGCGACGACCACGCCGTCCCTATGCTCGACGCCGCCCACAACAGGACGCCGGCGGCGTACAGGGTGCGCACGCGGCGCAACTGCCGGGCTACCGACCACGATTCACGGGACTCGCTCTGTGCTGCCATGCGCGCCGTGTACCCCTGTCGGCCCCGAACGCACCTGTCATCTCGCGGAATCACCGTCGAACCGGGTGCGGCCTGCGCGTAGGCTGCCGTCGGCAGGACCACGACGGGGGCGGGGTGGGATGGAATCCGAGGTCGCACAGACACAGGGGTGGGCGTCGACGCTCGACGCGGTGGTGGTGTACGCGCAGGGCGCGCTCTGCACACGCGTCGCCCGGGGCACCGTAGCGGCGGACGGCCGGGTGCGGGTCACGGGACTGCCGCGGTCGATGGACCCGGGGTCCCTGCGCGCCAAGGCGGTGGGCGGGGGTGGTGTACGCGTCACCGAGGTGCGGGTCGAGGTGGACGCCGAACCGGCCGCCACCGAGGACACCGGCTCTCTGCGGCGTGAGAGGGAGCGGCTGCGGGACGCGCACGCGGCGGCCCAGGCACGACGCGACCGGCAGGTGAAGCTGATCGGGGAGACGGCGGCGCTCCGCCCCGTGCCGCCCGCCCGGGAGCCCGGGGACCCGCCGCGCGCCACGCCCGCCGACGCCTGGCTGCGGCTCGCCGCGTTCGTCGACGAGCGGCTGCGGGCGCAGCAGCTCCGGCTGACCGCGCTGGAGGAGGAGCTGCGCAGGGCCGAGCACGATCTCGCCGTGGCCACGGACCGGTGGGCGCGAGCCTCCACCGACGTGCCGTCCGAGCCCATCGCGACCAGCGTCGTCGCCGTCCTGACGCTCGACGGCGCGGACGCCGGTGCCGGACCGCTGGAGGTCGAGCTGGAGTACGGCGTCCCGGGTGCCGTCTGGGTCCCGGCGTACCGGCTCACGCATCGTCAGGGCGAGGACGGCGGCACGCTCATGCTGCGGGCCTCGGTCGCGCAGCGCACGGGCGAGGACTGGACGGGCGTCCGGCTCGCCCTGGCCACCGCGGACCTGCGCCGCCGTCCCGGCCTGCCGAGGCTGCGCTCCCTGCGGCTGGGACGGCGGCAGCCCCCTCCCGCGCCGTCCGGCTGGCGGGAACCCCCGGCGGGGCTCGCCGACCTCTTCTCCGGGTACGACGCGGCAGGTCCGCGCCCCGTCCCCGTGGTCCCCGCGCGGGCCGCTCCAGGTCCCGTCCCGCCACCGCCACCGCCCCCGATGCCGCCGGGCTACGGCGCGGCGCCCGCCGCGCTTCCCCAGCCGGGCGGGCCCGCCGCCCCCGCGGCCGCTCCCTTCCAGGCCGCGCCGCCGCCCCCGCCACCGCCCGCACCGCAGGCGTACGGCATGCCGCCGGCCGCCTTCGCCGGTGCCCCGACCGCCTTCGACGCAGCCCCGCCGGGCGCGGCACCGGCCATGCGGTCGCGGCGCGCCGCCCCCATGCCCCCGCCGCCGTCTCCGCCGGCCGCCACGGCGCCGCCTCAGCCGCGTGAGGCCGAGCTCGACTACGCCGCGCTCGTGCTGTCCGGTGCCGACGAGCCCGGTGACCGCCGGGGCCGGCTGTTCCCCGGGCCGTCGTACGACCCCCGGGCGGAAGAGTGCCGGCGTCAGGCCGAGGCCGTGGCCGCGCTGCCGCTGCCCGGGCACGCCGTGCGGCCCCGGGCGTCCGCGGGGTCCTTCGACCACCGCTACGACGCGGTCGCCCGCGCCGACGTCCCCTCCGACGGTGTCTGGCACACCGTCACCGTGACCGAGATCCCGGTGGGGCTGCGCACGGAGTACCTGTGTGTGCCCTCCGTGGAGCAGACGGTGTACGCCACGGTCGTCCTCTCCAACGCGACCGACCAGGCCCTGCTGGCCGGACCGGTGGAGGTCATGAGCGGCGACGACTTCCTCACCACCGCCGCGCTGCCCACCCTCGCCCCCGGCGGCGTCCGCCGCATGGGGCTGGGGCCGGCCGAGGGTGTCCGGGTCACCCGCCGCACCCAGCTGCGCGAGTCGACGGCCGGGCTGCGCAACAACACGACCGTGCTCGCCCACCGCGTCCACGTGGAGCTGGCCAACCGGCTCGCGCACGCCGTCACCGTCGAGGTCCACGAGCAGGTCCCGGTCACCTCGGAACCGGACGTGCGCATCGACGAGCAGGCCGACTGGACGGCACCCGAGCAGGACGGCGCCGCCGACCGGTACGCACCCGGCACCCGCGTCTGGCGCGTGGACCTGCCCGCCGGCGGCGCCACCGCCCTCGACGGCGGCTACGACATCCGCGTCCCGGCCGCCAAGGCCCTGGCCGGCGGCAACCGGAGGAGCTGACACCATGCCCGCGGACACCACCCAGCCGATCCCGCTGCCCGTCACCGCCGTCACCTGCCTGGAGGACCGCGCCCACGTCGAGCGCACCGCCGACCTCGACGTCGGCGCCGGCGTCCAGCGGCTGCGCCTCGGGCCGGTCAGCGCGCTCGCGGTCGACCGCACCCTCCACGCCGACCTCACGGGCGACCACGACGCGGCCGTCCTCGACGTACGGATCGTGCGGACCTGGACGCCGCCCGGACCGCTGCCCTCCCCGGACGACTCGGCGCTGCGCACCCGCGTCCACGCCCTGGAGGAGGAGCAACGGGCCCTCGGGCACACCTGCGACCGGCTGCGCACCCGGCTCGACCTCCTCGGCCGGCTCGCCGCCGACCTCCTGCGGGACATCGCGGAGGGCGCGGGCCACGGCGAGACCGAGGAGGACCGCTGGACCCGTGAACTGGACCGGGCCGACGGCGAACGCGACACATGCGCCGAGGAACTGCGGGCCGCCGAAGCCCGCTCCGCGGCACTCGCCGGCGAACTGGCGCAGGCGCGGCAGGCCCTCGCCCTCGCCGAGGAACGGCCCGCCGAACTGGTCGGCCATGTCGAGCTGACCCTGCGGTCCGAGGCCGCCGGGCGGCTCCGGCTGCGGCTGACCCACCTCACCTCGTGCGCGCTGTGGCGCCCCGCCTACCGGGCCGTCCTCGACGGCGACTCGGTGACGCTGGAGACCGACGCGATGGTCTGGCAGCGCACCGGCGAGGACTGGTCGGACGTACGCCTCACCCTGTCCACGGCCCGTTCGGCGCTCACCACCGATCCGCCACGCCTGACGGAGGACCGGCTCACCCTCGAGGACCGCACCCCCGAGGAGCGCCGCAGGGTCGAGGTGGAGCTGCGCGAGGAGGAGATCGCGGAGCTCGGCCCGTCGGCGGTCGTCGGCCTCCCCGGGGTGGACGACGGCGGGCAGACACGGGTGCTGCACTCCCCCGTGCCCGTGTCCGTTCCCACGGACGGCCGGGCCCACCGGGTGCCGATCACCACGGTGACGACGGCCGCGCGCAGCCAGTACTCCTCGTCGCCGGAACTGTCGCCGCTGGTCACCCAGGTGGTGCGGTTCGACAACACCTCCGGGCACGCGCTGCTGGCCGGACCCGTGGACCTGGTGCGCGGCAGCGGTTTCACCGGGCGCGGCACGCTGGAGTTCACCGCGCCGGGCGCCCCGGTCGAGCTCGCCTTCGGCAGTCACGACGACTACCGGGTCGTCCGGCACACCGAGGAGTCCCGCGACACCGCGACGCTGACGCAGCGCACGCTGATCACACGGACGGTCCGTCTGCACGTGTCCCGCTTCTCGGCACCCGCCGCCCGGGGCGAGCGGGCCGTCGTCGTGCGGGAGCGGATCCCGGTGTCCGAGGTGTCCGCGGTGGACGTACGGCTGCGCAAGGAGGCGTGCGCCCCGGAGCCGGACGCGGTCGACGCGGACGGCATCGCGCGCTGGGACCTGTCCCTGCCACCGGGCGGGCACCGCACGGTCACCCTGGTGTACGAGATCTCCGCGAGCGGCAAGGTGGCAGGACTGTGAGGCACCGGACACGTCTCCTGGCCGGGTCCCTGCTTCGCGGAGCGCTGACCTCGTGGGACGAGGCGGGGCCGCCCCTCGGAGGACGGCCCCGCTCGGTGCGACGGTGCTGTCGGGTCACTCCACGATGACCCTGAAGGTGCTGGTCGTGTTGCGGATGTCCTGCGCGTTGCCGCTCATCCGCAGGTTGCGGAACACGGCCTCACCGACGGCCGGGCCCTGACCGGGTTCCGGCATCTCGTTGGCCCAGATGCCGAAGCCTGACTTGGCGTCGAACGCGTCGCCGCTCTTCTTGGAGTCGGTGATGGAGATGTCGGTGAAGACGGTGTCCTTCACCGGGAACTGCGGTTGCCCGTTGACGTAGTTGGTCTGGAACATCACCCCTCCGTAGGTGGAGTCGGTGATGTCCACGTCGTTGACCCGGATGCCCTGGAAGACCTTCGAGGCGGAGAACGCCCAGATGGCGGGGAAGACCTGCGAGCCCCAGAAGTGGCCGCCGGTGCGTTCCAGGGAGACGTTCTCGATCGTGGTGGGCTCGGTCCCGAAGCCGTTCATCGGGTAGCCGAAGTCCAGCGAGGAGATCGTGATGCCGGAGTAGACCAGGGTGTCGGCGACGCGGATGTTGCGGAAGGTGTTGTCGTAGCCGCCGTAGACGGCGATGCCGGCCGCCCGCCAGGTCAGGGTGGAGGTCAGGTTCTCGTAGAGGTTGTTCTTCTCGTCGGCGCCGCCGGCGTCGATGGCCGAGAAGAGGGCGAAGCTGTCGTCGCCGGTGGCGCGGGCGTCGTTGTTGACGACGTGGTTGTCCGTCGAGCCGTTCGTCATGTTGACGCCGTCGGCGAACAGGTCGCGGATACGGGAGTTCTTGATGGTCATGCTGTCGGTGTTGGCGCCCCAGTAGAGGCACACCATGTGCTCGACCCAGATGTCGTCGATGGTGATGTCGGAGACGTTGGAGAAGTCGAACACCTTGCCCGGGCCGTCGATCCGGGACGTGTAGTTGCCGAAGTAGGCGAAGCCGGCGAACGTCGAGCCCTTCGCGCCGGCCTCGGCCCGGAAGCCGACGTCGGTGTTCTCCTGGGAGGCGGGGGCGTGGAAGCGGGTGAACCACGGCCCGGCGCCGACGACCTTCACGGGCTTGCCGTAGACCTGGAACTTGCTGGACGTCTCGTAGTCGCCGGCGGGCAGGTAGACGCCGACGAGCTTGCCCGTGGTGTCCATGCGGACCTTGTCGAGGGCGTTCTGGACGTCCTGGTGGGAGAAGCCGGCCGGGACGGCGTAGGCGGCCGGGTCGGGGTTGGCCTTCGCCGTCGCCTGTTCGGTGTTGACGAAGTCGATGGCGTAGGTGGAGGAGTTGGCGGCGTCCTTCTGCAGCCGGATCCGGGAGCCGGCCGGCACGGTCCTCCCGAGCTGGACGTTCGCCTCGTCGTAGATGTGGCGCGGGGCGCCGGAGCCGGGTGAGTTGCCGGGCGCGGTCTCGTTTCCGTAGAGCCAGGCGTACTTGGAGGTGAGGTCGATGGGCTTGAGGAACTGGCCGTCGACGTAGACGTTGAGGGTGGTGTTCGTGCCGTCGGGGATGGAGAAGCGGGTCACCAGGGTGTTGGTGGCGGCGCGGGTGGTCCACTCGACGTACTGCCCGGTGCCGGTGAGGGTGACGGCCTTGCGGCCGCTGGCCTCGCCCGCGATGTCGCCGATGGTGCGGTTGGGTCCGACGACCTTGGCTCCGCCGCCGGCCGTGCCGTCCTCGGCCTCGTACATGTCGTACGGCATGTCGGCGCCGCGGCCGACGAACACCGGCTGGGTGGTGGTGTTGTTGGCGCGTTTGACGGGCAGTTCGTTGGCATCGGCGGCGACGACCGTCTTGACGGTGTACTTGCCGTTCGCGGCCGTCCAGGTGCCGAGGCTGACGGGTGCGGTGGTCTGGCCCGCCGCGATGGCGCCGTTGTACGAGCCGGTGAGCGTCTTGACCGTGGCGCCCTTGGCGTCCTGGACGGTCAGGGTGATGTCGTGGGCACCGGACGCGGAGGCCACCGAACCCTGGTTCTTCAGTGCGACGGTGAACTTGACGTCGTCGCCGGCCGAGGCGCTGGAGGGTGTCCAGGAGACGGGGGCGGCGAGCAGGTCGGAGCTGGCGACGGGCTTGACGACGAGGGCGTCGGGGCGGGTGTAGGTGTTGTTCGCCTCGTTCTGCTCGATGACCTTCTGGGACGGATCCACCTCGGCGCCGACCGGATAGCTGCCGGCGTCGCGGGTGCCGATGCTCGCGGTGACGGTCTTTGACTCGCCGGGCGCGAGGGCCGGGACGTCGGCGGTGGCCGCCTTGGTGCCGGCGAGGGTGAAGTCGAGGTCGGTGGCCTTGGACGCCCTGGTGCCGCTGTTGGTGACGGTCGCGGTGAGGCCGACGGTGTCCGACTCGACGGGGGCCGCGGGGGTGTGGGTGATGCCGGTGACCTTGAGGTCGGGGTTGGCGGCCGGGGTGCCGATGACCTGGAGTTCGGCGACCTGGGCACCCGGCGCGCCGGAGTTGGCGGTGAACCGGAGCCGGATGTCGGCCGCGGAGCCGGTGACCGGGATGGTCACGGTGTTTCCGGTCGCCGGGGCGAAGGTGTACTCCTTGGCTGCGGCCAGGGTCTCGAAGGTCGTGGCGTCCTGGTCGCGGCCGAGGACCTGGATGTTCTGGGTGCGGGTGGACCAGGCGGGGTCCGGGTTCAGCTTGACGACGATCCGGTCGAGGTCGGCGTTGGCGCCGAGCTTCGTGGTGAGGGTGGCCGGGTAGGCGCCGCCGCCGCTCTCCCAGTAGGTCGCGATCTGCCCGTCGTTGGCGTTCGCGGCGACATAGGTGAAGACCGTCGAGGACGCCTCGATGGGCTTGCCCTGGGCGAGGTCGGAGCCGGCCGTCGTACCGGGGCGGGTGACGCTGTTGCTGGCCGCCGACACGTTCCCAGCGGCGTCCTTCGCCTTCACGTGGTAGGTGACGGTGGCCCCGGCGGACGGGGTGTCGGTGTACGTCGTCACGTCGCCCGCGACGGACTTCACCAGCCCGTTGTTGGCGTACACGTCGTAGCCGGTGACCTTGACGTTGTCGCTGGACGCCTGCCAGGTCAGCTTCACGTCGCCGCCGGACTGCGTGTAGGCGAGGTTCGCGGGCGCGGTGGGCGGCTGGGTGTCGCCGCCGGCTCCCTTGCGGGTGACGCTGTTGCTGTCGGCGGAGACGTTGCCCGCGGCGTCCTTGGCGCGGACGAAGTAGGTGACGTCACTGCCGGCCGGCTGGGTGTCGGTGTAGGTCAGGGTGTTCCCGGCGACGCTCGCCCGCAACTGGCCGTTGGCGTAGACGTCGTAGCCGGTGACGGCCGTGTCGTCGCTCGCGGCATTCCAGGTGAGCCGGATCTGGCCGGTGGCGGGTTCGGTGTAGGCCAGGTTCGTCGGTGCGGAGGGCGCCCAGGTGTCGCCCGTAGCGGGCCCGTACACCTCCAGCTCGGACACCTGTCCCGCGGGCCAGCCGGTGTTGGCGGTGATCAGGACGCGGACGTACCGGGTGGTCGTCGCGTCGAAGGAGAGGGTCGCGGACTGGTTGTCGGCACTGTCGAAGGTGTACGCCTTGGAGGCGGTCAGGTCGGTGAAGTTCTGGTTGTCGGTCGAGCCCTGCAGCTTGAGGGTCTGGCTGCGGCTCGGCCAGCCGGCGGGGAGCCGCAGCGTCACCTCGTTCACCTTGACGGACGAGCCGAGGTCGACCTGGAGCCACTGCGGGAAGGCGTTGTTCCTGCTCTCCCAGTAGGTGGCGCGGTTGCCGTCGCCGGCGTTCGCGGCATCGTAGACGTCCGCGTGCCCGCTCTCGGTGAAGGGCTTGCCCTGGGCCAGGTTGGGGGTGGCCGCGGCGGTCGTGAGGACCTGCATCTCGGCGAGCTGGGCGGTACCGGTGACCGAGTTGGCGCTGAAGTCCGCCCGGACGTAGCGGGCCAGGGTGGCGGGGACGCTGATCCGCACGGTGTTGTCGTTGCCGGGGCTGAAGACGTACGGCGCCGACGGCTTGAGCGTGGCGAACGCCTTGCCGTCGGCGCTGCCCTGGAGGGCCAGCGTCTGCTTGCGGGTCTCCCAGCGTTCGGGCAGGCGCAGCACGACCTGCCGGACGCGCTTGCTGCGTCCGAGATCGGTCTGGACCCACTGGGCGGACTTCTTCGCGGCCTGCCAGTAGGTGTCGGTGTCGCCGTCGGTGACGGCGGCCGCCGCGTGGGCGCGCCGGGCGCTGCCCGCCGTGGCCGGGGCGGTCGCGGCGGCGTCAGGACCGCCGGCCGCGTGGGCGCCGACGGCGGGCAGGCCCAGCACCGCGACGGCACACGCGAGCAGGGCGAGGGCCGTGCGCCGTTGCGGGGATCTCGGCTCGTGTCGAGTCATGCGGGGTCACTTCCTGGGGAGGCTCGCACGCCGGGGGCGGCGAGGGCGGCTCGTTCCTGGGGAGTGGTGCCTGGCTGCACAAGGACCGGAACGGGGAGAACCGGCCCGGAGGGGGCAGGAATTTGCATTGATTCATCGAAATATTGCAGAGCACTGTGAGCCGGTCTACACTCGTGACGGCACAAATTTCACCAGAATCGCTCAGCGCCGGGCGCCGCAGGCACGGGGAGACGGAATCCAGGGGCGCCGATCCCTCAACAGGTGGGCTCGAGGCAGCCACTTGCTCGCATCACCGTTCACCGCGGGCGCGAAGTGGCCTGCCGTTCACTTGCGCACCGGGAGCGCAAGTGAACGCAAAGACGCGCAACTTCTTGCGTTCCGATGAGAGGTGGGCCGCAGCGGCTTTCAGGGCGTGAGCTGCGCCTGCACGGCCGGGGCGTACCGGTCG
Organism: Streptomyces sp. NPDC046859; assembly: GCF_040645135.1. Classification (NCBI taxonomy): domain Bacteria; kingdom Bacillati; phylum Actinomycetota; class Actinomycetes; order Kitasatosporales; family Streptomycetaceae; genus Streptomyces; species Streptomyces sp. NPDC046859. Next base: position 28,722 of record NZ_JBEYXR010000016.1, read on the forward strand.
ACCAGGTCGTCGACCGCTGTCGCGCGCACCTCGGTGCCGCGCGCGATGCCGTACACGACGCCCAGGCCGAGGAGCGTGGCGACGGCCAGTTCGGCGCGCAGGCCCGCGTCGGGCCCGTCGAGGCGCGCGGTGATGCGTTCGGTCACCTGGCGGCGGAAGTTGGCGCGCAGGATGTCGCCCTGCTCGCCGTGCAGCGGCGCGAACACGATCCGCAGGAGCGGGTCGGCGCCCTGCTCGGACTGGCTGACCAGCACATGCCGGACCATGTGCGCGCCGAGCCGCTCCAGCGGCGCGGCCAGCAGGGCCTCGGCGTCGGCCTCGAAGGACATGACCTGGGCGAACAGGGTGTCCTTGTTGCCGAAGTACTTGAGGATCAGCGGTGGGCTGACGCCGGCGCGGTCGGCGACGGCCTTGAGGGTGATGTCCGCGTGCGCGTGCCGGGCCAGCAGATACCGGGCCGCCCGGAGGATGGCCGCCTTGGTGGAGGCGGCGTCCCTGCGGGCCGGTGTGGGCGTGACGGGTGGAGTGCTCACGGCACTCATGCTCCCTCCCGCGCCTCGTCCCGCGCGCCCCGGGTGCCGCCCCCGGTCGCGCGCCGGACGTCCTCGGCGCCGGACGGCTCGGCGGGGATGCACCAGGCCGTGACGGCGGCCACCACGGCGACCCCGCCCGCCATCACGAACGCCAGCTCGTACCCGTGCAGGTCCGGCACCGGCACACCCGCGACGGGACGGGTGTGGTGCACGAGGACGGCGGCCACGGCGGCGCTCGAACCGGCCTGGCCGACCGTGCGCATCAGGACGTTGACGCCGCTGGCGGAGGCCGTCTGCTCGGCCGGGACGGCCCGCAGGATGAGTGTGGGCAGCGCCGAGTACGCGAGGGTGGTGCCGACGGCCACCACGGTGGCCCCGGTGATGATCATCCACAGGTCGCGGCTGTCGGCGATGCGGACGACGTACCCGGCCGCGATGACCAGGGCGCCGAGGACGAGCGTCACCCGGGGGCCGCGCGCGGCGGAGATCCGGGCGGACAGGGGTGACAGCAGCAGCATGACGACACCGCCGGGCAGCAGGCACAGGCCGGTGGCGACGATGGACAGCCCCAGTCCGTACCCGGTCGCCTCGGGGGCCTGCACCAGTTGGGCCGTCACCAGGGTGTTGGCGTAGAACGCGAACCCGGCGAGCAGCGCCGCCACATGGGACAGGCCCACGCTCGGCCGGGCCACCAGCCGCAGGTCCACCAGCGGTTCCCGGGAGCGCAGTTGCCGCGCGCACCACAGGCCCAGCACGACGACGGCACCGGCGAACAGGCCGCCGACCCGTGCGCTCCCCCAGCCCCACTGGCCGCCCTGGGAGACGCCGAGGAGCAGGCACACCAGGCCGACGGCGAGACCCAGCGCGCCCGCCACGTCGAAGCGGCCCGACTGCCGGACCGGCGACTCCCGCACCGCCCACCGGACCAGGATGACCCCGGCCGCGCCGAGGGCGCTGGTCACCCAGAACATGGTGTGCCAGTTTGCGTACTGCACGATCAGCGCGGCCAGCGGCAGGCCCAGGGCGGCGCCGATGCCCACGGTGGAGCTCATGAGCGCGACGGCCGACCCGCGGCGCTCGGGCGGCAGCTCGTCGCGCAGGATGCTGATGGAGAGCGGGACGACCGCGGCGGCGGCACCGGACAGCGTGCGCGCGGCGATCAGGACGCCGATGTGGGAGGACAGGGCACACAGGACCGAGCCCAGGGTCATCAGGGTGAGGGCCGCCATGAGGACGCGCCGCTTGCCGTACATGTCACCGGCCCGACCGAGCACGGGGGTGAGGACGGCGCCGGCCAGCAGGGTGGCCGTGACCATCCAGGAGACCGCGCCCGGCGAGGCGCCGGTCAGCGCGGGCAGGTCGGGCAGCAGGGGGACGACCACCGTCTGCATGACGGCCATGAGGATGCCGCCGTAGGCGAGCACCGGCACGGTGAGCCGGTTCTTGAGGCCGCTCTCCCGGAGCGGCTCGGGTATCGCGGCGGTCTGGCCCATCGGCACGTCACTCCAAGGGGGAGCGCCTTGTGGGGCGGCTGGTGAATGGCTATTCACCTTACCCGGTGAATGACCATTCACCAAGGCCGGGGATTTCGCCGGCCGGTTTCCGGCGGGGTCCGCCTCCCCACGCTCCCTTGCTCCGGGCGCCCCGCACCCGTACGCTCACCGGCCATACCGACTGGACGGTAGGTGCCCGGCGAGAGGGCCGCCGTCCCCGGTGGAACCGCTTCGCCGACCCTCCAGGGAGCCGCCGCACATGTCCGGAACCAATCACCAGGTACGTCTGGCCGCGCGTCCGGTGGGTGAGCCCCGGCCCACCGACTGGGAGCACACGCGGGAGCCGGTCGGGGAGCCCGGCGACGGGGAGTTCCTGGTCCAGGTGCTCTACCTGTCGATCGACCCGGCGATGCGCGGCTGGATGAACGCGGGCCGGTCCTACATCCGCCCGGTGGAGATCGGCGAGGTCATGCGCGCGGGCGCGATCGGCCGGGTGATCGCCTCCCGCCATCCCGGGTTCGCCGTGGGCGACCATGTGTCGGGCTCGTTCGGCGTGCAGGAGTACTGCGTGTCGGACGGGCGCGGGGTGACGGCGGTCGACCCTGCGGCGGCTCCGCTGCCGACGTACCTCGGCGCCCTCGGCATGTCGGGGCTGACCGCCTACTTCGGCCTGGTGGACATCGGGCGCCCCGAGCCGGGTCAGACGGTGGTCGTCTCCGGCGCGGCGGGAGCGGTCGGCAGCGTCGCCGGTCAGGTCGCCAAGGCCCTCGGCTGCCGGGTCGTCGGCATCGCGGGCGGCGAGGAGAAGTGCCGGCTCGTGGTGGACGAGTTCGGGTTCGACGCCGCGATCGACTACCGCGGCGAGGACATCCGCAAGGCGCTGCGCACCCACGCGCCCGACGGCGTCGACGTCTACTTCGACAACGTCGGCGGCGACGTCCTGGACGCCGTCCTGCCCCGGCTGGCGCGCGGCGCCCGGGTCATCGTGTGCGGGGCTGTCTCCCAGTACAACAGCACCGAGCCGAAGGGCCCGGCCAACTACCTCTCGCTGCTGGTCAATCGGGCCACCATGACGGGGATGGTGGTCTTCGACTACGCCGACCGGTACGCCGAGGGCGTCGCGCAGCTCGCGGCGTGGCGGGCCGAGGGGCGGCTCACCTCCCTGGAGGACGTCGCCACCGGGGGCGTGGCGGCCTTCCCCGACACCCTGATGCGCCTGTTCCGCGGTGAGAACCGCGGCAAGCTCGTCCTGCAGATCGCGGACTGAGCGGCCGGGCGGGAAGAGGAACGCGATGAAGGCTCTGAGCTTCCACGGCCGGCACGACATCCGTTACGGCGATGTCCCGGACCCGGCCGTCACCCACCCCACCGACGCCATCGTGGAGGTGACCACGGCCGGTATCTGCGGCAGCGACCTGCACATCTACTCCGGCCATCCGTTCAGCCCCGAGCTCGGCTACACGCCGGGACACGAGTGCGTCGGCGTGGTGGCCGAGACCGGTGCCCAGGTCACCGGCTTCCGGCCCGGCGACCGGGTGCTGGTGCCCGCCTCGGTCGGCTGCACCCGGTGCCGGACCTGCGCCGCCGGGTTCACGGCCCGGTGCGAACGCGCGACGTCGAGCACCGAGCTCTGCTACGGCGTGAGCCCGCAGCTTCCGGGCAGCCAGGCCCAGTTCCTGAGGGTGCCGTCCGCCGACATCAACCTGGTGCGCCTGCCCGAGGGCATCTCCGACGAGGCGGCCGTCGTCCTCACGGACAACGCCCCGACCGCCTGGTACGGGTGCCGCCGGGCCCGTATCCAGCCCGGTGAGACGGTCCTGGTCGTGGGTCTGGGCCCGGTCGGGCTGATGGCCGCGCAGTCCGCCTTCGCGATGGGGGCGGCGCGGGTGCTCGGCGCGGACCTGGTGCCGGAGCGCCGCGCCTTCGCCGCCTCCTTCGGCGTGGAGCCGGTGGAGGGCGACGACGCGAAGGCCGCCGTCCGGGAGCTGACCGGGGGCCGGGGACCGGACGCGGTGGTGGAGGCCGTGGGCTCGGACGCCACCATCGAACTGGCCCTCAAGGCGGTGCGGCCGGCGGGCCGGGTCAGTGTCGTGGGAGTCAGCCACAGCAAGGCGTTCCCGCTCCACATGGGGCTGGCGCAGATCAAGGAGCTGGAATTCCACATCGGGCTCTGCTCGATCCACTACGAGCTGCCGCCCCTGATCGCCCTCGCCCAGAGCGGCCGGATCACCCCCGAGGCCGTGGTCTCGCACCGCTTCCCACTCTCCGAGGGCCCGGCGGCGTACGCGCTTTTCGCCGACCGGTCGGACGGGGTGCGCAAGATCCTCCTCGACCCTACGGCCTGACCGGCTCCGGAGATCGCCGGATCAGGTCGCGCGGGAGTGGACGGTCATGCCGGGGCGGCGCCGGTGGACCGTCACGTACGACAGGCCCGGCTCTCCCGCGGCCAGGGCGCGCCGGCAGCCGCGGGGCAGCCACAGCAGGGCGCCGGTGGCCAGGTGCTGGTCGCCGCCCGGCCCGGTGACGGTTCCCTCGCCGCCGACGACGAGGAGCAGGACGTCCAGGTCGGGTTCGACGTGGGTGTCGACCCGCCGTCCGGGTGGCAGATGGACGACATTGGCGTCCATCTGCCGCCCCGGCTCGGCGAGCCTCCACAGGACCCCGGCCGAAGCGGGCGCGTCGGTGAGGGTCGTCACGTCGCAGAGCAGCCGCGCGAGCGGCTCCTCCTCGGGGCCGGTCGCTCCGCCGGGGTCGCCCACGAGCCGTTCCTTCCGATCAGGTGCTGCGGGCGATCATACGGAGGCGGCGCGGCCGCTCAGCCGCCGTCGGGGACGGACATCGGGGAGGAACCCCGGTAGCCGTAGCCCCGTTCGGCCGGACATCGGTCGGAGGGGCGTCGACGCCCGCCCGGCTCAGTGCCTCGGCCGCGGTGCCCAGCCCGGTGGGCCGAAGGCATACCCCGCGCGGTCGCGCCAGTGGGTGGCCGTTCGGATGTCGTGCCAGGTGGCCGCGTACTCGTGGAAGGCGACCCGCAGCGGGTTGTAGGTGTCGATGTTCTTCGTCAGGCCGTACACGACACGCTCGCCCTCCGGCTGGAACGTCCCGAAGAGGCGGTCCCAGACGATGAGGATGCCGCCGTAGTTGCGGTCCAGGTAGACGTTGTTGGAGCCGTGGTGGACCCGGTGGTGCGAGGGCGTGTTGAAGACAAGCTCGATGGGCCGCCAGAGGCGGTCCACGCGCTCGGTGTGCAGGAAGAACTGGTAGATGAGGCTGATCGACTGCTGGAGCAGGATCATCCACGGCGGGATGCCCAGCAGGGCGAGCGGCATCCAGAACGGCAGGCCGCTCATCGGCGTCCAGCTCTGCCGCAGTGCCGTCGACAGGTTGAACCGCACGCTGGAGTGGTGGACCACGTGGCTCGCCCACAGCAGCCGGACCCGGTGGTGTGCGCGGTGGAAGGCGTAGTAGGCCAGGTCCTCGGCGAAGAACAGCAGCACCCAGGTCCACGCCGAGCCAGGGGACAGCTGCCAGGGCGCCGCCGTGTAGAGGGCCGCGTACGCGACGATCACCACCGCCTTCCACGGCAGGGCGATGACCTGGCTGCCCGCGCCCATCGACATGCTCGTCGCGGTGTCGCGGACCTCGTAGCCGCGTTCGTCGTCGTCCGGCAGGAAGCGGTACGAGAGCGCCTCCACGGCGACCAGCAGGACGAACGCGGGGATGGCGTAGACGACGGCGGGTATCACGCCGTACCTCCTTCGGGTTCCCGGGTGGGACGGGCGGCGCGGACGCTGCGGGCCAGCAGGGCGCGGGCCGCCGCCTCGGCGCCCTTCTCGTCGCGGCAGGCGATCAGTGCGGCCAGCTTCATGTGGCCCGCGATGTCCAGCAGTTCGGTCGCGCGCAGGGCGACCGGCACCTCGCCGGCCGTGAAGCGGTCCGCGACCAGGGTGTTGAAGGCCAGCAGGTAGGCGATGTTCTCGGAGCCCTCGACGATGAGCCGCCACCACGCCACGTCCGCCGCCGCCAGGTCGGCGAGGTCGGGACCGAGGTGGGCATAGGCCGCCGCCGCGGCGACGATCTCGGACGCGGTCTGCTCCGGGCAGCGCGCGGCGCACAGCCTCGCCGCGTCCGCCCCGATGGACGCCCGCATCTCCAGGATGTCGCGGCTGAGGTCGTAGGACACGGACAGGCCGTCGGTGTGCGCGAGTTGCAGGGCGAGGTCGAGTCCGGCGGTGCGCCGCCAGTCGAGCACCCGGGTGCGTCCGCCGTGGCTGACCTCGACGAGCCCCGCCTGCTGGAGCCGCTTCACCGCCTCCCGTACCGCGTGCCGGTTGACTCCGAACTCGGCGGCCAGGTCACGCTCGGAGGTCAGCGGGGTGCCTGGAGCCAGGGCGCCGCTGAGGACACGGTCCCGGAGCAGCGTGAACAACTGGTCCGAGACCGCCTCGCGGCGGATGCGCTGCTCTGTCATGCACACAGCCTGACGGTGCCAGCAACGACTGGTCAACTGGTTGGACCACACCGCTGCCGTGGCTGGAATCAGCTCCCCGGCGTCGCCGGACGACGGAGGCGGGCGGTCGTGAGTCGTCCGTGGAAGGCGGCCACGAACCTGTGCTTTGGCAATCGATGGACGTCGCTCGACGGCCGGGCCACCACTTCACCCGTTAGATTCTGCGTACGTGCGGACCCGGTGTCCGCGACAGGGACACGTAGAGAGAGGTGTCACGCGTCATGTCCGGAAACAGCACCACGGTCACGGAGTTGACCTCGCAGTACAGCGCCCAGGTGACCGCCGACCTGGAACGCAACCGCAAGGAACAGGACCGCATCGCCGGTGAGATCGAGGCGCTGCAGGCCCAGTTGACGGCACTGCGGCACGACCGGACCGTCCTGGAGAACGTCCAGCGGGCGCTCGGGGCGGCCCAGGAGCCCGTCGGGGCGGACGACGCGTCCGTCCCGGCGGCGGAGGAAGAGGAGCCCGTCGCGGTCGTGCCCGCCCCGCGCGCCCAGGAGCCGCGCACCACCCGGCGTACGAAGGCGGCGGGTGCCGGCAAGCGGGCGAAGGAGACCCGACCGGCCAAGCGGGCCAAGGGCAAGGGCACAGGTGCCGGCACCGCGAGCCGCCGCCGCACCGGCGCCAGGAACACCTCCACCGACGACGGCAAGGGCACCGACAGGACCACCGCGAAGGCCGTCGACGCGGCCGCGGCGTCCAGCGCGTCCTCGCCGTCACTCGTCGAACTCGTGCGCGGTCATCTGGCCGAGCGCCAGGAGCCCCGCTCCGCCGCCGAGGTCGCCTCGGCGCTGGCCGAGCAGTACCCCGAGCGCGGCGTGAAGGCGACGGTGGTGCGCAGCACGCTCGAAGGGCTCGTGGCCCGGAACCAGGCGCACCGCAGCAAGCAGGGCCGGTCCGTCTTCTACACCGTCCCGGACGCGTCCGAGCCGTCCGCGCCGTCCGCCCCCGCCGAGCGGAGCCCGGAGGAGGAGTCGGACTGACCCGGTCGGACCGGCCCATGACCGCCGTGCCCCGGCCGGGCGCCACCCCCGAACGGACCAGCGTCGGGGGCCTTTCCGGTGATTTACGCCCGCCCGGGTCCGTCGCCCGGGCGGCGGCGGGTACGGCGTCTGCGGACCGGCTCACGACCTGGAGGAGAGTGGCCATGTACGCAGTGGTGCGACGGTACGAAGGAGTGACCGATCCGGTGGAGGCGGGCCGTCGGGTGAGGGAGGAGTTCGTGCCGCTCCTGCGCCAGGTCCCCGGGTTCGTGGCCTACTACTGGGTCGACGCGTCGGACGGCGTCATGCTGTCGACGGGAGTCTTCGAGGACCGTGCGGGCGCCGAGGAGTCGACCCTGCGGGCCGGTGACTTCGTACGGGAGCGCCTGGCCGAGCTGCTGCCCCAGACGCCGCTGGTGACGTCCGGCGAGGTCGTGGCCCATTCGTAGCGGGCGCCGGCGCCGTACGGTCCTCTCCCCCGCACCCTCGGCCCCGACCGGGACCACGACACTCTGGAGGCAACGGTGACGGTCAACCGCCTGGGAATGGTGGTGCACGGCGGGCGTCCGGAGGCCACGGACGCGGCCGCCGCGGTGCGCGCCTGGTGCGCCGAGCAGGATGTGCCGTGCGCCGACATCGACGTGTGGCACGAGGGCGGACGGCTCAACGCCCGCGACGAGGTCGAGGCCGCCGGTGACCCGGACCTCATCGTGACGCTGGGCGGGGACGGCACGTTTCTGCGCGGCGCCAGGCTGGCGGCGGAGAGCGACGCCCTCGTCCTGGGGGTGGACCTGGGCCGGGTGGGCTTTCTGACGGAGGTGTCGGCGACCGCCATGCGGGCCGCGCTGGACGCGGTGCGGGAGGATCGCTTCGACGTCGACAGCCGCATGCTGCTCGCCCTGCGCGCCTCCCGTCTCCTGGAGGTGCCGCCCGGCATGGAGGCCCTGATGGAGTACGGGCGCGGCCCGCTGCTGCCGCCTCCCCGGGTGCGTTCCGACTGCCGGATCGACGAGGACTGGGGCGTCCCGCTGGACGTGACGGCGCTCAACGACGTGGTGCTGGAGAAGCTGGCCCGTGACCGGCAGGTGTCGGTGGGCGTCTACGTGGCGGGCAGGCTGCTGGCGTCGTACTCGGCGGACGCCCTGCTGGTGGCGACGCCCACGGGTTCCACCGCCTACAGTTTCGCGGCCGGCGGGCCGGTCGTCTCACCACGGGCGGAAGCGCTCGTCTTCACGCCGGTCGCCCCGCACATGGCGTTCGACCGGTCGGTGGTCACCGCGCCCGACGAGCCGGTCGGGCTGCGCATCCTGGAGCGGTCCGGGCAGGCCGCGGTCAGCATCGACGGGCAGCTGCGCGGTGTGCTGGGGCCGGGTGACTGGATCGGCGTGTACGCCGCGCCGCGCCGGCTGCGGGCCGTACGGCTGGGGCCGATGGACTTCTACGGGCGGCTGCGGGAGCGGATGAACCTGACCGACGCGCCGGCCGCCGTCGCCGACGGTTCGCCCGCCCCGCTCTGGTCGGTGACCACGCCGCCGCCGGGTGACATCGCGCACCTCGCCCTGCTGACGGAACCGGACGGCCCGCCGGGCGGGCCCTGAGGGGTATAGACGACGGTGGCGCCATCCGACACCTCCGGCGGCACGCGGTCCGTTCCAGCCGGTGGTACGGCTGGGTGGGGTCAGGCCGTGGGCCCGCAGCGGGGGGCGGCGAACGGCTGGGGGGCGACGGCCTCGATGGGCGCGCTGTTCGGCTACTGGCTGCTCGCCCTGAGCATCTGCCTCGTCCGCAGCGCCGCCCCGAGGGCCGCCGCCGGGACACCGGTCCGGGTCACCGCCCGGCGTTGACGTCCGCGGTCGTCCACTCGAAGGCGTCCGGGTCGGTGAAGGGGCCGGCGGGGCTGCCGATCGTCAGCCGGTGGGAGCCGGTGCCCTCCGGGGAGACACCGGCGACCTTGGCGAGGCCGCGGCGCTTGTAGAGCGCCAGCTTCACGGGGCCCGAGCCGGTCTCGAACTCGACGTACTTGCCGCCGAAGCTCTTGCTCACCGGGAGGCCGTGCCCGACGTAGAACTGCTTGCCGGCCTTGACGTCCTCGACGCCGAGCAGCAGCACGATCTCCTGGAAGCGGCGGGTGGCCGGACCGGTGTTCCTCCTGGACGAGGAGGCCACCTGCCAGATCGTCCCGTCGGGTGCCTGGACGACACCCCCGTAGCCCCACAGCGACTTGGCGGCGGGCTTCAGCGTGGTGGCGCCCGCGTCCACCGCCGCGCCCACGAGGGCGTCGACGTCGGCGGGCTGGGCCACCACCAGCGACAGGGTGAAGCCGCGGAACCCGCTGCTCGGTGCCTCGGAGGCCCGGAAGCGGATCTGGCCCTCCAGCCCGAAGGCGGTCGTGCAGAAGCGTTCGGCGGCGGCCGGGTCGGCCACTTCGAGGGTGACGAAGTCGATGGAAGTCATGAGGAAGACGCTAGAAGGGCTCCGGGCGCCGCGCTTCTCGATTCCTGACCGGTCGCCGGCGCCGGTTCGCCCCGCCTGCGGCAGCGTCCGGCCGGCCGCTGTCCAGTGGCTCCTGGTGTATTCACCGGTTCGGGGGAGGAAGCGTTTGAGCCGCGCGTGTCGAGGGCCGCGGTCCTCTAGCCTCGCGCTTCTGTTCACGACTCCCCCGTCCGGTGGCGGCACCGCCCCCGGGCGGCGGCTCTCGAGCAGCGCCGGAGCCGTCGGGGGCGTACCGGGGACAGGACCACCCTTCACGACCATGGGAGCACAGTGCCGGGCACCAGCCTTCCCGAAGACCGCCACAGCCGCACGGAGGCCACCCGGCTGCTGTGTGCCGGCGTCTACCAGGACGCCACCTTCCGACGCCGGGTCATCGACGAACTCGTCGGCCACCAGGAGCGGCCAGTCGCCCCCTCCCTGGGCGTGGACGTCGTGCCGGTGCTGGCTCACGCCGTGCGCGTCGCCCACCAGGAGGCCCGGACGGCGCTGCTGATGCTCGCGGCCTGGGCCGGGTTCCTCGTCTCCGACTTCCTGATGGTGTGGGACAGCCTGTCCGACCGCTGGGGCCCCGACATCGACGTGGGCTTCGGGGACGTGTTCACCGCCATGTACGAGGGCCGGCTGAACGTCTCCGGCGAGCTGTGGCTGCCCTGGTCCCAGCTCTACGCCTTCGTGACGTTCGCCCTGTGGTTCGCGGGCATCCTCAACGAACGCGGCCCCTCCGTGAAGGAGCTGGGGCTGCCCGCCCCCGTGGCCCGCGCCGCCGACGGCATGAGCAGCCTCGCCGGCGCGGGCAGCCTGCTGTTCGTCGCCCTGTACTGGTACTGGTACCTGGCCGGTCTGGTGGACGGCACCGCGCAGACGCCGTACCCGGCGCTCTTCCCCCTCCTGATCGCGCTCATCGGCTGGCAGCACCAGGCCACGCACCGCAAGGCGCTGTGCCAGTGGCTGTCGAAGTGGACGTTCCGCACCGCCACCCAGCCCGGGCTGCCCGCGGGCCTGCCGTACGACGACCTGGTCCGCGACATCCGCCGGGAGCAGCATGCCCCGGTCACGCTCTACGACGTGGAGCGGCCGTTCATCGGGATGGGCACGCTCAAACGGAGCTGGTCGTTCGCCATGGAGCTGCGCAAGCTGCCCGACGGCCGCCGCGACCGTATCCCGGCGCAGGTCGACGGCGGGGACCGCGGCGCCTTTGACGGGCACGCGGCCGGTGCTCCGCAGCGCGCCAGGGAGCGGCTGACGGCCCGTGCCGCGCTGGACCTGATCGAGCCGCAGCTGGTGGAGCTGCGGGAGTCCGCGGCGCGTACCGGGCGCGACCGTCTGCGGGACCTGGAGATCGAACGGTTCCTGTACCTGCCGGGAGGCGTCGGCCGTTCGGAGCAGGTGGAGCTCGGGGGCGTGGACGACGCGAGGGCCCACGCCGTCTCGGACCGGGGCCGCGGAACGGCCGAGTACGCCGTCTACGACCCGGAGCAGATCACCGCGCACCTGGACGAGGCGATCGACGAGGGCGGCGAGGCCCGGCGCGTCTTCCTGCGCGTGCGCATCGGAGGCTGGCACGAACAGCTCGTCGCGACCGTGCTGGTGCGGGTCCACACCCAGGGCGGGATGCTCGTCCTGGAAGTCGAGTCCTACGTACTGGGCCCCATCCGCAAGGAGTTCCGCGGCGTGGACGCGCTGGTGGAACGGCTGCCGGAGCATTGGCACAGCGCGGCGCTGCGCGCCCTGCGGCACGCGCCCGCGATCGGCCTGGACTGCGCGATCGGCGCGCTCGGCAGTCTCCGCCGGGAGATCGCCTCCGGCTGGTCCGAGGGCGCGGAACCGCCGGACGTGCCCCGTGTCTCGCTGCGGGCGCTCGCCGCGCAGCCGAAGCTCTCGCGTTTCCAGGACATGGACGCCGAGCGATACATCAAGACGGTCGAGGAGCGGATCGTGGGCGGCGTCCGTACGGCGCTGCGCGAACACGGCTACCGGACCGAGGAGTTCGAGCAGCACATCTACCAGGTCAGCGGTGGAGGCGTCTTCGTCCAGGACATGTCGGGCGGATCCATCGCCACCGGCAGTCACGGACAGGCCAACTCGCACACCGCTCCCCCGCCCGGCACCGGCCGTGGGCGTCAGGAAGGGAACCCCGCATGAGCCAGAACACCACCTCCCCGCAGCCCTCCGGCGGCGAGCGTCCGGACGCGGCCGGCGGCGGCGTCACCATCGGGTCGATGTCCGGCGGCTCCATCGCCACCGGCCGGGACGGCCGGGCCGTCTCGTACAACACCACGGGCGGTGCCGCGCTCGACACCGCCCATCAGGAACTGCTGGCCGCCGTACGGGAGTTGCTGGCCGAGTTGCCCGACGGGGCCGGCCGGGGAGCGGACGACGCGGCCCTGCACGACGAACTCGTGGGCCTGCAGGAGGAGATCACGCGCTCGGGGACGGCCGAGCAGGGGCGCCTCACCCGGGTGCTGGGCAGCGTCCGGCGCTGGCTCGGCTCGCAGGCGGCAGCGGCGGGCGCCGTGGCGTCGGCGACCGCCGTGGTGCAGGGCATCGCCCAGTTGCTCGGCTGACGGCCGACCCGACGACGCAGACGGCTGGCAGCCTGGAGGGACGACGGCGATGAGGGTGTACGACAGGGAACGGCAGGACTGGGTGGACGGGCGTCGCGAACGCCTCCACCAGCCGGACCGGGACCTGGATCTGCCGCGCCAGCAGCGCGTGGTGCGGCGTGGTGGCATGGTCCTGGCCGCGGTGGGGATGTGCTTCGGCGTGTGGGCCTTCGGCTGGAAGGACGAGCCGGAACCGCCTCCTCCGCCACCCCCGTCCCCCACCGCGCAGGAGCAGGAGGGGACCGAGCCCTCGGCTTCGGCGACCGAGACGGCGGACGGCACGGCAACGGCGTCCGGGGTCCTGCCCGACGGTTACGGCGAGGTGCAGGACGACGAGGGGTTCCGTATCGCGGTCCCCGTCAACTGGACGGCCGAGCGCCGCCCGTCGAAGTACGGCATCAAGATCGTCGACTACGGCAGCCCGGACGGCCTGCGCCGCCTGCAGATCTTCCAGCTGGAGGAGCCCTCGCCGTACGACTCGCTCGTCATCGCCCAGGAGGAGGCCGCCCGGAGGGACGGGTACGAACGGATCGACATGGGCCCGATCCCTTCGGCGCCGGACGACGCGGCCGAACACGAGTACCGGACCACCGAGATCGCCGGCGAGGCGGACTCCGGGACCGTCCGGCACGTCATCGACCACCGATTCCGGGCCGCCGACGGCAACCGCTACGCACTGGTCGCCTACGGCCCCGACAACCAGGACTCCGCCGAGCGCGAGCTGATCGACACGGCGGCCGCCTGGTTCTGCCCGCCCGCGACGACCTGCCCCGCGCCCGACGGGTCGGGAGGCGGCTGAGCCGTCCGGGGTGGCAAGGGTCCCGGCCGGGTGGCAGCGCGGCCCGGCCGGAGTGATCCTTGGACAGGCGTGTCGTATTCGGACAGGCGTGTCGTTCGGGCGCCCGGTGGTGCAGGAGGTCCGGTGGGAAAGCTCGTGATCGCGGGTGTGGACGGCTCGTCGTCGTGCCGGGCGGCCGTGGAGACGGCCGCGCACGAGGCCCGGCGGCGCGGTGCCGGGCTGCGGGTGGTGCACGCCTTCGGCCCACTGACCCGGCCGATGTACACGTCGCCGGACCCCGCCCCGGTGGAGGAGCTGATGCGCGAGGCGGCGGAGCGCGCCCACGCCGTGGCCCCCGACCTGGACGTCACCCATGAGGTCGTGCACGGCGGCGCGGTGGAGGTGCTGACCGCCGAGTCACGGACCGCGGACCTGCTGGTCGTCGGCGCCCGGGGCGTCGGCGGCTTCGTCGGGATGCTGCTGGGGTCGACAGCCGTGTCTCTCGCCGCGCACGCCCTGTGCCCGGTGCTGGTGGTCCGGGGCGAGCCGGACGGGAGCGGGCCGGTCGTGGTCGCGGTCGACGGCTCCCCGCAGGGCGAGCGGGCCCTGGAGTTCGCCGTCGCCGAGGCGGAGCTGCGCGGGGCCGAACTGCTCGCCGTGCATGTGTGGCAGCCGGATCACGCGCCGATCGGGACAGGCGTGGAGGCCGCCGAGCGGCTGCTGGCGCTCGCGCTGGCCGGGTTCGCCGAGAGGTACCCGGACGTGGTGGTCAGACAGCAGGTGCTGAGCGGGGAACCCCGCGAGACGCTGATCGAGGCGAGCAGGAACGCCCAGGTCGTCGTCGTGGGCGCGCGGGGGCGTGGCGGCTTCGCCGGGCTGCTGCTCGGCTCGGTCAGCCAGGCCGTGCTGCACCATGCGCACTGCCCGGTGGCCGTCGTCCGCGGCAGGGACTGACCGGCAGCCCTGAGGTGCTCGGGCCCCTCGTGGACGAGTGGCCGCCCGACGCATCCGCCTCCGGTGCTCAGGACCGTACGTCGACGTAGTCGCCGGCGGCCTTGGCCGCGCCCGTGGTGGCGGTGCCGGCGAAGTTCCAGCGCCAGTAGCCGTCCTTGGCCGCCTTGAGCATGATGTGCAGGGCGCCGGTGCCGTTCGTCTCAGCCGTGGCCACGGTGCGGTAGGTGCTGGAGCCCTTGGGGCGGAACTGCAGCTCGACCGTCCGGCCCGCGTAGCCGGTGTACCGGTAGGTGTCCCAGTCGGCCCGTACGAGCCGGCCGGTCACGGTGAGGCGGGCGCCCTTGGCCACGGGTTCCGGTGAGGCGTTCGCCGTGAGCCGTGCGGCCCGCTTGAGCGAGAACGACCCCACGTCCCGGGCGAAGACGGACGTGCCGTCCTCGGTGTCGGCGAGCGCGTCGACGGACCAGGTGCCCGCCTGTGCGTCGGCGAGGTCCACCGGGTCGTCGGCGCCCGGCGCGAGGCGGGCGTTGACGGTGAAGCGGGTCGTGCAGGCCGTGGCGCTCTCGCAGAAGGCGTCCGTGGTGTAGAAGCCGCCGTGCGGCCCCTTCAGATCGACGTCGACGAACGTCAGGGCCGGGTCGCCCGAGCCGGTGACCGTGACCGGGAAGGTCACGTCGTGCGTGGTGCCCACGACGACGTCGTGTCCCTCGTTGACGACGGCCCGTGCGACCACCGGCCCTCCCGCCCGGTCGGCGGGGGCGGCGCCGGCCGAGGCACCGGCTCCCGCCAGCAGCACCACGGCGGTTCCCACGACGACACCGCGACGACTCATCGTTCCTCCAAGGGGGCGCTCCCACTGCCGCGTTCGGCACTGCGTACGACTGCCGAGGGGGCCCGACCGTTGCCCTCCGGGACCGCGCGATGCGCCCGGGTTCGCGGGCCCCCGGCCTCCGCTCCCCGGCTCCCGCCGCTCCGCTCCGCAGACATGAGTCCGCCGGATGGGGGCATTCGGGCAAAGCAGCCAACAGTGGGGAGAGCGCGGCCCCTTCGGTCCGCGCGAAGGCAACAGGGAGTGAGCAATGGCGAGTTACGGTGGTTCCTCGACCGCGTCCTCGGGATCGCGTACCAACGGCATGGCGATCGCGAGCCTGTGCTGCGGCATCGTGGGGCTGTTCATCCTGAACATCATCCTCGGCCCGCTGGCCATCGTCTTCGGTGCCCTCGCCCGGCGCCAGGCCGGAGCGCGCAACGGCGCGGGCCTGGCGAAGGCCGGCATTATCCTCGGCGTGGTCGACGTGGTCCTGTGGATCCTGTTCGTCACGGTCGCCGCGAGCAACGGCGGTTTCAGCTGGTACGTGGGCGGCTGACCGCTGCAGGGACACCCGCGGATCCGCGGGGCGTGAGCGCGCGCCTGCGGGGCATCAGCTCAGGGGGCCGCTTCGGCGGCCCCCTGACGTACTTCTTCTTCGCCCTGTGGGAGACCCGACGTGATACTCGACGGCATACCGGCACACAGTCCTGCCCAGGACAGACCGGCGACGGCGGAGGACCGCAAACAGCGGTTGCGCCGCCGGCTGGAGCGGCTCATCGGGGTGGCGGCGACGGAGGGCAACACGCTCGTTCCGCTGCGCAACGGCGACGAGATCTTCCCCGCGATGCTCGGCGCGATCCGCGCGGCCGAGCACACCATCGACATGATGACCTTCGTCTACTGGCGCGGTCAGATCGCCCGTGACTTCGCCGTCGCCCTCGCCGACCGCGCCCGGGCGGGTGTACGGGTGCGGCTGCTGCTGGACGGGTTCGGCGCGAAGGAGATCGAGGGCCGGCTGCTCGAGCTGATGAACTCGGCCGGCGTGGAGATCGCGTGGTTCCGCAAGCCCGTGTGGCTGTCCCCGTTCAAGCAGAACCACCGCTGTCACCGCAAGGCCCTCATCCTCGATGAGCACACCGCGTTCACCGGGGGTGTGGGGATCGCCGAGGAGTGGTGCGGCGACGCGCGCAACCCGTCGGAGTGGCGGGACACGCACGTACAGGTCCGCGGCCCTGCCGTGGACGGGATAGCCGCCGCGTTCGCGCAGAACTGGGCGGAGTGCCACGAGGAACTCTTCGACGAGCGCGACCGCTTCACCGAGCACCCGCAGGAGGGGTCGTCGGTGGTGCAGGTGGTGCGCGGGTCCGCCAGCATCGGCTGGCAGGACATGCAGACCCTGATCCGGGTCATGCTCACCTCGGCGGAGGAACGCTTCCGGCTGGCCACCGCCTACTTCGCGCCCGACGCCTACTTCATCGACCTGTTGTGCCGGACCGCACGGCGCGGGGTGCGGGTCGAGATCCTGCTGCCCGGTCCGCACACCGACCAGCGGGCCTGCCAGCTCGCGGGCCAGCAGCACTACACACGGCTGCTGGAGGCCGGCGTGCACATCCGGCAGTACCAGCCGACGATGATGCACGCCAAGATCATCACCGTGGACTCGGTGGCCGCGCTCATCGGCTCCACCAACTTCAACCGGCGGTCCATGGACCATGACGAGGAGGTCATGCTCGCCGTGCTGGACGAGGACTTCACCGCCTCCCTCGACCGGGACTTCGAGGCCGACCTCGAACGGAGCGTGGAGATCGACCTGCGCCGGTGGCGGAGGCGCGCCGCGCTGCAGCGTGTGATGGAGGCCGCGGTCACCCCCATCCGGCGCTTCCTCTGAGGGCGGGCCGGGCGCTCAGTCCAGGCAGAACTCGTTGCCCTCGATGTCCTGCATCACGATGCACGCGTCGTCCTCGTCGTACAGCAGACGCTCGCGGACCGCGCCCAGCGGGAGGAGGCGCGCGCACTCGGCCTCGAGCGCGGCGAGGCGTTCCTCGCCCCGGAGGCCGGTGCCGACCCGCACGTCGAGGTGCACCCGGTTCTTGACGACCTTGCCCTCGGGAACGCGCTGGAAGTACAGCCGCGGTCCCACCCCGGAGGGGTCCTGGCAGGCGAACCAGGCGCCGCGCTCCTCCTCCGGCTGGGCGGCGTGGTAGGCGTCCCAGGTGGCGAATCCGCCCGGGGGCGACGGCACCTCGTACCCGAGCACCTCGCACCAGAAGCGGGCGAGGCGCTCCGGATCGGCGCAGTCGAATGTGACCTGGACCTTCTTGATCGTCGACACGGGAGGCACCCTAACAACGGGCGTGCGCGAGCTCATCCCTTTTTCGGCCAACGGTGCGGGCGGGGAATGACCTTGGACCCGGGCGGGTTCCCCGAGCATGACGACGAACGCGCAGCCCGAGGTGCTCCGGTACACCGCCTTCTCCACCTCCCCCGACGGGGGCAACCGCGCCGGTGTGGTCCTGGACGCGACCGGCCTCGACGACGGCGACATGCTGGCGATCGCCGCGGACCTCGGGTACTCGGAGTCCGCCTTTCTCACGGCGCCTCCCGCGGACAGCGGGGGCCCGGCGGGGCGGGCGTACACCATCCGTTACTTCAGTCCCAAGGCGGAGGTGCCGTTCTGCGGGCACGCGACCGTCGCGGCGGCGATCGCCCTGTCCGAACGGATCGGGACCGGGGAGCTCGTGTTCAGCACGCCCGCCGGTGTCGTGCCGGTGGAGGTGGCGGACGACGGCGGGACCGTCCGGGCCACTCTCACCAGTGTGGAGCCGCACCTGGAGGAGGTCGCGGCCGCGGATCTCGAGGAGGCGCTGGCCGCGCTCGACTGGCCGGCCGCCGATCTCGACCCGGCCTTCCCGCCCCGGATCGCCTTCGCCGGCGCCCGTCATCTCGTCCTCGCGGCCGCGACCCGCGCACGCCTCGCCGATCTGTCGTACGACTTCGCGCGTCTGGAAGCCCTGATGCACCGACTCGACCTCACCACGGTCCAGTTGGTGTGGCGTGAGTCCCCCATCGTCTTCCACGTGCGGGACCCCTTCCCGGTCGGCGGGGTCGTCGAGGATGCGGCGACCGGCGCCGCCGCGGCCGCGTTCGGCGCCTACGCCCGAGAGCTCGGGCTGGTCCCGGAGGACGCCGTCCTGACCCTCTTCCAGGGCCAGGACATGGGCCGTCCGGGCGAGTTGACGGTGACGCTGCGCGCGGGTGACCCGCGGGTCCGGGTGAGCGGAGCGGGAACCCGGATCGGCTGACCCGGGCGGTGCGAGCCGGGTGGGCGACGTCTGCCGCCGACCCGGCCCGCCGACGCCCTGTCAGGAGATGCGGATACCGGACCAGTTCGTGCTCCTGCCCGCCTGCGTCCGGGCGGCGAAGCCACCGTGTCCGTCGCCCTTGTTGAGCCAGGCGCGGCCCTGATGGTCGAGCGAGATCAGGTCGGCCAGGCCGTCGCCGGACAGATCGAGGCCGCCGACGACGTCCTTGTAGGACGTGCCCCAGTCCTTGAAGACGAGCGCCCGCGGCGTGAAGGTGCCGCTGCCGGTCCCCCTGAGGCGCCAGAGCTCGTTGGACGCGTCGATCGCCAGCAGGTCGCCGCGCCCGTCGCGGTCGAGGTCCCCGGCGGCGACGAGCCTCGTGTACGTCCCGAAGCCCGAGCCGGCGAGCGCGCGGGCCTTGAATCCACCCGCGCCGTTGTTCGCGTAGACGTAGAGCTTCCCGCTGGCGGCGGACCGGGTGAGCAGGTCGGGGCGCCCGTCGCCGGTGAGGTCGCCGGGTGACAGGACGGTGTCGTAACCGCTCCAGTCCGAGGAGATCTTCACGCCGTACGTCTGCTGGTCGGGCTGTCCGCCGCAGACCGTGACGCGGATCCGGGCCTCGCCGTCGGGGCCGCGGGTGAACACGTCGTCGCAGCCGTCGCCGTCCAGGTCGCCGTAGGGCAGGACGAGCGTGCCGGACGGCCAGCCGCTCGCCCGCTCGCCGGCGGTGAGCTCGGCGGCGCCACCGGCGTACACCCTGACCCCGGCGCTGCTGCGGCCGAAGAGGTCGGCCCTGCCGTCGTCCGTGTAGTCACGCCACATGGGCAGCGCGCGGGCGGTGGTGGTGGCCTGCTGGACGCCGGCCAGGACGGTGGCGCCGGTGGCGGACGGCTTGTACTCGTCCCACACGGCGACCGGCCGTCCCTGCGCGTCGGCGGCGACCCACGGCGCGCCCGCGAACCCGTCGCCGGTGGCGCTGAGCCGGTGCGCGGCGGACCAGGTACCGCCCTTGAAGGCGGCGGCCATCGTGTACTCCGCGCCGGAGTAGCCCTCCCGCCACGTCACCGTGACGGTGCCGCCCGAGGTGGCGGCGGCGGAGACCGAGCGCACCTTCTTGTGCGTGGAGAACGTCTGGGTGAAGGGCTGCCAGGTGCCGGTGGAGGCCGAACGCAGCGCGTACCAGGGGCCGGTGGCGTAGCCGGGGGCGCCCGCGACGAAGAGGTCGCCGTTCGGCAGGTGGACGGGGGCGGTCATCCCGGACGTGCTGCCGGTGGCGGCCGCGGTGCGCGGGGCGCTCCACGTCGTGGAACCGGCGGTGCGGCGCGTGTACGCGAGGTGCGCCTGGTCGTCGTAGAAGACGTCGAAGCCGCCCTGGGGGCGGGCGAACACCTTCGGGCGTGCCAGGTCGACGCCCGGGACGGGAAAGCTCGTGACCGTCTTCCAGGCGGTCTCGCCACGGGACTTCTCCAGGGCGACGACGCCCTTTCCGTTCTGCCACTGCCAGACCAGCAGGGCGGTGCCGTTCCTGTCGACCGCCAGGTCCAGGGCGGCGATGTCCCGGCTGCCGGACGGCGGCTGCGGGTTGAGGTCGGCCGGTGCGGTCCACGCGGCCTGCGGGCCCGTCCTCTCGGCGGCCTTCACCACGCCGGATTCTGTCCATACGGCGATCAGGCGGCCGTCGGGGTCGGCGGCGAGGTGGTGGTAGCCCTTCTCGGGGACCGGGGCGATGTACTCGGGCGCGGAGAAGGCGGTGGCGCCGGGGGCGAGGGTGGCCATGCTGAGCCAGTGGTCGTGGTGGTCGTCGGCGCGCTCGGCCCGCCAGACCAGGCGCACCGAGCCGTCGCCGAGCGCGAGCAGCTCGGTGTTGTAGGCGCCGGCGTCACCCCATGTCTGCGGTGCGAGCCAGCGGGTACTGCCGGCGGGCCGGACGCGGGTGGACCGGGAGAGCCCGTCACCGGTGAGGGCGACCAGGGTGCCGTTCCCGGCCGATACCAGGGCGTTCAGACCACCGGAGGCCGAGCCGGGCGTGGGGTTCGGGGCGAGCTGGGTCCGGGTGCCCCAGGGGCCGGGTGCGCGTCGGTCGACGGTGACGGTGGTGGCGGAGCCGGTGCCGGCCGCCGCGGGCTGAGCGGTGGCCGGCGTCACGGCCGCCAGAGTGAGTACAGGGGTGAGCGCGATGCCGAGCACCACGCGCGACTGCGTCGTCATGGGAAAGCCCCCCCGGGCCGGGCGAATCCCCAACGCGAGGATTTCGCCGAATTGTTCGAATGGGGGCAGCGTATATCAGCCAAGATCACTTCGCACCGGCCCGGGGACGCGGACCTAGGCGGCGTCGCGGCGGCAGCGCAGGAAGAGGTGGGGCTCCGGGCCGGCGTCCGGGTGGTCGGGGGTGAAGAGCGCGCTCTCTGTGGACAGCACCGCCAGCCCCGCGTCCCGGACCAGGGCGAGCACTCCTTCCTCCGGGAAACTGGTCGCACGGATCGCCCGGCCCATGAAGACCACCTCGACGTCCTCCACGTCGGCGGGCACCGTGGCCAGCATCAGGTGCCCGCCGGGCTTCAGTGCCGAGGCCAGCCGCCGTACCAGCGCCGCCTGGTCGGCGCGGGACATCTGGAGCAGTGAGAAGAACACGCACACCCCGTCGAAGGAGCCGTCGTCCAGCGGGACGTCGCGGATGTCGGCGCAGCGGAACTCCGCGCCGGGCACCTGACGGGTGGCCAGATCCACCATGACCGGGGAGACGTCGACGCCGAGCACCGAGTGGCCCGCGGCCACGAGCACCGCCGCCGTGGGCCGTCCGGTGCCGCTGCCCACGTCGAGGACCCGCCCGCCGTCCGGCGGCAGCTGTCCGGTCAGCCACTCCAGCGCGGCCAGGTGCGCGGGGGCGTGCGCGAACGCCTTCTCGTAGCCGGCGCCCAGCGCGTCGAAGAGCACGGCCGCGGGCGGCCGTCGGTCGTCGTGGCTCACGCAGGTGTCCCCTTCCTCGCCGGAGTGCATGGTCGCACCGGCCGGGTACACGCCACAACGGGTGCCCGGTGCGCGTCCCCCCGCGACGGGCGGGGGACAATGGGGGCGTACCCAACGGACGACGTGTGCGTAAGGAGCGGGATATGCAGGACGCGCGTGCGGGGCAGGTCGCGGGACCCGAGGACCTGATCGATGTGGCCCGTCTGGTGACGGCCTACTACGCCCTGCGCCCCGACCCGGCCGAGCCCGGGCAGCGGGTGGCGTTCGGCACGTCCGGGCACCGCGGCTCGTCCCTCGCGGCGGCCTTCAACGACGACCACATCGCCGCGACCAGCCAGGCCATCTGCGAATACCGGGCCGCGCAGGGCACCGACGGTCCCCTGTACCTGGGCGCCGACACCCACGCCCTGTCGGAGCCGGCCCGGGTCACGGCGCTGGAGGTCTTCGCCGCCAACGACGTGACCGTCCTGATCGACCAGAACGACGGGTACACGCCGACCCCGGCGGTGTCGCACGCCATCCTCACGTACAACCGGAACCGTACGTCCGCGCTCGCGGACGGTGTGGTGGTCACGCCCTCGCACAACCCGCCCGCCGACGGCGGTTTCAAGTACAACCCGCCCAGCGGCGGCCCGGCCGGTTCCGAGGCGACCCGCTGGATCCAGGACCGCGCCAACGAGATCATCGCGGGCGGTCTGAAGGACGTACGGCGCATCCCCTACAGCCGTGCCCTGACCGCCCCCGGCACCGGCCGTCACGACTTCCTCGGCGCGTACGTCGCCGACCTGCCCGAGGTGCTGGACCTGGACGCGATCCGGTCGGCCGGGGTGCGCATCGGCGCCGACCCGCTCGGTGGCGCGTCCGTCGCCTACTGGGGCCGTATCGCCGAGGAGCACCGGCTCGACCTGACGGTGGTCAACCCGCTCACCGATCCCACCTGGCGCTTCATGACGCTGGACTGGGACGGCAAGATCCGCATGGACTGCTCCTCGCCGTACGCGATGGCCTCGCTCATCGAACGGCGCGACCGGTTCGACATCGCCACCGGCAACGACGCCGACGCCGACCGGCACGGCATCGTCACCCCGGACGGGGGTCTGATGAACCCCAACCACTATCTGGCCGTGGCGATTTCGTATCTCTTCTCGCACCGGGAGCAGTGGCCGGCGGCCGCGGGGATCGGCAAGACCCTGGTGTCGTCCGGCATGATCGACCGGGTGGCGGCGGACGTCGGCCGCGAACTCGTCGAGGTGCCGGTCGGTTTCAAGTGGTTCGTCGACGGCCTGTCCGACGGCTCGCTCGGCTTCGGCGGCGAGGAGTCGGCGGGCGCGTCCTTCCTGCGCCGGGACGGTTCGGTGTGGACCACCGACAAGGACGGCATCATCCTGGCGCTGCTCGCCTCCGAGATCACGGCCGTCACCGGCCGGACGCCGTCCGAGCACTACGCGGGGCTCACCGACCGCTTCGGCTCCCCCGCCTACGCGCGGATCGACGCGCCCGCCACCCGCGAGGAGAAGGCGCTGCTCGCCAAGTTGTCGCCGCGCCAGGTCACCGCCGACACCCTCGCCGGCGAGCCGGTCACCGCGGTGCTCACCGAGGCCCCGGGCAACGGGGCGCCCCTCGGCGGCATCAAGGTCGCCACCGACAGCGCCTGGTTCGCGGCCCGCCCGTCGGGCACCGAGGACGTCTACAAGATCTATGCCGAGTCCTTCCAGGGCCCGGACCATCTGCGGCGTGTCCAGGAGGAGGCCAAGTCCGTGGTCCTCGCGGCGCTGGGCGCCTGACGGGCGGAAGCTGTCCTGTCGGCGCGGGCTCCGGCGGGGCCGGCTCGGACGGGTCAGGATCCGGCGAAGTGTCTAAAATGGGGACACATCGCCTCCGGCCCCAGGAGCAGGCATGACCAGCCAACCCGCGCCGATCAGCAGCACCGCTCGCCAGGCCCTGGAGCAGGAACTGTCACGGCTGCGCACGGAGCGCGACACCGTCGCCTCGACCCTGAGGGACTCGGACTCCTCGGTCGGCGACCTCGCCGACGCGGCCGACGAGTTGCAGCGCGCCAACGACCTGCGCCGGATCGACGCCAGGATCACGGACCTCACGGCGCGGCTGGACACCACCGGGACGGCGGACCCGCCGCGGGACGACCGGGTGGGCGTGGGCAGCACGGTCACCGTGCGGTTCGCCGACGGCTCGCAGGAGACGTTCCAGGTCGGGGAGACGACCGTGGGCTCCGACGGCTCGCTGGTCACCGTCGACAGCCCACTCGGCCGGGCGCTGCTGGGCCACGAGCCCGGCGACACGGTGCACTACCGCACACCGGGGGGCTCGCAGAGCGCGGTCGTGGTCTCGCTGGGGCGGACAGACTGACCGGCCGGCCCTCCAACTGGCCCCTCGCTGAGGTGTGCTGACCCGCCGTGGCGTGCCCTCACGACAGCCGGGCCGCCGTGGCGGCGACCTGCTCGGGCGGGGGTGACACGACCTGCGCGCCCTCCTCGCCGGGCCGCCGGACCCGCCCGGGCGCACAGCGGGGCGTACAGGTCCTCCGCCTCCTCGATCCCGCCCTGGCCGACGGGGGTTGTCCGCCAGACGCAAGCCGCACGGCACGAAAGCGCCCTCCTCACCCGCTCGACGGCCCGGCTCCGGCCTCGTGCCGATGGCGGCCCGCCCCAGTCCCACCGGGCGGGCCGGGGGCCTCAGAGGCGGACGACGATCAGCGCGATGTCGTCGGAGGAGCCGCCCGCCACGTCGAGCCGGGCGAGCAGCGCGTCGGCCAGCCCCTCGGGCAAGAGGGCGCCGTCCTGGGCGAGGGCGGTGGTCAGCCGGGCCAGGCCGACGTCGATGTCCTCCCCGCGCCGCTCGATGAGGCCGTCGGTGTAGAGCACGAGGGTGTCGCCCGGATGGTAGGTAACCCCGGCCTGGGGACGGGGCACATGGTGCTCACGGGTGCCCAGAGGCGGGTCGGTCGCCTTGTCCAGCAGCTCGAACGAGCCGTCGGTGTGGAGCAGGACAGGCGGCGGATGCCCCGCGTTGCTGTAGATGATCAGCCGGCTGCGGGTGTCGACGAGGACCTTGACCGCGGTCGCCGCCGTGGCGCCGTCCATGGAGCGGGCGTACAGGCCGAGCACCTCGAGGGCCTGGGCCGGGCTGGGGATGGCCCGGATCACCGCGCTCAGGGCGCTGCGGAGCATGCCCATGACGGCGGCGGCGTGCAGGCCGTGGCCCACGACGTCCCCGACCGCGGCGGCGTAGCGGTCGGGCGGAAGGTCGACGACGTCGTACCAGTCGCCGCACACGTTGAGCGAGGAGGCCGCGGGCAGATAGCGCACGGCGATGTTGTCGTGGTGCCTGTCCAGGTCGGGGGCCGAGAGCATGGCTTCCTGGAACGCCACGGCGATCTGGCGTTCCCGGGCGTGGGCCTGGCGCAGCTCCTGGTTCAGCCGGTGCACCTCGCGGGCGCGGACGTACAGCTCGGCGGCCATGCCCTTCTCCAGATCGGTCGATGCGCCGGCCGGCTCCTGCGCGCGCTGGGAGCGGACGAACCCGGTGACGTCGTCGGCGCGCTGGACGATCCACCGCACCGCGCCGTCCGGTCCGGCGATCGGGGTGTGGATCTCGGACCACCAGCGTTCCTCGAAGCCGCCCGAGGAGTCGCGGGCGGGGATGTCGTAGCGCTGGAGCACCAGGGTCTCCGCTATCCCGCTGTTCAGGACACGCGTCAGGGAGTCCCTGAGGGCGTGTTCGGCGTGTTCGGCGGGGGCGCCGGGGTTCTCCGGCAGGGCGTCGAAGAAGGGTTTGCCGACCAGTTCGTCAGGGGTGCGGCCGGTGATCCTCAGAAAGGCCGGGTTGACGTAACGGATCACCAGGTCCGTGTCCAGCACGAGGTACGGACTCGGTGTGGCGTCGAAGAAGGCCGTGAATTCGATGTCCGCCGTCATGCGCGCTCTCCGCAGCCGTCGAGCGTGATCGCCGTCAGTACCAATCTACGGGGGGTGCGGCCGCCCGGCTCCCCCGGCGATCGGAGCGCATGCGGTGGTTGCCGGGCCGGCGGCATCCCAGGCTGCCGCGTCGCCGCACGTCGGAAGGGGCGGGACGGTTCCAGGGTGACGTGTCCGGTACGGGTGGTTGCGGCGCCCCGGCGGGAGCGGTGATGCTCTCGGTGTCGCACCGGGCGGGAGCGGACCGACCATCCGCCGGCACGGCCCCCCGCGACGTCCGCACACCTGTCACGCCGGGCCGTCCGCGTGGCCCGGCGGTCATCTCGGGGGAGACACGGGTTTGGAGACGATCATCGTCCAGCCGTCCGGTCCGTCGCGGCCGGGCGCCACCGGCACGGGCGCGCCGGATCTGCTGCACCTGGGGCCGGGAGACACGGCCGAGTTCGGGCACGACCGGCCCGGGGGCCGGGCCGGCCACTTCGTCGCCCTGCGCGATCCGGGGGTGTCACGGCGGGCGGGGCGGCTGGAGGCCGCCGGGGACTACTGGCGGCTGTCGAACTTCAGCCCCGGCACCGCGTACGTGGTGGAGAACATGGAGAACGGCGGGGAGTATCTGACCGTGGCGCCGGGACGGCTCGGCGCGCCGGTGCCCTTCGAGTTCTCCCGGGTGGTCCTGCCCGCCCTGGACGGCAGCACTGGGTTCACGGTGTTCGCCCCGCAGCACGCCTACCTGGACGGGCGGGACGCACCGGGCGCGGACGAGCGGACCGCGCACCCTTTCGCGCTCGACGTCACCGCCAAGTACTTCCTGGTCCTGGTCGCCCTGTGCGAGCCACGGCTGCGTGGGGTGCCGGACGGCACACCCCCGGGTGCCGGTGACATCGCCCGGCGGCTGCGCCCCCTGGACGGCTGCGGCGGCCTGACCCGCTCCGCCGTGAACTACCACATCGACTACCTGGCCCGGGCGAAGCTGCGTCTGGGCGGCGAGGCCGGTGGCGGCGACGGGCGTACAGGGGCCAAGCGGACCCGGCTGGCCTCGCTCGCCCTGCGTTTCGGCCTGGTCCGGGAGGAACATCTCGCGCTGCTGCCGTCACGCCGGCAGCCCGCACCGCGCGACGGCAGGCCGTGACGGACAAAAGCCGGCGCCGCTGCCGGGGGCCCGGCGCCGTACGACGGCGTCGGTCCCGGACGGCCGCGCGCCGGCCTCCATGCGTCAGCCCTTGCGCCGGCGCACCAGCCACACGCAGACGCCGACCGCTGCCGCGGCCGTCAGCAGGCCACGGTGCTCCCGGGCCAGCCGCGCGCCCTGGGCGGCCTTGTCCTGGACGGGCCGGGGCGCCTTCTCCTGCCACAGCTGCCCGGCGTGTTCCATCGTGTCCTTGACCTGGTCCGGCACCTTGGCCTGCACGCGCGCCGTCGCGTCGGACGCCTTGGCCTTCACCTCTTCGGCCTTGTGGGCGGCCTGCTCCTTGAGGGCGCCGACCCGCTCGGCCGCCTGGACCTTCACCTCGGCGGCCTTCTCCTGGGCCCGGGTCTTGACGTCGGCCTTGGCCGCCAGGGCCTCCACCGTGCTGCCGAGCTGGTGGCGGGTGTTCTCCACCTGCGCGCGCAGTTCCTCGGGGGTCTCGGCGGTGGGCTTGTCGTGGGGGGCCTGAGTCATCGGTGCGCACTCTCCTTGATCTCGGCCACGTCGGCCTTGACATTCTCGATCGTCTGCTGAGGCTTGGGCGGAGCCGCCCGCGCCACCTGCTTCTTGCCGGTCAGCGCCATCACGGCGGCGATCACGCCGAGCACCGCCGTCACGATGAGGGCCGCCGCCCACACCGGCAGCGGTACCGCCAGCGCCGCGATCGCCGTGGCCACGAGCGCCTGGAGCATCAGGAACCCGACCACGCCCGCGCCGCCGAAGAGCCCGCCTCCCTTGCCGTACCGCTTGCCCTTCTCCTTCATCTCCGCCTGCGCCAGGTGCAGTTCGGCCCGCACCAGCTCCGTCAGCTGCTGCGAGGCGCGCTGCACCAGTTCCCCGACCGGCTCCGACCCCGTCGTCCGGTGGTCGGTGAGGGGGTGCGTCTCAGTGTCCGACGCCATGGCGATCACCTCCCGTCTCTCGGTTTGTGGCAAGAAGGCGCCGGGGCGCCGTCCGCTGAGCGGGCGAGTACCCCGAAAGTCCCGTTCACGACAACCGAATGTGCGCCAAAGCCGAAGGTGCCGAGGGGACGACGCGGACCTTCACGGCACCTCCACGCCTCTCCGGGCGCGTCGGCCTGGGGGAAGGGCACCCGGCCCGGCAGTGGAGTCGAGGAAGGGACCCGTCGTGATCGTCACCGCCATCCTGCTGCTGCCCGCTCTCGGGTTGCTGCTGCTGGTGATGAGCCGTGTCGAGGACTGGCTGGCGGCGGCGCCGGGCGCGGCGCGGCGCGCGCGGCACGCGCGGGACGGACGCCGTCATCTGCGGCTGATCCGGGGCGGCGCGGCGGACGCTTCCGCCCGTCCGGCGGCTAAGCCGTCCACGCACCGCGCGCACGCGGCGTGACGGCGCCCCGCACGGACGAGGGCCGGCCCCCCACGGTCTGCGGTGGGCCGGACCTCGTCCGTGCGTGAGCTGGGGTCTACGCGCTACGCCCGCCGCCGCGACGGTCCGCCGCTCCCCCGCCGGCCGTGGACCGGCGCGGAGCCCCGCGGCGCGATCCACCGGTGGAGGCGCCGCCCGTGGAACCCGCTGCGCCGGCCCCGGAGCGGCGGGGGGAGCCGCCGCCGGTCTTCCGGGCGCCTGCCTCGGGTGCCGCCTTGGCGGCGCCCTCGCCTCGGCGCCGCCGGCCCCCGCGCGAGGACGGCTTGGCGGTGCCGGTCTTGCGGGCCGGGCGGGACGCCGCCGGCTGCGGCTGCTCCGGCACCGTGATCGTGACGGCCACACCGGACGGCTCGCGGGCACCGGTGATCGTGGTCAGCACGGTGTCGCTCGACGTGATCCGGGACGTCCGCGGACGGATGCCCGCCTCCGACATGAGCCGGGTGACGTCCCGCTTCTGCTCGGGCAGGACGAGCGTGACGACGCTGCCGGAGCCGCCGGCGCGGGCCGTGCGGCCGCCCCGGTGCAGGTAGTCCTTGTGGTCGGTCGGCGGGTCGACGTTCACGACGAGGTCGAGGTCATCGACGTGTATGCCGCGTGCCGCGACGTTGGTCGCCACCAGCGCGGTGACGTCGCCGTTCTTGAACTGCTCGAGGGTGCGGTTGCGCTGCGGCTGGGAGCGGCCCCCGTGCAGTGCGGCGGCGCGGACGCCGACCGCCAGCAGCCGCTTGGCGAGCCGGTCGGCGGACCTCTTGGTGTCCAGGAAGAGGATGACCCGGCCGTCACGGGCGGCGATGCGGGTGGTGACGGCCTTCTTGTCGGTCTCGTCGAGGAGGTGGAGCACGTGGTGCTCCATGGTGCTCACCGCTCCGGCGGACGGGTCCACGGAGTGCACCACGGGGTCGGTGAGGAACCGCTGCACGAGACGGTCGATGTTCGCGTCCAGGGTGGCCGAGAACAGCAGCCGCTGGCCGTCGGGCCGCACCTGCTGGATCAGCTTGGTGATCTGCGGCAGGAAGCCCATGTCGGTCATCTGGTCGGCCTCGTCCAGCACCGTGATGCGCACCTGGTCGAGGACGCAGTCGCCGCGCTCCACGAGGTCGTTGAGCCGGCCGGGGGTGGCCACCAGGACCTCGGCCCCGCGCCGCAGCGCACCGGCCTGCTTGGTGATCGACAGCCCGCCGACGACGGTGGTCAGGCGCAGGTTCACGGAGGTCGCGTACGGCATCAGCGCGTCCGTCACCTGCTGCGCGAGCTCACGCGTCGGGACCAGCACCAGGGCGAGGGGCGCCTTGGGCTGAGCGCGCAGCCCGGCGGTGCGGGCCAGCAGGGCCAGTCCGAAGGCGAGCGTCTTGCCGGAGCCGGTACGGCCCCGGCCCAGCAGGTCGCGCCCCGCGAGGGAGTTCGGCAGCGTGGCGGCCTGGATGGGGAAGGGGGTGGTCACGCCCTGGGCGGCGAGGGTCTTCAGCAGCGCTTCGGGCATGTCCAGACCGGCGAAGTCCTCGACGGCGGGAAGTGCGGGCGTCGTGCTTTCCGGCAACCGGAATTCCCTGTGCGACGGCGTGGGCGAGGCGGGTGCCGTAGCGCGTCGATTCGACTTCTGGGGTCTGCGGGCCATGCGGTTCTCTCTCTGCCTTCCTGGAAACAGCACAAACCGGGGTCCGCATCACAAGGATGCGGACCCCGGTGAGCGGAATACGTCCGGCGATCAGGCGGGGACGATGTTCTCCGCCTGCGGGCCCTTCTGGCCCTGCGTGACGTCGAAGGAGACCCGCTGGCCCTCCTGGAGCTCACGGAAGCCCTGCGTCGCGATGTTCGAGTAGTGGGCGAAGACGTCAGGGCCGCCGCCGTCCTGCTCGATGAATCCGAAACCCTTTTCGGAGTTGAACCACTTCACGGTTCCCTGTGCCATGACGTTCTCCTTCTGATAGGCAGAGGCCCCATCCGGAGAAGCCGGTAAAAACGAATAATGCGCCTGATGGATGAACATTCCCGTCAGGCGCACATAGGTTCATGGGTACCACAACTGCAACTCCACAACCGTAGCACACATCGGCCGGACGCCGGGCGGCTCTCCGGGTCGGAGGAACGGGGACCGGGGCGGTAATGCCGCTCCGGCGGGGTAGGCGGAGGTCGACCAGGCCCACCCCATCTGCCCTGTGGAGAAGGATCCAGGATGACCGAGGACGCCTACCTGTTCCTGCTTGACGACGCCGACGCCTCCGCGCCGCCCGGCGTGGCCCCGGCCGCCGTGGGTGATCTCGCCTGTATGGACACCCCGGCGGTGCGCGCCTGGCTGGACGCCCAGCGCGTCACGGCGACCGACCCGAGGCTGCGGCTCCTTCCACCGGAGGAGACCGCGGCCATCCCCGAGGGCGCCGAGCGCCTGCCCGTCCCGCTCGGCGACGAGGAGCTGAGCCGCGTCCGGCACACGTCGGCCCCGGAGCCGCTGGCCCGTGTCGAGGAGGAGCTCCTGGCCTGGCGCGACCGCGCGGACGACCGGGACGGCCTGATCGGGCGGGCCCTGGCCGCCGGTGTCGCCCCACACCGGATCGTCGAACTGACGGGCGTGGACCCCGCGACGGTGACGGCCGCGGCCCGCGGCTGACGGCGAGCCCTCCCCCGCGGGCCCGGAGGGTCACCTGCGCGGGCCCGGAGGGTCTTCTCCGCGGGCCCGGAGGGGTCACCAACCGCCGGGGGTCACCCGCCCGCTCCGGGGTCGGGCCGGACGGCGGCGGCGATCCCGGCGCGGGCCGCCTCCAGCTGGGCCGCGAAGGCGATGCCCAGGAACAGGGCGACGGCCGTCAGGTTGGCCCAGAGCAGCAGGGCGACGAACGCGGTGAGCGGGCCGTACACGGCGCCGAAGGCACCGCTCCCCTCCACGTACAGGCCGAGCAGCCAGGTGGCCGCCACCCACAGCACGAGGTGCACGGCCGAACCGAACGCGAGCCAGGTGTAGCCGGGTTGCACCCGGCGCGGGCACCAGCGGAAGATCACGGCGGAGGCCACCCAGGCGAGGAGCAGCCCGACGGGGACGTCGAGCACGCCCCACCACTGCGGGCCACCGTCCCGGCCGGCGGACGCCGCCACGGCGTCGCCGACGGCCTCACCCGCGACGAGGGCGACGAAGCCCAGACCCAGGGGCAGTCCGGCGGCGAGGGCGAGCACCATCGCGCGGGCGTACTTGCGGGGGAAGGGCCGGTCGCGCTCGATGCCGTAGATGCGGTTGGCGCCGCGCTCGATCTGGGCCATGGCCGAGGCCAGGTTGAGCAGCGCGAAGCCCAGGCCGAGCCACAGGGCGAGGGTGCTCCACACGTCGCCGTGCGCGGTGCGACGGGTGCTGTCGAAGGCGTCGGCGACGACGTCGGCACTGGCGCCCGGCACGATCCGGCCGAGGGTGCGCTCGATGACGTTCCCGACTCCCTCGGTGTGCACGGAGGTGGCGAGCCCGACGAGGGCCACGGTGCACGGGACCAGGCCGAGCACGACCTGGAAGGCGAGGGCGCGGGCGTTGCTGAATCCGTCGGCGTAGCGGAACCGTGCGAAGGAGTCGGTCAGCAGCCGCCATCCTCCGTAGTGACGCAGGGCGGTGAACGCCTCGTCGCCGGAGAGCTCGTCCCCGATCATGTCGCGGGTCTGTGGCACGCGGACGGCGGTACCCATGTTCGTTCGACGCTCCCTCGGTGTGCGGCTGTCCGTCTCCGGATGCCCGGGAACCGGAACGCCCCACCTCGCGAGGAGCGGAAAAAGCCGTGGGCCCGGCCTGGTGGGGCCGGGCCCGGCGGGTCAGCTCTGCTTCTGCCCCTGGCGCGCCACCTGGTCGGTCACGTCGGCCACCTGGCCGGCCGGCGGGGCCTCGGCCCCGACGTCGGTGCCGAAGTCGGTGTACTCCGTCACCGTGCTGACCTCGACCTGCTGGGACGACCCGCCCGCGCCGGGCTTGGCGGAGGCCGGTGTCTTGACGGTCATGTCGATCTGCTGGCGCCGGATGCGGCCGTCGTCGTCGAGCCAGAGCCGCATGGGCAGGGTCGGACCGACCTGGTCGCGCAGCCGCTCGCCGCCGGGCAGCCGGGAGACGTCGACGGAGACGTCGTAGCGGACGGTGTCGACACCGTTGATCTTCTCGGATCCGGCCTTGCGGACGTCGTCCTCACTGATCGCCCGGGCGTAGGCGGCGGACTGGGCCGGGTCACCGATCTGTCCCGGGTCGGCGCCCTGCTGCTCCGCGACCTTCCGCAGGTCGATCTTCATCCAGGCCTTGCCGTCCTTCTTCTGCCCGGGCACCTTCTGGTAGAGCACCTGGTCGACCACGCGCTGCTCGACGGACCGGCCCTCGGTGGTGACGGTCATGGTGCTCTCGCCGTCCTCGAAGTCGATGGCGCCCTCGCCGTCGGAGCTGACCGTCTTCCCCCCGGCCGCGGCCTTGACCTTCACCGTCATCTTCGCCGTGTCGGCTTCGGCGGTCTTGTCGTAGGCGCCGCGCACGGCCTGGGTGCCCTGCTGCCGGCCGCCGGCGCTCTCGCTGGCCGCCGCCTTGCCGGCCTCCGGTTCGCCGTCGCCCCCGCAGGCCGTCAGTGCGACGCTGCACAGCAGGACGGCCGTACCGATCGCCGACGCCCTCGCCCCTCTGCTCCGCATGTGCTCCCCTTCTCCTCACGGTGCCGACACCCTCCGACGTGCCGTCGGCGTGCGACGTGAGTGCCCCCGAGCGGGCCCGATACGCCCGGACGCGGAGGAGGTTGACCGGATGAGAAGGTGTTCGGCACACCTTTCGGTCATTTCGGCGGGTGCGGTGAGTGCCTGGATGGGCACCTGGTACTGCGGGTCGCTGTCGGTCCGGCAAGCGGAACATGAAGATCCGGTACGTCGGGTCAGCGCACCGTCCAGCGCGGGGCCGTACGGGCCCACTCCTCCTCCCATCGGGCGAGGTTGCGCAGCTCCAGCCGGCGGACCGCCCAGCGGTGGGCGATCGCCGCGGCGACGGGCACGGCGAGCGCGGCGAGGACGGCACAGCCGAGCGCGCTGTCGCGGACCTGATCCCGGGTCAACGGCGGTTTGGTGACCTCGCCCTCGGCATCGACCCACACCCGGATCGTGCTGCCCGCGGGCAGGGACGGAGGCACCTTCGCCTCGGCGGTGCGGGTGCGGCCCCTGTCGTCGGTGAAGCGGACGCTGACCGGATAGCGGGCCTTCCCGGCCTCGTCACTGCCCGGTTCCAGGTGACGGGGGGCGTCGTGCTCGGTGACGGCGGCGGCCTCGTGGCGGGTGGCGGCCTGGTGGCGGGCCTTGTGCAGGTAATGGCGATGAGCGGCGTCGCCGGCCAGGAACATGGCGGCGGGTGTGGCCGCCAGGACGGCGAGGAACAGGCCGAGGCCGATCCACGCCTGCGCCAGGTCGGCGGGGCGGCGCAGCGGGTTGCGCCGCCATCGCCAGGTCAGGACGTGGCGGGGTTCCCCGGGAACGGGGTCGTCCGGCGGTGGCTGTGCCGGGGGGATCGCGCGGGCCATGGTGTCTCCTTCCGCGTGGCCGGATTCCGGGGGGCTGTGGGCGAAGGACAGCGACCGGGGGGCCGTTCAGGCACGTCGTCCCGCCCGGGCGGTCGGGCGGGACGTGTGCGGGGGGAGCCTCGGGTGGAACGACCCGTGGCCTTGTTGACGCGGCCGGCCACCCGTCAGCCGCGTGAACGACCTCGCGGGTCGCTCCCCCTAGCGCGGGTGACGGGCCTAGTCGCCGGGGCCCGGTGCGGCCGACGGGTGGGCGTGCACGGCCTGCAGGAGGGCGGCGGCGCCGCGTACGGCGGCGGTGTGCGGGGCGGGCACGGGCTTCACGGGGGCGTGCAGCTGTTCCGTCAGGCGGTAGGTGATGTCGGGGCGCAGTGCCCCGCCGCCGGCCAGGAGGATGCCGCGCCGCAGGGCGCCGAGCGCCTGCGGGGTGTCGTCCTGTTCCAGGACGGCGGTCACCATGGCGATGACCGCCTCGGTGATACGGGCGGGCGGCGCCGACCGGTCGAGGTCGCCGGTGCCCACCGTGGTGCGGCGGGCGTCGGTCACCGTGCCGTCGGTGAGCAGGACGACGTCGGTGACGTGGGCGCCGATGTCCGCCACGAGCAGGGGCCGGCTCAGGTCGGCGCCGGCCGCCTCGGCCACGGCCCGGGCCGCCGGGACCGTCAGCACGCTCCGCGGCCGCAGGGCCTCGGCCGCGCTGCGGGCCTGCGCGCGGAAGCTCACGCCGCCGAGGACCGGCGCCGCCAGGATGACCAGGGGCCTGCCCAGCCGGGGCAGACGGTGGCCGAGCAGCCGGTCGAGCATCCGGGCGGTGCCGGGGGTGTCGACGATGACGCCGCGCCGTATGGGGTGCAGGGGGCCGTCGCCGAACGTCACCGTGGGGACGTCGAAGAGCAGGCCGTGGCCCGGCAGCCAGGCGCGGGTGCGGGCGCTGCCCAGATCGAGGGCGACGCCGGCGCAGCGCGGGGGCCAGGACCGGTGCCGGGCCCTGGCCGCGTGGGGGTCGGCCGCCGTCACCGCCGGGCCTCCTTGACCTGCTGGCACCGGGCGCAGTAGCGGGCCTGGGGCACGATCATCAGGCGGTCGCGGTCGATGGTCCGGCGGCACAGACGGCAGGTGCCGTAGGTGCCGTCGTCCATGCGGGCCAGGGCCGCCTCGACATCGGCGAGGACCATGCGCGCGGAGGCGGCGAGCTTGACGCGCACCTCGATACGGCCCGCGGCCCGGCGGTCGGGCAGCGCCTCGGCGCGCGGCAGGGCCGCGACGGTGAGCTGCTGCAGCTGCTCCCGGCGGAACAGGAGCTGCTCGTGCAGGTTCTCGCGGAGCGCCGCGAGGTCCTCGGCCGACAGGGCCGCGTTGCGGTCACCGGTGATCTGGTTCACCACTTCACCCCTTCGGGCAGGGCGGGAGAGACGGAGACGGGCGGGGGGTGTCGTCAGGCGGTGGTGCGCCGGCAGGGCACGCAGTACGGCGCGTACGGCAGGATCTCCAGGCGTTCGGCCGGGATCGGCTTGGCGCAGCCCTGGCAGGTGCCGTAGCTGCCGTCCTCGACGCGGGCGAAGGCGGCGTCGATCTCCTTGAGGACGCGTTCCAGGGTCTCCTTCTGCGCCGTCATCAGGTGTTCCGCGGCTTCCTCCCCCGCCTCGGCGAGGGCTTGGAGCTGGGTGAGCCGGGTGGCGCGCTCGTGCTCCAGCCGCTGACGGGTCTCGTGGGCCGTCGCGGGCTTGAGACGGTGATCGGTCGGGGTGCTGTCGAGAGGCATGGCGTGTCCTGGCGTCGAAGTGTTCGTGACGGGGCGGGGCATACGGAGAACGCCTGCCGGGGGCAGGCCCGGCGGACGCGGGGGCCGGGATCACGGTGGCTGGGTCATGCCCCCACCGTGGCCGACCGCGCGCGGGAATCCCATCGGGCGCGATACCCATTTACGGACCGTCCCGCGCGGGGGCGGCCGCGGCCCCGACCGGTGGAAATGGGCACTGGCACCCATCGACGGAACGGCCGGCCGCGAGCAGGCTGGGTCTCAGGCCGGTCCGCGGCCACGGCCGTAGCCCCTGCTCGGGGTGCGCGGTGGCCGAAAGGGAGGACAGAGCCCTGTCACAAGGAGAGAGGCGTCGTCGCGGTGTCCCTGTTCTGGCGGATCTTCGCCCTCAACGCCGTGGTCCTGGGTACGGCGACCGCGTTGCTGCTGTGGGCGCCGGTCACCGTCTCCGTGCCGGTGCTGCTGACCGAGGCGGTCATCCTGGTGGGCGGTCTGGCCGTGATGCTGATCGCCAACGCCGCGCTGCTGCGCATCGGGCTGGCCCCGCTGGGCCGGCTCACCCGGCTGATGTCCACCGTCGACCTGCTGCGGCCTGGACAGCGCCTGCCGGAGCAGGGGCGGGGTGAGACCGCCGAGTTGATCAGCGGCTTCAACGCCATGCTGGAGCGGCTCGAACACGAGCGCGCCGCCAGCAGCGCGCGGGCCCTGCTCGCGCAGGAGGGCGAACGGCGCCGTATCGCCCAGGAGCTGCACGACGAGGTCGGCCAGAGCATGACCGCCGTCCTGCTGGTGCTGAAGAGGGCGGCGGACGAGGCCGGGGAGCCCCTGCGCGGTGAGCTGCGGCAGGCGCAGGAGATCACCCGGGAGAGCCTGGACGAGGTCCGCCGGCTGGTGCGCCGGCTCCGCCCCGGCGTCCTGGAGGACCTCGGTCTGGTGAGTGCGCTGACCTCGCTGACGACGGAGTTCGCCACCCACACCGGGCTGCGGGTGGCCCGCCGTTTCGACACCGACCTGCCCGCGCTGGACCCGGAGACCGAGCTGGTGCTGTACCGGGTCGCGCAGGAGGCCCTGACGAACGCGGCCCGGCACGCCGGGGCAGGGGAGCTGGAGATGAGTCTGCGTCACACCGGTGACACGGTGACCCTGTCCGTCACCGACGACGGCCGCGGCACGGGGTTCGCGCGCGAGGGCGCGGGGATCCGCGGCATGCGCGAGCGGGCCCTGCTCGTGGGGGCCGCGCTGGACATCACGTCCGAACCGAGGGCCGGGACACAGGTCCGGCTCGCGGTGCCCGTCCCGTCCGTCCCCGGAAAGCAGTCATGACCACCACCGACACACCCGTGATCCGCATCCTCCTCGCCGACGACCACGCGCTGGTACGGCGCGGGGTGCGGCTGATCCTCGACCGGGAGCCGGATCTGGAGGTCGTCGCGGAGGCCGGCGACGGCGCCGAGGCGGTCGCGCTGGCCCGCGGCCAGGACGTCGACCTGGCCGTCCTGGACATCACCATGCCCCGGATGACGGGGCTTCAGGCCGCCCGCGAACTCAACGCGCTGAAGCCGGACGTGCGGGTGCTGATCCTGACGATGCACGACAACGAGCAGTACTTCTTCCAGGCCCTGAAGGCCGGGGCGAGCGGCTACGTGCTGAAGTCGGTGGCCGACCGCGACCTGGTCACCGCCTGCCGCGCCGCCATGCGCGACGAGCCCTTCCTGTACCCGGGCGCGGTCACCGCCCTGATCCGCAACTACCTCGACCGGGTCCGCCACGGCGAGGAGCCTCCCGGGCAGGTCCTCACCCCCCGTGAGGAGGAGGTGCTCAAGCTCGTCGCCGAGGGCCACTCGTCCAAGGAGATCGCCGAGCTCCTGTTCATCAGCATCAAGACGGTCCACCGGCACCGGGCGAACCTGCTGCACAAGCTGGGCCTGCGCGACCGTCTGGAGCTCACCCGGTACGCCATCCGGGCCGGGCTCATCGAACCCTGAGCCGCCCCGCCCTCCCGGCCGCCTGCTTCCCGGCCAGGATCCTCGGGCCCCGACCGCCTGACACAGCCGGAGAACCGGAGAAGGGGGAACGACGTATGACGCGCGCCGCACGCGCCGTCCCCCGTGCCGCGGGGCCGGTCGCCGTCCTGCTCGCCGTGCTCCTGGCGCTCCTGAGCCCCCCGGCCCACAGTGCCCCGCACCCCTCCCCCGCGTCCCCGGCGACCAGCGGTGCGCCGTCGGCGGACGACGGACACGATCACGTCCGTCCCGCCGTGGTCCGCGGCCAGGGCGACGCCCCCGCCGAACGGCCGGCGCCGCCCGCGGTACCCGCCGCGTGCTGCGCGCCGCACCGCGAACCGTCCCACGCCCGCACACCCCTCGGCGCGGCGGCCGCGCCGGAGCGCACCCACCCGGGCCACGGCCACCACCGGCGTGCTCCACCACCCGCCTCCGGCATCTGACGCACGTCGTTCCCTTCCCCGCCCGACCCCGGTCACCGTGGTGGCCGTGGTGTGCCTGCCGGAGGCTCCCCCTTGACCCGCGCCCCGCGCCTCAGAGGGCTGCTCGCCCTCGCCGTGATCGCCCTGTCCCTGTTCATCTCGTTCACCGTGCCCGTACACCTCGGGCTCGATCTGCGCGGCGGTACGCAGATCGTCCTGGAGACCCGCCCCGGCAAGGGCGACTCCGCCGCCGAGGCCACCGACCGCACCCTGGAGGTGCTGCGCGACCGTATCGACGCGCTCGGTGTCGCCGAGCCCTCCCTGTCCCGCTCCGGCACCGACCGGATCGTCGTGGAGCTGCCCGGCGTCCAGGACCCGGCCCGGGCCGCGGACGTGCTCGGCCGCACCGCGCAGCTCACCTTCCACGAGGTCCTCGGTACGGCCTCCCCGAAGGCGGGGGCCGGCGGCCCCCGCGTGCTGGACGACGAGACGGGGCAGCCCCTGCGGCTGGCCGCGGCCTCGCTGACCGGCAAGGACGTCGAGGAGGCCGCCGCCCGCCTCGACCAGCAGGGCGGGGCCGGCTGGCACGTCGCCCTCGACTTCAAGAACGGCGGCGGCGACGGCTGGGCCGGGCTGACCGGCAAGGCGGCCTGCCGTCCCACCGGGGACCCGGGGCGGCGGGTGGCCATCGTCCTGGACGACAAGGTCATCTCCTCGCCGCAGGTCGACCCCTCGGTGCGCTGCGGCACCGGTATCGGCGGCGGGGCCACGCGGATCACCGGGTCCTTCAGCGCCGAGGAGGCCAAGGAACTCGCCCTGCTCATCAACGGCGGCGCCCTGCCGGTGCCCGTGGAGACGGTCGAGCAGCGCACGGTCGGCCCGACGCTGGGCGCCGAGGCCATCACCGCCAGCGCCTGGGCCGCCGCCGTCGGCACCGCGCTGACCGGCGTGTTCATCATCGCCGTGTACCGGCTGCTCGGCGCCCTGGCCGTCGTCGCGCTGGCCTGCTACGGCCTGGTCTCCTACGCCGCGCTGGTCGCGCTCGGCGCCACCCTCACCCTGCCGGGTCTCGCCGGGTTCGTCCTGGCGATCGGCATGGCGGTCGACGCGAACGTCCTCGTCTTCGAGCGCGCCCGTGAGGAGTACGCCGCCCGCAGCCGGCCGAGCCCGCGGTCCTCCCTCGCGGCGGGATTCAGGGGAGCGTTCAGCGCGATCGCCGACTCCAACATCACCACGCTCATCGCCGCCGGACTGCAGTTCTTCCTGGCCTCCGGCCCGGTGCGCGGCTTCGGCGTCACCCTGGGCATCGGTGTGCTCGCCTCCATGTTCAGCGCCCTGGTCGTCACCCGCGTCCTCGCCGATCGCGTGGTCGGCCGGCCGTGGCTGCGCCGCCGCGCACGGCTGACCGGCATCGCGCACACCGGCGCGGTCCGGGACCGGCTGGCCCGCCGGGAGCCCCGGCTGATGCGGCGCCCGCGGCGCTGGCTGGCGCTGTCCGCCGCGGCGCTGGCACTGGCCGCGTCGGGCATCGCGGTGCGCGGCCTGGACTTCGGTGTCGAGTTCACCGGCGGCCGGCTCATCGAGTACGCCACCTCCTCCCCCGTCGACCCGGACCGGGCCCGTGCCGCGCTCGCGGACGCCGGCTTCCCCGGAGCCGTCGTGCAGTCGTCCGGGGATCAGCGGATCAGTGTGCGCACCGACCGGCTGTCGAACGTCGAGGCGTCGGCCGTCACCGAGGCCGTCGTCGCGGTGGGCGGCGGAGCCGACAAGCTCCGGGACGAGACCATCGGCCCGAGCCTCGGCACGGAGCTGCGCCGGGGCGCCCTCATCGCGCTGGCCGTCGCGCTGGGCGCGCAGCTGCTGTATCTGTCCGCCCGCTTCCGCTGGCTCTTCGGCACGGCGGCCGTCGCTGCCCTGGCCCATGACGTCGTGATCCTCGTCGGAGTCTTCGCGTGGCTGGGCAGGCCGATCGACGGCGTCTTCCTGGCGGCGCTGCTCACCGTCATCGGCTACTCGGTCAACGACTCGGTCGTCGTGTTCGACCGGGTCCGGGACCTGGTGCGGCGCAGCCCCGGGGCGCCCTTCGCGACGCTCGCGAACCGGGCGCTGCTGCAGACCCTGCCCCGCACCGTGAACACCGGCATGGGGGCGGCGTTCATCCTGACCGCGCTGGCCGTGTTCGGCGGGGACTCCCTCACCGACTTCGCGCTGGCCCTGCTCATCGGGGTCGCCGTGGGGACGTACTCCTCGATGTTCACGGCCACACCGCTCGCCGTCGAGTTGCACCGGCGCGGGTAGCAGGTAGGGCCACGGTCACAGGGCCCAGACGAGCAGCGCGCCGCCGGCGGCGGACACCGTGTACCAGGTGCCGTCGCCCAGCGCCCTGGGCGGGCCGGACACCTCGACCGGGTAGGCGAGCCGGTCGAGCAGCCGCATGGAGGCCGGGTCGACGAGCCAGTGCCGGCCCGGCCCGAACTCCTCGTCGCTCTCGGCGGTCCCCACCACGAGGGTGTCCTCGTCGACGAAGCCGCCCTCGTAGTCGAAGTACGCGCGGGTCTCGTCGTCCTCGGTGTCCTCCTCGGCCGCCGGATGCGGGGGGACCGCGTCCGCGTCCAGGGTGGCCGTCACCGAGCCGTCGGCGGTGCGGTGCACGGCGAGGGTGTCCTGGTCGTGGGTGACGGTGAGCAGCCGGTCCCCGGAGGGGCTCACCGCGAGCAGGACGCGGTCCGCGCCGCCGAAGGTGTCCACGGCGAGCCGCCGGCCGTCCCAGCGCCCCCAGCGCAGGGGCGAGCCGTCCTGGCCCTCGCCGACGCTCAGGCCCATCTGGCCGGGGTCGGGGTGCGGGACGTGCACGGAACCGGCCGCCGCCGTGCCGGTGGCGGCCCGGTCCAGCACCGTGCCGTCGGCGGCGTCGAGGACCAGCCACTCCTCTGCGGCGTCCTGGCCCGTGTCCGCGTCCGCCGACGGGCCGCGCACATGGGCCCAGACGAGCGTGCCGTCGGCGGCGAAGGCGACCGAGCCGCTGTCGGAGTACCGGTGGTCCCGGTCGTCCGCGTGCCCGGCGACGTCCGTGTGTCCCGGGCACCCCGCCCAGCAGCGGTGCCGCAGCTCCCAGCGCACGTGGCCCGACGGATCGACGGCCCGCAGGGCGTGCCGTCCCGCGAACACGGCGAGGTCGGCGGCGGGCGACACCGCCCACGAGCCGAACCCGCGCGGCCAGGGCGCGGGAAAGCGGATCGTCGAGACCGGTGCCCACCCCGCGAGTTCACGCACGATCAGCTCGGCGTCGTCCCGCTGGACGAGGAGCCGCGATCCGGGCCCGGACGTCAGGCACGGGGCCGTGCCGAAGCCGGTGGCGGGCGAGGGGGCGTCGAGCGGGACGACGAGGTGAGCTGGGCGCGGCACGGGGGCTCCGTAGGTGGCTGGGGACTCCTGCCGGAACCCTAGGTCAGGCCACTGACACCGCCCTAGGCGGCCAGCGTCTCCTCCTCGGGCTTGCCGTCGCGGCGGTCGGCGCCGTAACGCTCCAGGAGGGCGTCCGCGGCCAGGAGGGCGTCGGCGGCGGTGCGGGCGCCGGTCATCACGCACAGCGTGTAGGTGGCGTCCTCGAGCGCCCGGCTGGTGTGGCCGGTGGGAAGGACGTCGTGGGCGATGCGCGCCTGCGCGAACCGGGCCAGTGCGCTGCGCAGTTCCTTCTCCGCCGGCAGGATCATGGCGATTCCTCTCTCCCGAGACATGGCCGCGGTACGGCCGACTCCCCTCGCGGGGAGGCCCGATGTCCGTCCCCGCACAACGCCGCCCGGCACCGTGCGGCGCCGAGCTGATGACCAGGTGCCCCGGGGCGGGCGGTCCATGCCTGCAGGGTGCACGGAAGTTTGCGCCAGGAAAGGATCCGGCCACGGCTCATGCCGGAGGGCGTCGTCCCCAGGCCGTCAGCAGGCCGGCCGACAGCGCGGCGCAC
Organism: Streptomyces sp. NPDC046859; assembly: GCF_040645135.1. Taxonomy (NCBI): domain Bacteria; kingdom Bacillati; phylum Actinomycetota; class Actinomycetes; order Kitasatosporales; family Streptomycetaceae; genus Streptomyces; species Streptomyces sp. NPDC046859. The sequence continues at coordinate 70,305 of NZ_JBEYXR010000016.1, forward strand.
GCGTCGGAGTCCAGGTAGCGGATGCCCTCGTCGACGGCCGCGTCGTCCACGAGGCCGGTGGCGCGCATCGCCGGGCGGCTGCGCTCCCAGGTGTCGGCCCAGAACCGGCTGATGGGGCTGCCCGGCACCAGCGGCGGCACATGGATCTCGGCGGCGACCTGTTCGAGTCCGGCCTCGCGCAGCAGCCGCGGGTAGGACGGCACCCAGGTGACGTCGGTGCCGATGGTCTCCCGCAGTCCGCGCCACATCGCGCGCATCACCCGGGTGTAGGGCGTGCCGGGCGCACGGTCACTGGTCAGGTCGACGGCGTCGCCGAGCACCAGGTGGCCACCGGGCTCGACCTGCTCGGCGAGGGCCCGGATCACCCGGTCGCGGTCGGGCAGGTGCATCAGCACGAAGCGGGCGTGGACGAGGTGGAAGCGGCCGGACCCGAAGTCCGGTGCGGTGACGTCGGCCTCCCGCACGTCCAGGCCGGGGACGGCCCGCGCGGCGAGGAAGCGGACGTCGCGGTCGACGGCGAGGACACTGCTCACGCCGGCCTCGTCCAGCAGCCGGCGTGCGACCGTGCCGGTGCCCGCGCCCACGTCCAGGCAGCGCCACCCGGGTCCGGCGCCGAGGGCCCGCAGCCGGGCCAGGGTGACGTCGTCGTAGGCGAGGGCACCGAAGTCGACGCGCTCCCCCTCGCCCTGCTGTTCGGGCGGGAAGACGGCCTCGCCGTACCGCCCGCCGTCGGGCTTCACCGGGCCACCGGTGTGCGGGCGGGCAGTGTCATGGCCGGACCTCGTGGTGGGGGTGCGGGGGCGGCCCGTCAGGTGGCCGCCCCCGCACCGATCCTGCACGCCCACCCGCCCGTACGGCCGAGGCGCGCCGGGACCGGCCCGATCGGCCCAACGCGCCCGCCGACGCGCGGCTCACCCGACCACGGGGCTGCGGCGTTCGATCAGCGCGACGTCCCGCCACACGCCGCGGTGCCGGCCGATGCGTTCGCGGGTGCCGATCACCCGGAAGCCGGCCTTGCGGTGCAGGGCCAGACTCGCGGTGTTCTCGGGGAAGACGCCGGACTGGATGGTCCAGATCCCCGCGGCCTCCGTGGAGGCGATGAGGGCGTCGAGCAGGGCGCCGCCGACGCCCCGGCCGCGGGCGGCGGGGTGCACGTAGACGGAGTGGTCGACGACTCCGGCGTAGGCGCACCGGTCGGAGACCCGGATCACCGCCACCCACCCCAGCACCCTGCCGGTGGCGTCCAGGGCGACGAACCGGTGCTCGGGGAGTTTGACGGAGTCGAAGGCCGCCCAGCCGGGGGCGGCCGTCTCGAAGGTGGACTGCCCCTCGTCGATACCGAGTTGATAGATCGTCAGGACCTCGTCCGCGTGCGCGGGCGTCATCGGGACGATGGACATGGCGTCGGCGGGACTCACCGTCGGCTCTCCTCGGCGTGCTCGTCGGTCAGGGGTGGAGTCGTCCGTTCACGGTCCCACGACGGCCGCAGCGGCGGCGCTCCGGGCCCGGCGACGGCGGGACGTGTGCGCCGACGGTGCGTCTCCGGTGCGGAGCTTCGCGGCGATTCCTGAACATCCGTCAAGTTACCCGGAGGTTTCTCGTGACTTCTTTCAGAGCCCTCAGTAGAACTCGTTTCCGTTCAGCGCGAGGAAGGGGAACTGCATGGACTCTGGAAGAGTGGGCCACGTGGGAGGAAGAAGTCTTTCCCGCCGCCATTTCATCGCTGGAACAGGTTCTATCCTTGGCGCCGCGACCTTGGGCGCGCTCGACCTTCCCCCGGCCGCCGCCTCCTCCCGGGAGGCACTGATCGAACCCGGCGCCCAGGTCACCGCACTCGTCGTCGGCAGCGGATACGGAGGGTCCGTCACCGCGCTCCGGCTCGCACAGGCCGGCGTCGACGTCCACGTGGTGGAGATGGGCATGGCGTGGGACACCCCGGGGGCCGACGGCAAGATCTTCGCCAACACCACCAGCCCCGACCACCGTTCCTTCTGGCTGCGCACCCGCACCAAGCAGCCGCTGAGCAATTTCCTCGGTTTCCCGCTCGACCGGGACGTGCCCCGGTACACGGGCATCCTCGACGCCGAGGAGATGGGCGGCATCGTGGTGTACCAGGGGCGCGGGGTCGGTGGCGGCTCCCTCGTCAACGGCGGTATGGCGGTGACTCCCGAGCGCGGCCGCTTCCCCGCGGTCCTCCCGTCGGTCGACGCCGACGAGATGTACGACGTGTACTACCCGCGGGCCAACAGCACCCTCGGCGTGGCGAGTGTCGACCCGGCCTGGTTCGACGCGACGGAGGCGTACACGTACGCGCGCGTGGGCCGCGAACACGCCCAGCGGTCCGGGTTCCGCTTCGTGTTCGTGCCCAACGTCTACGACTGGGACTACATGAAGCGGGAGGCCGAGGGGTCGGTGCCCAGGTCGGCGCTCGCCGGCGAGATCCTGTACGGCAACAACCACGGCAAGAAGTCCCTGCCCAAGACCTATCTGGCGCAGGCCCGCGCCACCGGACGGGTCACCATCTCCCCGCTGCACCGGGTGACCTCGGTGACGCCCGCCACCGGCGGCTACTCGGTCACCGTGGAGCAGCTGGACACGAGCGGGAACGTCACCGCCACGAAGACGGTACGGGCGCGGCGGGTGTTCTTCGCGGCCGGCAGCGTCGGCACCAGCAAACTACTCGTCCGTCTCAAGGCGACCGGCGCGCTGCCCGGCCTCAACGACGAGGTCGGCAGAGGCTGGGGCGAGAACGGCAACGTCATGTGCGGCCGCGCCAACCACCTGTGGGACCCGACCGGGGCGCTCCAGTCGTCGATCCCGACGGCGGGCATCGACAACTGGGCGGCGGGCGGCGCGTTCGCGGAAGTGGCGCCCCTGCCGACCGGCATCGAGACCTGGGCGTCCTTCTACCTGTCCATCACGAACAACCCGCATCGCGCCCGCTTCACCTGGAACGCCTCGGCGGGGAGGGTGGAGCTCGACTGGCAGACCGCGTGGAAGCAGCCGTCGATCGCCATGGCGAAGACGATCTTCGACAGGATCAACGCCAAGGAGGGGACAATCTACCGCACGGATCTGTTCAGCACCTACAAGATCTGGGGCGACCACCTCACGTACCACCCGCTGGGCGGAGTGGTACTCGACAAGGCGACGGACAACCACGGGCGGCTGCACGGGTATGCGGGGCTGTACGTGATGGACGGGTCGCTGATCCCGGGCAACGTGAGCGTGAACCCGTTCGTCACGATCACCGCGCTCGCCGAGCGCAACATCGAGAGGATCATCGCGGACGACTTCTGACCGCGTCCGCGTCGGGCTCGCTCCCCGCGCGGCGGGCCGGGACCGCCGGGCCCCGGCCCGCTCGTCAGGCGCCGCGCGCCGTCGGCAGGACACACACGCTGTCGATGCCCAGCACGTGGTTGAGCCGCCCGAACGCCAGCCACGAACCGATGCTCATGCTCAGCTCCACGATCTCCGCCTGGCTGTAGTGCGCCTTCATCCGCTCCCAGAACGCGTCGTCCAGACGGTGGTGGTCGGTGGCGTAGCGCTCGGCGTACTCGGCGGCCATCCGGGTGCGTTCGTCGAAGGCGTCGGTCGTGCGCCAATGGGCGACCGCGTCCAGGAACCCGTCCTCGACCTTCTGCCCTGCGCGTTCGGTGCGCCAGTCCAGGCAGAACACGCAGCCGTTGATCTGCGCGATCCGCAGCCGGGCGGCCTCGAACTCGCGCAGTCCGATGGTCGTGTGCTCGTAGACGGCCAGGGAGAAGGCGCCGGCGGCCCGGCCGATCTCCGGTACGAGGTCGCCCCACACGTACGGGATGGGGTCGGCGCCCTCGGGGATGTCGATCCGCATGATCACCTCTTTCCGAGTCGCCCCACGGCGGGGCGCAGCGGGACGTCGAGTGCGTCGTAGAGGCCCGGTCCGGCCTCGGCCAGCCAGTCGACGGCGTTCACCAGGCGCCCGGCCGCCGTCGCGTTCCCGCCGGCCGCCCTGTTCTCCCCCTCGTCGGTCGCCTCGACCGTCACCTCGATGCGCGGGCGGCCCTCGACGATCACCCGGTGGGCACCGGCTCCGCCGTCCGGCGGCGCGGGCCAGTCCGGCGCGCAGGAGGGGTGGACGCGGGTGACGTGCTCGACGACGATGCGGGGCTCGCCCGCCACCATGCCCCGGACCTCCAGGCGCACCGCCCCCTGGGTGCCGGCCCGGAACTCCCCCATCGTGGCGGTGTGTACGGTCTGCTGGAGCGGGCGGCGTTCCAGCGTCTCGTCGACGCCGTCGAGTTCGGCGCCCAGGGCGCGGGCCATCATCCGCAGCTGCCCGCCCCAGATCATCGTGGGGATGCCCTCGGCGAGCATCGGCGGCTGGTGATCGAGCGGACGACCCATGCCGATCAGGTCGCGGACGGCGTCCTCCTGGTCGTACGTGGAGTAGTCGAAGATCTCCTGGCAGCGCAGGACGTCGATCTGCGAACCGAGTCCGCTGACCAGCAGCGGGAGGACGTCGTTGGCCCAGCCGGGGTCGACGCCCGAGACGAACAGCGAGCCGCCGCCGGCCTGGGCGGCCTCCGCGAGGACGTCGCGGATCCCGCCGGGCGCGCCGGTGGGGTCGTGCATGCCGTACAGGGAGGGGGTGACGACCACCGCTCCGGCGCGCAGGGCGCGGGCGACGTCCTCGATCGCGCCGTCGGGCCGTACGTCACCGGAGGCCGCGTAGACGACCGCCCGCGGGCGGGCCCCCAGCACCCCTCGCACGTCGTCGGTCGCCGCCACGCCGAGGGGCCGGCCGAGCCCGCTCAGCTCGCCCGCGTCCCTGCCGGCCTTGGCGGGGTTCGACACCAGCACGGCCACCAGGTCGAGCGCCGGGTGCGCCGCCACCGCCCGGATGGCCGCGCGCCCGACGTTGCCTGTGCCCCAGACCACCGTGGGAATCATGCGCGGAGGGTAACGACGCGCCCTTGAAGTTCCCATAGCCGTGCACGAGGAATCCGGGCCCGTTCCCGGGGTCAGCCGTCGCTCTCGTGACCCCAGCGCTCGGGCCCGCCGCCACGCCAGTCGATCCAGGACGCCAGCGCCACGTCGGACGGGTCGATCTCCAGTCCCGCGCGGCGCAGGAACTCGGCGACGTCGGCGAGGTTGTGGGCCAGCCCGAGGATCTCGCCGTCGACGCGCACGCGCCGGCCGCCGGTGGGCGACGGCGGATGCACGGTCACACGCGGGGTTCCGGCCATGTCCTCAGGATCATCCGGGACGTCCGGCCCCGCACTCCAGCGTGTCATCGGGCGACCCGGCCGCCCGCACGGCCCAGCCGCCGCAGCTCCCACCACGCGCCCGGACCGGGCCGCCGGTGCTGCCAGTAGGGGTGGAAGAACACCTCGGCCGACAGCCGGTACAGACGCCGGCGCAGTTCGGTGCGGCCGGGCCGCTCGGCGAGCTGCCGGTAGGTGGCGCTCCACTCCTGCTGGGCCCGGGTGAGGTCGTCTGGAAACGTACGCATGACCAAATTCAATCATGTGTTCGATTTACCGGGCCACCGGAGCCGGCCGACACCGGGGCGCACCCCGGCCCGCCGTCCACCGAGCCCCCGACTTCGCCGGCGCCGAGCACGCCTGACCGGGGCCGTCAGTCCGCGGCCCCGGCCTCCTCGATCGGCGGCATGAAGGCGCGCAGCCAGCGTTCCGTCTGGGCGACATGGGCCTGGGCCGCGCCCGCCGCGGCGACCGGGTCGTGGTCGGCGATGGCGGTGGCCAGGACGCGGTGGTCGTCGTCGCTCTTCCGGCGCAGCTCGGGCCCCTCGGGCAGGGTGAAGACCTGGTACTTGCGGCTGCGGGCGCGGAAGACGGCGAGGAGGGTCGCCAGGGTGGGGTTGCCGCCCACCCGGGCGATCTCCGCGTGGAAGCGGTGGTCCAGTTCGGAGGCCTCGGCCGGGTCGCTCGTGGCCTCCATGGCGTCGATCAGGGAGAACAGGGTGCGGATGTTCTCCGGGGTGCAGCGCGCCGCCGCCTGGGCGGCCACATGGGCCTCCAGGACGCGCCGGATCTCGTAGACCTCCAACAGGCCGGAGAGCGGCAGCAGTTCGAGGGTCAGGGAGAGGCTGCCGATGACGTCCTCGGGTCTCAGCTGGGAGACGTAGGTGCCCGAGCCGTGCCGGGGCTCGATGACGCCGAGGGCGGCGAGCATACGGACGGCCTCGCGCAGCGACCCCCGTGAGACGCCCAGCTCCTCGCAGAGGTCGCCCTCGGGCGGGATGCGCTCGCCGGGACCGAGACGCCCCGTCCCGATCATGTGCCGTAGGCCGTGGAAGGCCTTCTCGACTGCGGACATCCGTCCCCTCTTCCTCCCCGTACGGGCCGGCGCTCACGCCGCCGCCCCCGCGGAGCACTCTAGCGAGTTTCCGATGTTCCGGCCGCGTATCACCCGGAAGTCATCTGATGACTTTCACGGTACGACCTCTTGTATCCCCCCCTGAAGGTGTGCAGGATGCCGAGTCATCAGATGTGTCCGGCGGACCCTGACCCTCCGCAGGACCGCCCTGCCCCGATGTGGAGACCTGTGAGCGAGACCGAGGTGACCACCGCACCACGCCCCCTCCTGCTGGCCGACGGCACGCCCGCCGACCGGGCGTGGTCCCTGGACCCCGACCTCAGACACCTGAACCACGGCTCCTTCGGAGCCGTCCCTCTGGTGGCCCAGGAGCGCCAGGAACTGCTGCGCGTGGAGATGGAACGCTCACCCGTGGTGTGGTTCCCGGCCCTTCCGGAGCGGCTCGCCGCCACCCGCGTGCGGCTCGCCGCGTTCCTGCGCGTCGACGCCGGCGACCTCGCCCTCGTCCCGAACGCCAGCGCCGGCGCGAGCGTCGTCTTCGCCGCGCTGACGCTGCGCCCCGGCGGGGAGATCGTCGTCACCGACCACGGCTACGGGGCCGTGACGATGGGGGCCGAGCGGCTGGCCCGCCGCCACGGCGGCCGGGTGCGCACCGCCCATGTGCCGCTCGACGCGGACGAGGAGCAGGCGTACGAGGCCGTCACCGCCGAGTTCACCGACGCCACCCAGCTCGTGGTCGTCGACCAGATCACCTCGGCGACCGCGCGGCTGCTGCCGGTCGAGCGCATCGGCGCCGAGGCCCGGCGGCGCGGCATCCCCGTCCTCGTGGACGGTGCCCACGCGCCCGGTCTCCTCGACGCGCCGCTCGCCGGTGCGACGTACGACTTCTGGACCGGCAACCTGCACAAGTGGGGCTGCGCCCCGCGCGGCACCGCGGCCCTGGTGGCGCGGGGCCCGCTGCGCGAGCGGCTGTACCCCCTCATCGACTCCTGGGCGGCGGCCGAGCCCTTCCCGGACCGCTTCGACCAGCAGGGCACGATCGACGCCACCGCCTACCTGGCGGCGCCGGCGGCCCTGGACTTCGTGGAGCGCACCTGGGGCTGGCCGGCCGCCCGCCGGTACATGGACGAACTGGCCGACTACGGCGCCGGGGTGATCGGCGCCGCGTTCGCCGGGACGGCCGGCGCGGACACCCGCGTCGACGTCGGCATGCCCGTCCCCGGCATGCGTCTGGTGCGGCTGCCGGCCGGCCTCGCCGCCGACCGGCTCCAGGCCGACGCCCTGCGCGACCGGGTGGCCGGCGAGCTGGGCGTGGAGGCGGCCTTCACCAGCTTCGGCGGCGCCGGCTTCCTGCGGCTGTCCGCCCACGTCTACAACACCGCGGCCGACTACGAGTACTTCGCCGAGGAATGCGTCCCCGTCCTCGGCGCATGGGCACGAGAGAACACAGGGAAGAGGTCAGCACGATGAGAAGAAGGACGGCGGTTCTCGCGCTCGGCACCGCCACGGCGCTGCTCCTGACCGGCTGCTCCACGATGAGCCCGGACGCGAGCGGAACGGTCACGCTCAACATGGTCGAGAGCCTGACGAACCCGACTCGCACCGCTCTGCTGAAGGACCTCATAGCCGACTTCGAGCGGCAGAACCCCAAGATCAAGGTCAACCTGGTCTCCCCGCCCACCGAGCAGGCCGACCAGAAGCTCCAGCAGATGCTGCAGTCGGGCAGCGGCGTGGACGTCCTGGAGGTCCGGGACATCACCGTCGGACCCTGGTCGAACAACGGCTGGCTGTACGACATGAAGAAGGACCTCGACGGCTGGAAGGGCTGGGAGGCGATGACGGAGAACGCCGTCAACGCCTCCAAGGACGCCAAGGGCAGGACGTACTTCGTCCCGTACGGCTTCTACGGCCTGAGTCTCTTCTACCGCACCGACCTCATCGAGAAGGCGGGCTTCGACAAGCCGCCGGCCACCTGGGAGGAGCTGCTGGAGCAGGCGTCGGCCGTCCACGACCCGTCCGCGCGGCGCTACGGCTACGCCTTCCGGGGCGGCGCCAACTCCAACAGCAACGCGACCGCCGCCATCGAGGCGTACCTCGCGGACGAGGTGGACCCGGCGAACGGTTTCAAGCTCAAGGACGGGCGTACGATCTTCGCCGCCCCCGAGGCCGAGGACGCGATCGAGAACTACCTGAAGCTGTTCAGGCAGGCGTCCCCCAAGTCGTCCGTCTCCTGGGGCTATCCGGAGATGGTCGAGGCGTTCTCCAACGGCTCGACGGCGTTCCTGCTCCAGGACCCGGAGGTGATCGCCACGGTGTCGGAGTCGAAGTCGATCTCCGAGGACCAGTGGGGCACCGCGCCGCTGGTGTCGGGCCCCGGCGGCAAGACGGTGCAGCCGCTGGCCACCGCCGGCTGGGGTGTGGCCAAGGGCAGCGGCCACAAGGCCGAGGCCGTGAAGCTGGTCCAGTTCCTGTCCCAGGGCGAGGCGTCGACGTCGTTCACCAAGAAGAACAGCCTGGTGCCCATCCTCAAGGCGGCGACCAGTGATCCCTTCTACAAGTCCGGCCCCTGGGCGAGCTACGTCACCATGACCGAGCAGCCGGACAAGTACCTCGTCGTCACCCAGCCGCGCGGCGTGAGCTGGTGGGCCGAGTGGCAGCAGAAGGCGGACGCCGACGTGCAGAAGCTGGTCCTCGGCAAGACCTCGCCCAAGGAGCTGCTGGCGGGCTGGGACGCGTTCTGGACCGAGAAGTGGCAGCAGGAGCAGTAGACATGCCGGTCACGTCCACCACGCCGTCGAAGACCGCGGCGCAGTCCGAGGGGGCGGCCTCCCGCAGGGGAGGTCTCCCCCGCGGGGGCCGCCGCAAGCAGGAGTTCACCACGCGGCGCGGCCTCGCCATCGCCGCCTACATGGCGCCCGCCGCCCTGTTCGTGGCGGTCTTCACCTACTACCCCATGGTCGCGGGCGGGCAGATGGCCTTCCGCAACTGGAAGCTGACCGACCTCACCGACACCTCGTGGGTCGGGCTGAGGAACTTCGGCGACGTCTTCGCCGACCCCGCCTGGGGGACCGTCCTCGGCAACACCGCGGTCTGGGTGGTCGGCTCGATCGTGCCGCAGCTGGTGATCGGTTTCGCGCTCGCGCTGTGGCTGCGCCGCCGCTTCCCCTTCCGCGGCCTGTACCAGGCGCTGATCTTCTTCCCCTGGGCGATCTCCGGATTCCTCATCGGCATCCTGTTCCGCTGGATGTTCAACAGCGAGTTCGGTGTCGTGAACGACCTGCTGCAGAGGGCCGGTCTGATCGACGAGCCGATCGCCTGGCTCGCGGATCCGGACACGGCGATGGTGGCCGTGCTCGTCGCCAACGTCTGGTACGGCGTCACCTTCTTCGCGATCATGATCCTCGCCGCGCTCCAGTCGATCCCCGACGAGCTGTACGAGGCGGCCGCGCTGGACGGCGCCGGCAAGGCCCGCACGCTGTTCCGGATCACCATCCCCTACATCCGCACCACGCTGGCGCTGACCGTGCTGCTCCGGGTGATCTGGATCTTCAACTTCCCGGACCTGATCTTCGGCATGACCGGCGGCGGGCCGAACAACGAGACGCACATCGTGACGACGTGGATGATCAGGATCACTCAGCAGGGCGACTACGGCAGGGCCTCCGCGCTCGGCCTCCTCGTGGTGGCCGCGCTGCTGGTGTTCGCGGTGTTCTTCCTCATGGCCACGCGGGAGAAGAAGGGGGCGAGGCCGTGATCGGCAAGGAGTCCACGGCCGGCCGGGCCGTCAAGTTCGTCTTCCTCGGCGGGTGGCTGCTCTTCACCGTCTTCCCGCTGTACTGGATCACCGTCACCTCGCTGAAGGCGCCCGGCGACATCTTCCGTTTCCCGCTGGCCTACTGGCCCGAGCACTTCTCGCTGGAGAACTACAGCGGTCTGTTCGGCACCGCCGACTTCGGGACGTACCTCACCAACAGCCTGATCGTGTCCCTGGTGGCCGGGGCGACCGCGACGGCGATCTCCATGCTCTCGGCCTACGTGCTGGCCCGCTTCGAGTTCCGCACCAAGTCGGCGCTGCTGATGGCGGCGCTGGTCACCCAGATGATCCCGTCGTTCATCGCCCTGGGGCCGCTCTACCTGCTGATGACGGACCTGCGCCTGGTCGACAACCGCTTCGGGCTGATCCTCGTCTACATCGCGGTGTGCGTCCCGTTCTGCACGGTGATGCTGCGGGGGTTCTTCGAGAACATCCCGGACGCCCTGGAGGAGGCCGCCATGATCGACGGCCTGTCCCGGTTCTCGGCGCTGTTCCGGGTGCTGCTGCCGGTGATGCGGCCGGGGATCATCGCCGCGTTCATCTTCAACTTCGTCAATTGCTGGAACGAGCTCTTCCTGTCGGTGACGCTGATGAACAGCGACGCGAACAAGACGGTGCCGACGGCGCTGAACGGGTTCATCTCCAGCTTCAACATCGACTGGGGCTCGATGTCCGCGGCGGCGGTGCTCACGATCCTGCCGACCATGCTGCTGTTCGCCTTCGCCAGCCGCCACATCGTCCAGGGTCTGACCTCGGGCGCCGTCAAGGGGTGAGGCCCACGCGCGCGTCCGCACCCCGGGGCGCGCGCACTGTGTGAGGTGCGTCCCAGCGGGCTACTCGGACGGCCGAGAGGTTGGGACCACAGCCTCTTGTGGTTTCCCGGGGCCTGCCCGCCCTGGGAAACCTCATACGTCCGCGGACTCCCCGTGGCAAATTCTCCCGTGTACCGCGCTCCCCGGTTTTCACACCTCTTTGCGGCCATCGATCCCGGCCCGCGGGAACAGAGGTGGACGGCTTTTGTTGTCACCCGGCAACTGAGTTAGCCTTCACCGGATCTTTTCATCCGGCCGGCCCCCGTGAACTGCGGAAACCGGTCGGTGACCAGGCCCTCCGACGGGGCCGGCGCGGTTCCGAGTCCTCGACGCGGGGGCTCTTGGGGAGCGGAACGAGGGTGCGCATGACGAGCAAGACGACCGAGGCCGTCGACGGGGCCCTGGGCGAGCAGGAGCTGCGGCAGCTGCTGGCCGGTCTGACCGCCGTACGAGACGGCGATTTCGGCACCCGGCTGCCGTCCGACGGCGAAGGCCTGCTCGGGGACATCGCCGATGTCTTCAACGGCATGGTCGACCAGCTGTCCGTGTTCACCTCCGAGGTGACCCGGGTGGCGCGCGAGGTCGGCACCGAAGGCACCCTGGGCGGCCAGGCGGAGGTGCCGGGCGTCTCGGGCACCTGGGCGGATCTGACCGACTCCGTCAACGCCATGGCGGGCAACCTCACCACCCAGGTGCGGGACATCGCGCAGGTCGCCACGGCGGTCGCCAAGGGTGATCTGTCGCAGAAGGTCGACGTGCCCGCGCGGGGCGAGATCCTGCAGCTGAAGGAGACCGTCAACACGATGGTCGACCAGCTCTCCGCGTTCGCCGACGAGGTCACCCGCGTCGCCCGCGAGGTCGGCAGCGAGGGCCGGCTCGGCGGCCAGGCCCAGGTGCCCGGCGTCGGCGGTGTGTGGCGTGACCTGACGGACTCGGTCAACTTCATGGCGGGCAACCTGACGTCCCAGGTCCGCAACATCGCCCAGGTGACCACCGCGGTCGCGCAGGGCGACCTCTCCCAGAAGATCACCGTGGACGCGCGCGGCGAGATCCTCCAGCTGAAGAACACCATCAACACGATGGTCGACCAGCTCTCCGCCTTCGGTGACGAGGTCACCCGCGTCGCCCGCGAGGTCGGTACCGAGGGGCGCCTCGGCGGGCAGGCGGACGTCAAGGGCGTCAAGGGCACCTGGCGGGACCTCACGGACTCCGTGAACTTCATGGCGGGCAACCTCACCGCGCAGGTCCGCAACGTCGCCCAGGTCGCCACGGCGGTCGCGCAGGGCGACCTCTCCCAGAAGATCACCGTGGACGCGCGCGGCGAGATCCTGGAGCTCAAGACCACCATCAACACGATGGTCGACCAGCTCTCCGGGTTCGCCGACGAGGTCACCCGTGTCGCCCGCGAGGTGGGCACCGAGGGCAACCTGGGCGGGCAGGCCATCGTCCGGGGCGTGTCGGGCACCTGGAAGGACCTCACCGACAACGTCAACGTGATGGCGTCCAACCTGACCGGTCAGGTCCGCTCGATCGCCAAGGTCGCCACCGCCGTCGCGCGCGGCGACCTGTCGCAGAAGATCACCGTCGAGGCCAAGGGCGAGGTCGCGGCTCTCGCGGACGTCATCAACACGATGGTCGACACGCTGTCCGCGTTCGCCGACGAGGTCACCCGTGTCGCCCGCGAGGTGGGCACCGAGGGGCGCCTCGGCGGCCAGGCGCACGTGCCGAACGTGGCGGGCACCTGGAAGGACCTCACCGACAACGTCAACTCCATGGCCAACAACCTGACCGGTCAGGTCCGCAACATCGCCCTGGTGACGACGGCGGTGGCCAACGGCGACCTGTCGAAGAAGATCGACGTGGACGCCCGCGGCGAGATCCTGGAGCTGAAGACCACCATCAACACGATGGTCGACCAGCTGTCGTCGTTCGCCGCCGAGGTCACCCGCGTCGCCCGCGAGGTCGGCAGTGAGGGCCGGCTCGGCGGCCAGGCGGAGGTCGAGGGCGTCGAGGGCACCTGGAAGCGGCTGACGGAGAACGTCAACGAGCTGGCCGGCAACCTCACCCGCCAGGTCCGGGCCATCGCCGAGGTGGCCAGCGCGGTCGCCGAGGGCGACCTGACCCGCTCGATCACCGTGGAGGCGTCCGGCGAGGTCGCCGAGCTGAAGGACAACATCAACTCCATGGTGGGCTCGCTGCGGGAGACCACGCGCGCCAACCAGGAGCAGGACTGGCTCAAGACCAACCTGGCCCGGATCTCCGGCCTGATGCAGGGCCACCGGGACCTGCCGGTCGTCGCCGAGCTCATCATGGACGAGCTCGCCCCGCTGGTGTCCGCGCAGTACGGGGCCTTCTACGCGGCCGAGGACGGCGACCGCGGCCCGGAGCTGCGGCTCGTGGGGTCGTACGGCTACCCCGACGCCACCGACCGGCCGGAGCGCATCCGGGTGGGCCGCTCACTGCTCGGGCAGGCCGCGCGCAACCGCCGTACGGTCAGCGTCGAGGAGCTGCCGGAGGACTACGTGACCATCTCCTCCGGCCTCGGGCAGACGGCCCCGCGTGCCCTGGTGGTCCTGCCCATCGTGGTCGAGGACCAGGTCCTGGGCGTGATCGAGCTGGCCTCGGTCACCCGCTTCACCCAGATCCACCAGGACTTCCTGGCCCAGCTCATGCCGACCATCGGCGTCAACCTGAACACCATCGTGGCCAACGCGCGCACCGACGAGCTGCTGGAGGAGTCGCAGCGCCTGACCGCCGAGCTCCAGGAGCGCTCCGAGGAGCTGCAGGTGCAGCAGGACGAACTCCAGCGCTCCAACGCGGAGCTGGAGGAGAAGGCGTCCCTGCTGGCCTCGCAGAACCGCGACATCGAGGCGAAGAACCTGCAGATCGAGCAGGCCCGGCAGGAACTGGAGACCCGCGCGCAGGAGCTGGCGCTGGCCTCCAAGTACAAGTCGGAGTTCCTGGCGAACATGAGCCACGAGCTGCGCACCCCGCTCAACAGCCTCCTGATCCTCGCCCAGCTGCTGGCGCAGAACCCCTCGCGCAACCTCACGCCGAAGCAGGTGGAGTACGCGGGCATCATCCACTCCGCCGGGTCGGACCTGCTCCAGCTGATCAACGACATCCTCGACCTGTCGAAGGTCGAGGCGGGCAAGATGGACGTCACTCCCGAGCAGGTTCCGCTGCGCGAGCTGCTGGAGTACGTCGAGGCGACGTTCCGCCCGATGACGACGCAGAAGAGCCTGGAGTTCACGGTGGCGACCGCCACGGGCACACCGGCCGACCTGCTCACCGACGGCTCCCGGCTGCGGCAGGTGCTGCGCAACCTGCTGTCCAACGCGGTGAAGTTCACCGAGCAGGGCTGCGTCGAGCTGCGCATCGAGCCGGCCGCGGACCGTGAGGTGCCGATGAGCGTCCTGCGGGGCGGTCCCGTCGTGGCGTTCCGGGTCAAGGACACCGGCATCGGCATCCCCAAGCAGCAGCTGGAGACGATCTTCGGGGCGTTCCAGCAGGCGGACGGCACCACCAGCCGCAAGTACGGCGGTACCGGCCTCGGCCTGTCGATCACCCGGGAGATCGCCCAGCTGCTGGGCGGTGCGGTCACGGTGGAGTCCACCCCCGGTCAGGGCAGCACGTTCACCCTCTACCTGCCGGTGGCGCGGGCCGACTTCGAGGGGATGCTCGACGGCACGGGCCGGGCCGTGGAGCAGCAGGCCGAGATGGCCGAGCTGCCGTCCGCCTCGGCGTCGGAGACGTCGTCCGTGAAGGCACCCGAGCAGCGCAGACGCCGGCTGCTCGTCGTCGAGGGCCGCACCCGCGGCCTGCTCACCCTGGTCGCCGAGCGCGCCGTCGCGGACATCGCGACGGACGCCGACGACCGGCTCGGCGCGATCGACATCATCACGGCCGTCGGGGCGCAGGAGGCGGCGAGCACCCTGGCCGCCGAGCCCTGCCACTGCGTCGTCCTCGAGCTCGGCATGGCCGACGAGGAGGGCGCGCGGCTGCTGCAGGCCATGGAGGGCGACTCGGCGCTGACCAGCGTGCCGGTGCTGGTGCACACCGGCCACCACGTGGACCAGGCGCAGGAGCAGGCGCTGCGCTCCCGGGCCAGCGGCCGGCCGCTGGACTTCCTCTCCAGCCTGGACGAGCTGCGCGAACGCATCACCCTGCACCTGTCCGCCGAGGAGCCGGGGGACGTGCTCCAGCTGGTCCGTACCGAGGAGCCGCAGCGCGCCATCGCCCAGGTCGTCGACAGCGCCTTCGCGGGCCGTACCGTGCTGGTGGTGGACGACGACGCACGCAACCTGTTCGCGCTCAGCGGGGCGCTGGAGCTGCACGGCTTCCAGGTCCTGCACGCCGACAACGGCCGCCGGGGCATCGAGACGCTCCTCGCCCATCCGGACGTCTCGCTGGTCCTGATGGACGTGATGATGCCGGAGATGGACGGCTACGCGGCCACCGCGGAGATCCGTGCGATGCCCCAGTACGCGGATCTGCCGATCATCGCCGTCACCGCCAAGGCGATGCCGGGCGACCAGGAGAAGAGCCTGGCCTCCGGGGCGAACGACTACGTCACCAAGCCCGTCGACACCAACGACCTCATCAGCCGCGTCCAGCGCTGGCTGTCGCCGTGACAGGGGGTTCCACCGCCGCACACACCGCCGACCGCCCGGCGTCCCCGGACGTCATCGCCGACGAACAGGTCCACCGTGAGCCATCATCTTCAGCCGACCGAGCCGGAGCCCACCGGCGCTCCCGGCGGCGAGCTGCTGCCCGACGAGGGGTACGGCACCGTGGCCTTCCCCGACCGTGACGACTTCGCGGAGGTCGGGATGCCGGCCGGGGACGCCGATGTACAGCGCTCCCCCGTCGGCAGACTCGCGGCGACCGTGGAGCGGCTGCGCAAGGAGGTGCAGGAGGCGCACGCCGAGGCGGACGGGCGGGCCCTGATCGAGCTGGCCAAGGGCATCCTCGTGGAGCGGCTGGGCTGCGGTCCCGCGCAGGCGGCCCGCCAGCTCGCCGAGCTGACCGAGCAGGCGGGCATGTCCCCGCTGGAGTTCGCCGTCGAGGTCATCAACCAGGCGGCACGGGACCGGGTCGCGGAGGTGACCAGCGCGTTCCTCGCGAGCACGACCGGCGGCTCCGAGGACGCCGACGCGTCCTCCGCGGTGCGGCTCAGGGCCGCCGAGAGCGGCGCGCTGGCCGCCCACGACACGCAGGCCGTGGCCGAGTCCCTGATGGAGCACGCCCTGCGGCCGATCGGCGCGGAGGCCGTGGCCATCTGGGCGCTGGGCTCCGACGGCTCGCTGACCCTGGCGGGCAGCGCCGGGTTCTCGGCGGCGGAGGCGGGCCGCTGGCGGTACGTCCCGCCGGGGGTGGTGACCGTGGCGAGGCGCGGGCTGGGTGAGCGTTCGGGGCACTGGATCGGCTGTCTGTCCGACACCCAGCTGCCCTCCATCGGGCAGCACCTCCATCCGGACGGCGGCCGGGCGGCCGTACCGGCGGGCACGGGCGGCCGCATCCACGGCGTGCTGGAGATCGTGTGGCCGGCGCCGATCGAGCCGCAGTCCCCGCAGATCGTCCGTCAGGTGGAGGCGCTGGCCGAGCTGTGCGCGCACACGCTGGAGACGTCGGCGCCGCCCCGGGCGGGCGACGAGTGGCGTCCGGTGGTGCTGCCGGACGTGGCCGAGCTGATGGACCTGGCCGACGGCCTGCACGATCCGGCGCTGGTGCTGCTGCCGTATCTGGACGCGGACGGGGAGCTGGTCGACTTCCGCATCCACCACGTCAACAGCCGTTTCCTGGACCCGAGCGGCCGTCCCCGGAGCGTCGTCAGCGGTGCGCTGCTGCTGGAGGCGTATCCGATGGCCGCCGGGGAGAGCGAGCTCTTCGATCAGGTCGAGCGGGTCTACGCCACGGGTGAGCCGTTCCAGGCCCGGCGTATGCGGCTGACCGCGCTGGTGGACGAAGTGCCGCTGGCTGCGGTCGCGGACATCCACGCGAGCCGGCACGGCGGCTGTGTCCTGCTGATCTGGCGCATGGAGGACGAGACGGCACGGCTGGCGAGCCTTCTCCAGCACGCGCAGCGCCTCGGCCGGATCGGCGGGTTCGAGGAGAACCTGCTGACCGGTGAGATCACCTGGAACGTGCAGCTGTACGACCTGTACGGCAAGCCGCCGTCCGACGGCCCGATCCCGTTGGAGAACCTGCCGGCGCACGCCCACCCGGACGACGCGGTGCCCATCGGGCGGTTCCTGCGCACGCTGCTGCACCACCGGCGGCCCGCCTCGGCGGCCTTCCGGCTCCAGCGCCCCGACGGAGTGACCCGGCACATCCGTGTGGTGGCCGAGCCGGAGCTGGACACCGACGGCCGGCTGTTCGTCGTCCGGGGCGCCTACCAGGACATCTCCGCGCACCACTGGACGGAGGTGGCACTGGCCGCCACACGGGACCAGCTCGCCCACTCCGAGCAGCAGGCCAGTGAGCGCAACCGGCTGGCCCTGCAGCTCCAGCACGCGATCATGCCGCCCGCGCAGGCCCCGCTGGACGCCCCGGGCCTGCGGGTGGCGGTGCGCTACCGGCCGGCGGAGACCCAGCACCTGGTCGGCGGCGACTGGTACGACGCGGTCGTGCTGCCGTCGGGGCTGGTGCTGCTGTGCGTGGGGGACGTGGCCGGGCACGGCATAGACGCCGCGACCAGCATGGTGGTGCTGCGCAACGCGCTGCGGGGCCTCGCGGTGACGGGGGCCGGGCCCGCCCAGCTGCTGTCCTGGCTCAACATGGTGGTCCACCATCTGACCGGCGGTGTCACGGCGACGGCGGTGTGCGCCCTGTACGACCCGGAGCGGCACACGCTGCGCTGGGCCCGGGCCGGGCATCTGCCGCCCGTCCTGGTGCGCGGGACCGAGGCCAGCCCGCTGCCGCTGGTCAAGGGTCTGCTGCTGGGCGCCCTGCCGGAGGCGATGTACGAGGAGGGGGAGGTCCAGCTGGCCGTCGACGACACCCTGCTGATGTACACGGACGGCCTGATCGAACGGCGGGACCGGTCCGTGGAGGAGTCGCTGACGCAGCTTCTGGTGGCCGCGCGGACGGTGCCGCCGACGCTGGAGCAGCAGCTGGACCGGCTGCTCACGTACAGCAGGTCCGACACGGACGACGACACCTGCATCGTCGGGGTCCGCGTGGCCTGAGGGCCGTGGACCGGCCGGGTGCCGCTCACCCGACCGGTCCACGGCCGGTGGTCCGATCAGTGAGTGAAACGCGCGTCACAGGTCTGCGAGAGCGAAACCAGGGCACCTGAACTCCTACTTCACCCCATTCGAAGAGGAGTTGCGAACATGGCGAAGGACCTCACCCCCAAGTACACGGTGCCGGGCATCGAGCGCGAGGCGGCGGGGCGGCTTATCGACGTCCTGCGCCTGCGGCTGCACGCCCTCAACGACCTTCACCTCACCCTGAAGCACGTGCACTGGAACGTGGTGGGCCCGCACTTCATCGCCGTGCACCAGATGATCGATCCGCAGGTCGACCGGGTGCGTGACATGGCCGACGACACGGCGGAGCGCATCGCCGCGCTCGGCGGGGTCGCGCAGGGCACGCCGGGTTCCCTGGTGAAGGAGCGGACCTGGGACGACTACTCGATCGGCCGGGAGGACGCGCTGGCGCACCTCGGTGCCCTCGACGTCGTCTACACCGGTGTGATCGAGGACATCCGGGACGCCATCAAGGTCGTCGGGGAGATCGACCCGGCCACGGAGGACCTGCTCATCGAGCACCTGCGGGACCTGGAGCAGTTCCAGTGGTTCGTCCGGGCCCACCTGGAGAACGCGGGCGGCACGCTGGCCACGGCGCGGGCCGGCACGGAGACGGAGGCGGCCGAGGCCGCCAAGCGCTGACCCGTGAGGGCGGGCGCCCTCATCCGTCCTGCTGGACCCGTTCGGCGAAGAGCCCCGGTCGCGACACGCGCGGCCGGGGCTCTTCGGTGTGCTCAGGCGGTCCCGGAGGTGTCGCCGCCGGGTGCGTCGAGGCGGGACAGCCAGGTGGTCAGCAGGGTCTCCAGCGTCTCGGCGTCGGCGGGCGTCAGCAGGTCCAGCAGGCGCCGCTCGTTGCGCATGTGGTCGGTGAACGCCCGGTCGATCAGTTCCCGGCCGGGCGCGGTGAGCGCCACGATCCGGCCCCGCTGGTCGTCGTCGGAGCGGCGGCGGGTGACGAGTCCCGCGCGCTCCAGCCGGTCGATCCGCTTGGTCATGGCGCCGGTGGTGACCATGGTGTGCGCGGCGAGCTCGCCCGGTGCCCGCTCGTAGGGCTCCCCGGCGCGGCGCAGCGCGCACAGCACGTCGAACTCGCCCTCGCCGAGCCCGTACCGCCCGTAGACGAGGGCGAGTTCCTCGGTCAGGCGGTCGGCGAGGCGGTGCAGCCGGCCGATCACGCCCTGGGGGCGGACGTCCACGTCGGGCCGTTCGCGGCGCCACTCGGCCTGGATGCGGGCCACGCGGTCCGGAGCTTCAACGGGTTCCATGACCACCATAATAGCTTCCTGGGAAGTTACTATGGCTTCCATGGAAGCCAATGTGCGGTGGGTGTCGATCACCGCGATCGCGCCGGTGGCCTGGGGGGCCAACTACTACGTCACGCACGCGTACCTGCCGGCCGACCGGCCGCTGTACGGAGCGGCCCTACGGGCGCTGCCCGCGGGACTCGTGCTGCTGGCCGTGTGCCGGAGACTTCCGCGCGGGAGGTGGTGGGGGCGCTCGGCGACGCTGGGCCTGCTCAACGTGAGCGTGTTCTTCGTCCTCGTGTACGCCGCCTCCCAGCTGCTGCCCACGAGCGTCGCGTCCACGGTGATGGCGGCGTCCCCGCTCGCCATGATGCTCATCGCCTGGTCCCTGGTGTCCGAGCGGCCCGGGATCACGCATCTGGCCGGTGCGGCCACGGGGCTGGCGGGGGTGTGCCTCATGGTGCTGACGGGCGGCGAGTCGGTGAGCGTGCCGGGCGTGCTCGCCTCGGCGGCGGCGATGCTCGTCTCGGCCTTCGGCCACATTCTGACCAAGCGGTGGAGCGCGGACGCCGACGTCCTCGCCGCCACCGCCTGGCAGCTCACGGCGGGCGGCGTGCTGCTGGTCCCGTTCGCGGCGGCGGTGGAGGGCGGCCCGCCCGCGCTCTCCGGATCGGCGCTGCTCGCCTTCGCGTTCACGGGCCTGGTGGCCACCGCGCTCGCCTTCGTGGCCTGGTTCGCGGGGCTGCGCCGGCTGCCGGTGGGGACCGTGGGCCTGATCGGGCTGCTCAACCCGGTCACCGGTGTACTGCTGGGTGTCGCGGTCGCCGGGGAGGCCCTGACCCTCCAGCAATGCGCAGGGCTCGCCCTGGTCCTGCTCGGGGTCGCCCTGGGCCGCCCCCGGCCGCCCGCTCCGGTACCGGTGACACCTGGGGAGCCCCCCGGGCGTTACGGCCGGACGGAGCTGGGTACCCGACCCGATCCGGCTTCGCACGGGGCCTGATTGACGGGCCGAGCGGTGGGCTGCGAGGCTCGGGGAGCAGTACGAGAACGTGATGTCGTCGAACGAAGGGTGATCAGGTCCGTATGACGCGGAGCTGACGAATATGACGCGTGTGGAAGGCTCCTCGCCCCTGGGGCAGGAGCTCATGTCGTCCGTGGGTACCGCGTGGATGCGGGCACCCTACCCCGCTCTGGTCGTGGACACGACCGGCGCCCTGGTGGAGATCAACGCACAGGCCGCCCGGCTCTTCCCGGCGGCCGGCCGGGGTGTCCCCCTCGCCGAGGTGGCGCCGGGCTGGCTCGTGGAGGGCCACCGGCGGGTCGCCGTCGCGGGGGACGACGCCGGCGGCCCGGTGCGCGGCCGTCACGAGCAGTGGACGCTGGAGGCGCACGCGACGCCCGGCACGCATGGCCAGGTGGTGTGGTGGCTCGTCGACGTCACCCACCGGGAGCTCGCCGAGACGGCCCTCAGGAACGAGCAGGAGCGCACCGGTTTCCTCGCCGAGGCCTCCAACCGGCTGCTGGCCTCCCTGAACCCCGAGCGCTGCATGGAGGTCGCGGTCGAACTGGCCTCCGAGTACCTGGCCGACGCCGCCGTCCTCGTCTCGCCCACCTCCGGCCGCCGCCACCCGCTGTCCCTCTGCGCCGGTGGCGAGGTCGAGCACCGGACGCTGCGGATCGACCCCGCCGACGTC
Source organism: Streptomyces sp. NPDC046859 (assembly GCF_040645135.1). Classification (NCBI taxonomy): domain Bacteria; kingdom Bacillati; phylum Actinomycetota; class Actinomycetes; order Kitasatosporales; family Streptomycetaceae; genus Streptomyces; species Streptomyces sp. NPDC046859. Next base: position 91,443 of record NZ_JBEYXR010000016.1, read on the forward strand.
CCCGGCCTGAGGGAGGCCCTGCAGGGCTTCCCGCCCGTGCCGTCCCGCTGGATCGACCCGTCCGCGGTGCCGGAGTGGGCTCTGCCGGACGGCTTCTCCGGACCGGTGGGGTCCGTCGTGGTCACGCCCCTTCCGGGGCACGGCGTCCCGGCCGGTGCGCTGATCCTGCTGCGGCGCGGCGACCACGCCGCCTTCGACACCTCCGAGGAGGTCTTCGCGCGGGTCTTCGCCGCCCGCGCGGGCGCCGCCCTGTCCGCGGCCCGCCTCTACATGGAGCAGAGCGCCATCACGGCGACGCTCATGGAGGACCTGCTGCCCCCGCTGCTGCGACGCGTCCACGGCGTGGAGTTCGCCGGCAGCTACCGGGCCGCCCAGGACACCGAGCGCGTCGGCGGGGACTTCTACGACGTCCACCCCGGCGCCGCCCCCCGCGAGAAGACCCTCGCGGTGCTGGGCGACGTGTGCGGCAAGGGCCTGGAGGCCGCCGTGCTGACCGGGAAGATCCGCAGCACGCTCCAGGCGCTGCTCCCGCTGGCCGGTGACCACCAGCATCTGCTGCGCCTGCTCAACGGCACGCTGCTCAACAGCCGCCACACCCGGTTCACCACCCTGGTGCTGGCCTCGGTGCTGCGCCAGGACAACACCACGCATCTGTGGCTGACCAGCGCCGGGCACCCGCTGCCGCTGATCGTCCGGCAGGACGGCACCGTCGAGGAGGCGCGGACGTCCGGCACCCTGATCGGCGCGCTGCCGGACGTGAAGTCGGTCACCGCCGAGGTGGACCTGCGGCCGGGCGAGACCTGCCTGCTGTTCACCGACGGGGTCACCGAGGCCCGCGGCGGACCGCTCGGCGACGTGATGTTCGGCGACGCCCGGCTGCGGGCCGCGCTCGCGGAGTGCGCCGGCATGCCCGCCGAGGCCGTCGTCGAGCGGATCCACATGCTCGTCGCCGAGTGGATCGGCGACAACCGGCACGACGACATCGCCGTGATGGCGATCACCGCGCCCCGGACGACCCATCTCACGGCTGTGGACGGCCATACGGCGGGCAGGTACACCGCATGACTGATGTGACCACCGCACACGGAGACGGGACGCTCACGCGGGCCCGTGAGGAGCTGTGGCGGGCGGTGTGCGCCCGGGACGAGGACGCCGCCGCCCGGGCCGTGTTCACCGCGCTGGACGACGGCGCCGACGCGGAGGACGTCCTCCTGGACGTCATCGCCCACACCCAGCGGGAGGTCGGCCGCGCCTGGGCGGAGAACCGCTTCACGGTCGCCCAGGAGCACTCCGCCACCGCGATCCACGAGCGGATCATCGCCGCCATGGCGCACCGCGTCCCGGCACCGGCCGCGGAGACCCCCGCGACCACGGTGACGGTGGCCTGCGTGGACGGCGAATGGCACGCGCTGCCGGCCCGGCTGCTGGCGGAGGTCCTGCGGCTGCGCGGCCACCGGGTGGACTTCCTGGGCGCCCAGATCCCCACCCCGCACCTCATCTCCCATCTGCACACCACCGCGCCGAGCGCCGTGGCCCTGTCGTCCTCGCTCCCCCTGCGGCTGCCGGCCGCGCACACCGCGATCACCGCCGTCCAGGCCATCGGCATCCCGGTCGTCGCCGGGGGCGCCGCCTTCGGGACCGACGGCCGGCACGCCCGGCTGCTCGGTGCCGACGCCTGGGCCCCGGACGCCCGGACCGCCGCCGGCCTGCTGGAGCGCGGGCTGCCCCGTCCGGCCGGAGGGGCCGTGCGGCACAGCGTCGACGACCTGCCGCACCTGGCCGACCAGGAGTACACGCTGGTGACCCGCTCCAAGCGGCAACTGGTCAGGAGCACCCTGGCCGGGCTGGAGGAACGGCTGCCCGCGATGCGCGCCTACAGCGAGGCCCAGCGCGAGCGCACCGCCGAGGACGTCATGCACATCGTGGAGTTCCTCGCCTGCGCCCTCTACACCGACGACGGTGACCTGTTCACCGGCTTCCTGGACTGGACGGCCGATATCCTGGAGGCCCGCCGGGTACCCGCGGGCGTGCTGGATCCCGCCCTGGTGCTGCTCCAGGAGGAGCTCAAGGACTTCCCCCGTACGCTCGGCCTGCTCGGCCGGGGACGCGACACGCTGCGCCGGCGTGACACCCGTCCCCCCGTCCCCGGACCCGGCGCACCCGTATGAGTACCGCATCCGACGACACCTTCTTCCACCTGGACACGGCCCTCGACGCCGCCGGCGACGCGCACATCCGCATCACCGGCGACCTCGACTGGGACAGCGCCGACGAGCTCACCGAGGCGGCGCGCGCCCTGCTGTGCACCGACCCGGCGCCCCGGGGACTGCATCTGGACTGCGCCCGGCTGACGCTGTGCGACTCGCTCGGTCTGGCCTCGCTGCTCATGGTCCGGCGCGCCACGGCCGCTGCGGGCACCCGGCTGCACCTGGTCAACCAGCCCGCCCCGCTGCTGCGTCTGCTGGACATGACCGGCACCGCCGACCTCTTCGACGGCGCCACGGGCCGTGGCGCCGAGGCCCCGGACGCCTCCCGCGAGGCCGGCACGGCACCCCCTCCCCCGCCACCGCCCCGAACCTGACGCGTTCGGCACCCGGCCGTCACCGAACGCGGGGCACGGGGGCAGGGGCACGGACGCGGCACCCGCCTTTCTCCGGCACGCGGCGACCTGTGAGAATGCTCCGGTGAACGACGAAGCCGAGATCATCGAGACCTTGGTCGAAGACGTGCGGGTCGTCCGGGTCACCGGCGAGTTCGACGCCGACGAGGCCGACGCCGTCACCGAGGCCCTCTCCGCGCCCCGCGACGGCGGCGCGGCCGCCACCGTCGTCGACCTGGGCGGGGTGAAGTTCGCCGACTCCTCCCTGCTGCACGCGCTGCTGACCGCCCGGCAGGGCCACGCCGCGGCCGGCCTGCCGTTCGTCCTGATGGCGGTGAGCCCGCACGTGCGGCGCCTGCTGGACCTCACGGACACCGCCCGCGTCTTCCCCTCGGCACCGGACCTCGCGTCGGCGCTGGACCTCGTCCGCGAGGAGATCGGTTCTCGTCGCGGATGAGCAGCCATACTTCAGCGGTTATGTGGGAACCAGGAAAGGGGTGTTAGGGGCAAGTGGGGCATGAAGGAGGAGATGTGACCGCAGTCGAACTCGCCGCCGCACCGACGCAGCGGCCCGTCACCGCCGCCATGGCCCGCTCTCAGGTCCGCGCTCTCCTGGGCGCCCGATCCGAGGAGGCGGGCGCTTCCCTCACCGTGGTCGACGACATCCTGCTGGTCGTCACCGAGCTCGTCACCAACGCCATACGGCACGGCGGCGGTCTCGTCGCGTTCGACGCCACGCTCGACGGCGACCAGCTCACCGTTAGCGTCACCGACGCCTCGCCGGCCGCCCCGCGCGCGGTGCCGCGCACCCGCGCCGCCACTCCGGGCGGCTTCGGATGGCCCCTGGTGCAGCAGCTCGGCCGGGAGGTCACCGTCACCCCCACGGCTCAGGGCAAGACGATCCGGGTGGTCATGGCGGCCGGCCCGGACGCGTAGGCGGACCGGAGCCCACGGGGCGTTCCCCCGTTCGCCTCGCGGGGTGTCCCGCTCTCCGAGGCGACCTTCGAGGTCGACCGGCCCGTGGAGGCGGTGTTCGACCATCTCGCCGACGGCCGCAACGAACCCTCGGTTCAGCCCCCGTGTGCAGAGGATCGAACGCGTCCCCGACACTCCAAGACGGCCCGGGAGTTCCGCATCACCGGGCTCCGGGCATCGACGCGGATCCGGTGGGCCGAGACGTCCAGGAACAGCGCGACGGCCGACGAGGGCGGCTACGCCCTGGAGCCGGTGGGCGACGGCCGCCGCACCCGGGTCCGTCTCTACGACGTCCTGGAGGGCCACGGGATCGGCAAGCTCCCTGGTGGGCCTGGCCGTGGCCGCTGCCCGCAAGGACGCGCCCGCGTTCGGCGAACGGATCAAGGCGGCGGCGGAGACGGCCGTCGCCCCGCGCTGAACCCACCGCTCGGCCGGACGCGGCCCGCGGTCAGGCGAGGGGGTCGTGCCCCCAGTTCATGAGGGAGTGCCGCCAGCGGCTGTCCTTCACGTCCGCCGACGGCCGCTGGGCCAGATGGCGGCGGACGTAGCCGACGACCTTGCGCATGTGCCCGTAGTCGTCGTCCGTCAGGTCGCCCTTCTCGGTGCGGAGGATCTCGGCGATCCGCCGCCCGGAGGCGTGCCCGGTGGACTCGCCGCCGTCCTTGTGCTGTCCGGCCGCGTGTGACTCCTCGGTCTCCAGCCACTCGTCGAGCCGGGACGGTGTCATGTTCACCAGTTCCCGGAACTCGCTCCAGGTCTCCTCGCGCTCCGCGTCGTCCACGCCGTCCCACTTCCGCCGGTTGCCGGGGTGCCCCCGTCCAGCCTGCGGGCGCCGGGCCCGTTCCGCAGCTTCTGCTTCCGCGGCCCGCCCGGCCTCGGCCCCGTCGCGGAGCCGGTCCAGGCGGCCCACCACCGGGCCCGCCGTCACCCCGTGCACGACGACCGAGACCAGCACGGTGAACGTCACCACCGCCCACAGCTCGCGCGCCGGGACCGGGAAGGCGTGGTGGCCGAGGGCGTACGCGAGGTAGTACAGCGACCCGATGCCGCGGATGCCGTAGGCGGCGATCACCGCGCGTTCCCGGCGGCCCGGCCGCCCCCCGAGGAGTCCCACCCAGCCGGCCCAGGGACGGATCACCGCGAGCAGCAGCAAGGCCGTGACCGCGCCCTGCCAGGTCAGGTCTGCGAGGCCGCCCCGTGCGACGAACGCGCCCAGCAGGAACAGCACGGCCGCGGTGAACAGCCGCTCGATCTGCTCGACGAAGTCGTGCAGGACGTTGTGGAAGCCGTGGGCGCGCTCGGCCGCCCGCAACGCGCACGCGGTGACGAACACCGCCAGGAAGCCGTATCCCCCGACCAGTTCCGTCACCCCGTACGACAGGAAGGTCGCCCCCAGCGCCACGAAGCCCTCCCGGTGCTCCGACAGCCGCAGCACCGGCCGGCGGGTCCAGAAGAACAGCCAGCCCAGCAGTCGTCCGACCACCAGGCCGCTCACCACCCCGACCACGCACTTGAGGATCACGTCCTGCGCGACCCAGGTGCCGATCCAGTCGGTCGACCAGCCGCTGCCCGCGGCGGCCACCAGCGCCAGCGCCGCGTAGGTCAGCGGGAAGGCGAGGCCGTCGTTGAGCCCCGCCTCGCTCGTCAGGGAGAAGCGCACCTCGTCCTCGTCGTGCGGGTCCTCGGTGGGCTCCCCCACCCGGACCTCGGAGGCGAGCACCGGATCGGTCGGCGCCATGACCGCGGCGAGCAGGAGCGCGGCGGCGGGCGGCCAGTCCAGCAGCCACCAGGCGGTCAGCGCGGTCAGCACGACGGTGAGCGGCATGGTGATGCCCAGCAGCCGCCAGGTGGTGCCCCAGCGCCGCAGTCCGACGGGCCGGTTGAGGGCCAGCCCGGCGCCCATGAGCGCGATGATCACCCCGGCCTCGGTGACGTGCTCGGTGACCAGCCGGTCGGCGACCGGATCGACCTCGGGCAGCGGCAGGGGCAGCAGGTACACGCCGACGCCGGCCGCCAGGAACACCAGCGGCAGTGACAGCGGCCGCCCGGCCACGACCCGCGGCAGCACCGCCGCGAGCAGCGCGCCCGCGCCCAGCCACGCGCTCACCGCATCGCCGATGGTCACCGTGTCCTGCCCACCCTCCTGTCATGCCGTTGCTTCTCCCGCGCGTCGCGCGAGGTCACGGCCGCCACCCTGGACCCGGCCCGCGTACCCGTGCACGGACGTCCCATGACCGCGCGTCCGCCCCGGTCGTCGCGGGTTCGGGACGGTTACGGCCGCGCGGCCCGGGAACGCGGTCAGCCGGAACACCCGAGGCAAGGCTGGTGCAGCGATGACCGAGTACGAGCGTTCCCGCACGATGCCCGCGCAGGCGGAACACGTCTTCGACCAGGCCGCCGACCTCGGCCGGTTGGACACCTGGCTGCCGGAGGCCCTGCACGTCGAGCCGGACGTCCTGCCCGCCGTGACCGTGCACGAGGACCGCACCGACGCGGACACCTCGGCGCTGCTGCGGTCCCGGCCGGACCAGATGCGGCTGGAGTGGGGCACGCGCGACGACGGCAGTTACGCGGGGTGGCTCCAGGTCGCCGGGATCGACAGCGGCGCCAGCGAGGTGACCCTCCATCTGTCCTTCCTCGACAAGCGCCACGACCCCGGTGAGGCGCGGGTCGGCGAGGCCCTCGACAGCAGTCTGGCCCGCCTGGAGGAACAGGTGCGGATACGCGTCGACAACGCGGCGGGCTGACCGCTCCGGGGCCACGCCCGGTCAGCTCCCGTCGACCGCCGGGAACTCGACGCCCGTCCCGCCGTACGCGGGGCGGCGCCCCGCCGTGACCGGCGCGCAGCCGCCGGACGCGCCCGCACCGCACACCGGGGTGCCGGCGCCCAGCGGGACACCGTTGCCGCGCAGCACCGAGCGCACGTCCAGGATCAGCGGGAAGACCTCGTGGTTGCGGTCCTCGCCCTGTTCGTCCCAGGCCCGCTGCTCGGCCTCCACGGCCCTGCGGTCCTCGGCGAACACCCGCTCGGTGAACCGCCGGATGAGCGGCCACGCCAGGTGCAGCGCGGCGGCCACCCTCGGTTTCTCGATCATGAGCAGGCCGTAGGCGTGGCAGATGCGCTGTTCGGCGTCCTCGGGCACGTACGCGGCCCACAGCCGGAACGCCGGGTGGTCGGCGCCCTCCGGCACCAGGTCGAGCGTCTGGTACGGGTACTCGGTGCGGATGGTCATGACGTCCGCGGAGTCCTTGCCGCGCAGGCCCTCGCCGGCCAGCAGGCCCGCGCCCCGGTCGCGCCTGCCCCCGGTGTGCGTGAACAGGTACCGCGCCTCGACCGAGCGCGGGGTGGTGGTGTGGCCGAGCAGTTCGGGGCGCAGGGTGCCGACGACTCCCCGGTGCAGGAACTGGTGGTTCATGTCGAGGAGGTTCTCGTGCATGAACGAGTAGTGGCAGCGCACCGTCCGGGAGAACGTCATGGTCCGGTACCGCGGTGAGCCGTACGCCGGCAGGTCGGGCAGCTCGGTGGCGGCGGCCTTGGCCGGGTCGCCGGGGAAGACGAACACCAGCCCGTACGCCTCGCGGACGGTATAGCCGCGCACTCCGCGCGGCGGCCTGCGGTCGCCCTTGGAGAGGTAGGGGATCTGCGAGATGCGGCCGTCGCCGCGGTAGGCCCACGCGTGGTAGCAGCAGCGCAGCGTCTCGCCCTCCACGACGCCCATGCTCAGCGGCACCTGCCGGTGGGCGCACCGGTCCTCCAGGGCGTGCACGACGCCGCCGCGGGTCCGGAAGAGGGCGATGCGTTCGCCGCCGAAGACGGCGGCGACGACCCGGCCGCGGCGCACCGTGCGGGACAGCGCCACCGGGTACCAGAAGTCGGGGTGCGCCCCCACGCGCCTGAGGTCCGGGGCGTCCTCCGGGGCCGGCCGCCCCTGGTTCCGGCTCTCCCCGGCGGGATCCGTCTGGTTCATACCTCTCCCTCGCGTCGGGGCGTCCGGCGGAGGCCTCGGGGGCCCAGCACCCGCTCATCCTCACGGCCGGAGGGGGCCGTGTCCCGCCCAGGGCGTCCACCGGGGTGAGCGGCCGTACTCGGGCGCCTGAGTTGCGGTGGGGCGCCGCCGGGCATCCCATGGCCTTGCGGAGCAGTCGCCGGGGACCTGCGGCCCCCGGCGGGCGTGGAGGGCCGACGCTGTCGGGCGTGCTGGCGGAGAGGTCCGGATATGAAGTGCTACGAATGCGACCAGTTGGACCGCGCCACCGAAGCGGTCGCGGTGTGCGACGTGTGCGGGGCGGCCGTGTGCCCCGAGCACGTCCATACGGAGCCGGTGCAGATACGCGGTTCCGCGCAGCCCGGCAAGGTGATCCACAGCCGGCCGGCGCGGCGGATGACCTGCCCGGTGTGCCGTACCGCGGAGAAGTCGCCCTGACGGCGGACGTGGCCCGTCCGCCCGTCGTCTCAGTCCGCCGGCGGGCGGTCGTCCGGCTCCCCGGAGGCGCGCAGTTCCCGCTCGATGCTCTCCCAGACGCGCCGGGACGGGGCGGCGGGGAGGTCCTGCGCCTCGACCGCGCGGGCGACGGTCACGACCCGGCGCAGCCGGGACAGTTGCTCCCGGCAGCCCGCGCAGGCCGTGAGGTGCCGGGCGGCTTCGCCGTCGTCGCCGGGTCCGTCGCCGCTCAGCGCCCTCTCCACCAGGGCGGCGGGTGCCAGGTGCCCGGGGGCGGCCTCAGACACGGCGGCCGGTGAGCGGCGGGGCAGAGCGGGCCTTCATGGGATCGTCCTCTCGCGCGTGAACTCGTCCTCCGTGGGAACTCGTGGCTGTTTCGGGCGCGGGACGTGCGGCGGATGCGGTCCAGGGGGTGTGTCCTGTCGATCAGGCCGGATCAGCGAGCGGTGTCCGGTGCCGGACGCCGGGAGCCCGGCATGATCGGTGAGTCACCCCCTAGACGCTCCGCGCGTCGGCGCGGCTCTGTTCGAGCGCTCTGCGGAGCCGGTACAGGCCGCGGCGGGTGTGGCTCTTGACGGTGCCCAGGGGCAGGCCCGTGAGCCCGGCGATCTGGGCCTGCGTCAGGTCGTGGAAGAAGGCCAGGCAGAGCACCTGACGTTGCCGGGCGGGGAGCCGGGACAGCTCGTCCACCAGCAGGACCCGGTCCAGGACGTCGTCGGGTCCGGTGCCCTCGGCCGCCACCGGAACGGACTCGTGCCCCGCGGCGTCGGCCAGTGCCAGGCGCCTCGTCCGCGCCGCGAGCGCGTCGACGATCTTGCGGCGGGTGATGCCGACGAGCCAGGCGCCGAGCGGGCCGCGCTCGGGACGGAAGCCGTCCCGTCCCCGCCAGGCGCCTATGAACACCTGCTGGGTGACGTCCTCGGCCTCGTGGGTGTCACCGAGGGACCGGGTGGCCATGGTGTGGACCAGCGGGCCCCAGCGCCGGTAGATCGCCGCGAAGGCCTGCTCGTCGGCGGCGCGCAGGCCGCGGGCCAGCTCCTCCTCGTACAGGGTCTCCTCGGCCGGCGGGGCGCCGGCGGACGGTGTCGCGGAAGTGGCGGATCGCAGTTGCGTGCTCATGGCCCGGTTCCTCCTGCCGCTCGCCGTGTGCCGGGAAGGCCGCCGGACGAGCCCTGACTGTCGCCGCTCACCGGCGCGGCCTTCAGTGTCGGAACCGCGAAACGACGCAAGCAACACGCGTCGTTCTTGCGTCGTACACTGTCGGGGTGGACACGGACACGAGCGACGACGGGGACGCCGGGCGCGGCGGCGGGCTGACGACGGGCGAGGTCGCCCGGCGGCTCGGGGTGGCCCCCACCACCGTCCGCACCTGGGACCGGCGTTACGGCCTGGGCCCGGACGCCCACACGGGCGGCAGGCACCGCCGCTGGACGCCCGCCGACATCGCCCGGCTGGAGCGGATGTGCGCACTGACCGCGAACGGCCTCCCCCCGGCCGAGGCGGCGCGCCTGGCCCGCGAGGAGCCGCCGGAGGACACCGGCGCCTCCCGCCCGCGCGTCGGACCCCCGCCCCGGCGGGCCGCGTCCGGGCGCAGCCGGGCCGGCAGCGGTCTGCGCCTGGGGGACGTGCGCCAGGAGTGCAAGGGGATCGCCCGCGCGGCGCTGCGTCTGGACGCGCCCGCGCTGGACGCCCTGCTCGCGGACGCGATCGAGGAGCACGGACTGGTCACCGCCTGGACCGAGGTGATCCTGCCGACGCTGCAGGCGGTCGGCAGGAAGTGGGAGAGCTCGGGCGACCGCTACGTCGAGGTGGAGCACTTTCTGTCCTGGCATGTCTCCGGTGCGCTGCGGCGCGGCGCGCGGCCCGTGGCCGCCGGGCGTCCGGGCGCCGTCGCCGTCCTCGCGTGCGTGCCCGGGGAGAGTCACACGCTGCCGCTGGAGGTGCTGACCGCCGCCCTGTCCGAACGCGGCGTCCCGGTGCGGATGTTCGGCGGCGCGCTGCCGGCCGGTTCGCTCGTGGAGGCCGTACGGCGGACCGGGCCCTCGGTGGTGGGGCTGTGGGCCCAGGCCCGGTCCACGGCGAGCCGGCCGCTGGCCCAGCACGTGGCCGCGATGGAGTGGGGTGTGCGGGGGGCACGCCGGCGGCCGGTGGTGCTGCCCCTCGGACCGGGCTGGGCGGGGGCGCCCATGCCCGGCCTGCCCCGCCCGACGAGCCTGGCGGAGGCGGTCACCGCCGTGGAGCAGTACATGCCGGGGTGACCGGCGCGTCCCGACCGGCGCGCGGCGGGTACGCGCGGCGCACAGGGCGATTCGGGTGGGCCGCGCCCGGGCGCCGGGCGGGCCGAACGCCCGGGCCCCGCCCGGCGCGATAGCTGTGGTCGCGACGAGGCGAGGAGGACCATGACGGCCTGTCCTTACGGGAGCCCCGAAGACCGGGCGCCGGCGCGGGTACCCGGCGTCCCCCGGTGCGGCCCGGGTGCATCCGGGGCCGGGCGGCGGCCGGAAGAGGGGGCGTACCGAGACCGTGCCCGACCCCCAGATCCGGAGCGAGGCGTGACCAGCGACGGCCCCCTTGTGCGCACCGCCACCCGCCGGGGGGCCGTATGAGCGGTTCCCCGGACCCCGTCGTCCGGGAGACCGACGTGCTCGTCCTGGGCGGCGGTGCGGCCGGGCTCTCCCTCGCCCACCGGCTGGCCGTGACCGGCCGGGTGGGCGTGCTCGTGGTGGAGCCGCCCGACGGCCCGTCCCGTCCTCCCGCCCGGACCTGGTGCTTCTGGGACGACGGCACGTACGGCCTCGACGACGTCGTCAGCGCGTCCTGGCCGCGGCTGCGGGTGCACGGCGACGACGGCGCCGCGCACACCGTCGACCCGTCCCCGCTGCGCTACCGGATGCTCCGCTCGGCACGGTTCGAGGAGTACGTGCACGCCCGGCTGGCGGAGCGGCCCGGCTGCGGCGTGCTGCGCGCCACGGCCGGCGCCGTACGCGACACGCCCGGCGGGGCCGAGGCCGACTGCACGGCACCGGACGGGAGTCCGCTGACCGTGCGGGCCCGCCTCGTCTTCGACTCACGGCCCCTCGGCGCCCCGCCACCGGCCCGTACCCGGCTGCTCCAGCACTTCCGCGGCTGGTTCGTCCGGACGGCACGGCCGCGGTTCGACCCCGCCGTCGCCGACCTGATGGACTTCCGGGTGCCGCAGCCCGCGCACGGGCTCGCCTTCGGCTACGTCCTGCCGCTGGCGCCGGACCACGCCCTCGTCGAGTACACCGAGTTCTCCCGGGTGCCCCTGACCACCCCGGCGTACGAGAAGGCCCTCGACCGGTACTGCCACGACGTCCTCGGACTGGGCGCGTTCAGCGTGGAGGCGGCCGAGCAGGGCGTGGTGCCGATGACCGACGCGCGTTTCCCGGTGCGGGTCGGGCCGGCGGTGTACCGGATCGGCACGGCGGGCGGGGCGACCCGCCCCTCGACCGGCTACACCTTCGCCGCCGCCCAGCGACAGAGCCGGGCGATCGCCGCCTCCCTGTCCGCGGGCCGCCCGCGTGTGCCCCCGCCCCACGGGCGGCGGGCCCTCGCCATGGACGCGGTGATGCTGCGCGCCCTGGACACCGGCCGTATCGACGGGCCCGCCTTCTTCACGGGGCTTTTCGCCCACACCCCGGCCGAGCGGCTGCTGCGGTTCCTCGACGGTGCCACCACCCTCCGCGAGGAGTGGTCCATCGGACTGCGCGGCCCCGTGGGCCCGATGCTGCGCACCGCCCTCGAACTGCCCTTCCTGCCCCGCCGATCCCACCCCGCACCACGATCCGGAGAACGCCTCCCATGACACTGCTGCGCGACCACGACCTGGCCCGCGCCTTCGACCACGCGTCGGGCGCCTACGACCGCCTCACCGCGTTCAACCCCGGCTACCGCGCCGAACTCCTGCGCTCGGCACGGCGGTTGCGGCTCCCCCGGGACGGCGAGGGGCTGCGCGTCCTCGACCTCGGCTGCGGCACCGGAGCGTCCACCCGCGCCCTGCTGCGGGCCGCGCCCCGCGCCCGTGTCACCGCCGTCGACGCGTCGGCCGGCATGCTGCGCCGGGCGCTGGAGAAGCCCTGGCCGGAGCAGGTGCGGTTCCTGCACCGTACGGCCGAGGAGACGGTGACGGACGACGAGGGTCCCTACGACGCCGTGTTCGCCGCCTACCTGTTCCGCAACGTCACCGACCCCGACCAGGTGCTCGGCACCGTCCGGTCCTCCCTGCTGCGGCCGGGCGGGCGGCTGGCCGTCCACGAGTACAGCCTCAGCGGGTCGGCGGCGCACCGCGCTCTGTGGCGGGCGGTGTGCGACGGAGTGATCGTCCCGATGGGCACCCTCACGGGTGACCGCGCCCTGTACCGGCACCTGAGCCACAGCGTCCTCGGCTTCGACACCGCCCCGGCGTTCACGGACCGGCTGGCCCGTGCCGGCTTCACGGATGTGACGGCGCTGCCCGTCGCCGGGTGGCAGACCGGCCTCGTGCACACCTTCCTCGCCCGCAACGGCTCCCCCGCGCAGCCGGAGGAGGCCCGATGAACGACCGGACCCGCCGGCCCGCCGCCCGGCGCGGCCGCGACCGCAAGGCCGAGGTGCTGATGCCCGCGCCCGGCCGGGACCGGTTCGCGCCCGGGGACGCGCCGTCCGTCGCCGTGATCGGCGGCGGGATCGCCGGGCTCGCCGCGGCGACCCTGCTCGGCGAGCGGGGCGCCCGGGTGACCCTGTACGAGCGGGAGCAGTCCCTGGGCGGCCGGCTCGCCGGTACGCGCACCCGTCTGGCGGACGGCTCCGACGTCACCATGAGCCGCGGGTTCCACGCGTTCTTCCGCCAGTACTACAACCTGCGCGGCCTGCTGCGGCGCACCGATCCCGCGCTCGACCGGCTCACTCCGCTGCCCGACTACCCGCTGCGGCACAGCGGCGGTCTGACCGACAGCTTCGCCAAGGTGCCGCGCACACCGCCGTTCAGCGCCCTCGGCTTCGTCGTCCTCAGCCCCACCTTCGGCTGGGGCGACCTGGCCGCGATGAACGCGCGTGCCGCCCTGCCGCTGCTCGACGTGCGCGTGCCGGAGGTGTACGAGCGCTTCGACCACATCAGCGCGACGCGCTTCCTCGACGGCGTCCGCTTCCCGGAGACCGCGCACCACCTGGCGTTCGAGGTGTTCTCCCGGAGCTTCTTCGCCGACCCCGCCGAGCTGTCGGCGGCCGAGCTGCTGCTGATGTTCCACATCTACTTCCTCGGCTCGGCCGAGGGCCTGCTGTTCGACGTGCCCGGCGAGCCGTTCCCGCAGGCGCTGTGGGAGCCGCTGGGCGACTACCTCGAGCGGCTGGGCGCGGACGTGCGCACCGGCACCCCCGTCCACGCCGTCCAGCCCCGCGCGGGCGGCGGCGCCGAGGTGCGGACCGACTCGGGTGCCACGGCCCACGAGGCGGTGGTGCTCGCCCTCGATCCCGGCGCGCTGCGGCATCTGGTCGCCGCGTCGCCCGGGCTGGGGACAGCGGGCTGGCGGGACGACATCGACGCGCTGCGGACGGCCCCGCCGTTCCTCGTGTCCCGGCTCTGGCTGGACCGCCCCGTCCGCCCGGAGCGGCCCGGCTTCCTCGGCACCAGCGGGTACGACGGCCTCGACAACATCAGCGTCCTCGACCGCTACGAGGGCGAGGCCCGGCGCTGGGCCGAGCGGACCGGCGGCTCGGTGGTGGAACTGCACGCGTACGCGGTCACCGGCGGCCGGCACGAGGACGTGCAGCGCGGCCTCCTCGAACGGCTGCACGAGGTGTATCCGGAGACCCGGGAGGCACGGGTGGTCGACGCCCGGCACGAGTGGCGGGGCGACTGCCCCCTGTTCCCCGTGGGTTCGTACGACCGCCGGCCCCGGGTCCGCACCCCGCACCCCTGGCTGACGCTGGCCGGAGACGCCATCCGCTGCGACCTTCCGGTGGCCCTGATGGAACGGGCGGCCACGACGGGCTTCCTCGCGGCCAACACGCTGCTGGCCGCGCGGGGGGTGCGCGGCCAGGTGCTGTGGACGGTGCCGCGCGCGGGACGGTCACCGGTGCTGCGGGCACTCGGGGCACTGGCGGCACGCTGAGTCGCCGCGTCGCCGCCGGGGGGGTCCGGGCGGTGCCGCGCCCCTGCGGCCCGGGGCGGCGCCGCGAGCCACTCGGGGCGTGCGCGCCGGGTGCGGTGGAAGCGGTGCCGCTCACTCGCGGCGGGACCCTGCGCGCCGGACGGTGGCTCAGCGGGGGAAGCGGCCCGAGCCGCGCGGCGCGCGGCGCCGTCCGGCCCGGCGCGCGGGCACCACCCGTGCCGTGGACGGTGCCGCGCGCGTCCGGCGTGCTGCCGGGGGCGCCCCGAGCACCCGCCGGACCGCGGCTCAGCCGGGGAAGCGGCCCGTGCTGCGGAGTGCCCAGCGGCGTTCCGCGTAGGCCAGGTCGTCGCGCCACAGGCGGCCGGCCGTGCGGCGCATGAGGGGGCGCAGGGCGGGGGCGGCCGCTCTGGCCAGGGCGAAGCCACGACGGTCGGAGGCGGCGACGATCGCCTCGACCACCGCGGTGCGCGGCCTGCTCGCGCCCTCGGCGGACAGCGGGGTGGCGTGGGTCTCCACCACGGACGTCGCCCCCTCGCCCTCGGTGATCCGCATGAGGACGGTGCGCGGGTCGGGTGCGGTGAACTCGGCGCGCACCGGCACCACCCAGGAGCCCAGCGCCCGGAAGGAGACGTCGACCACGAACGCGTCGTCACCGTCGCCGTCCGGTGAGCCGACCACCTTGAGGTCGACGAACGAGTACGGGTGGAACCACGAGCCGTGCCAGGGGTCGAGGCGGTTGGCGACCACGTCCTGCGGTTCGCACTCCCCGACCGCCGTGAACACGGCGTCCAGCGCGCCCCCGGCCGGGCGCCGCGGCACCACCGGCCGCTCCAGCGGCTCCTCGCCGCCGACCGCGTCGAGGCGCACCCAGACGAGCACGCCGTCGTCGTGGACGGGGTAGGGCTCCCAGCCGGCGAACGGCGCGCCGTCCAGGGCGAGTCCGTGCCAGTGGCACACCAGCGTGCCGCACACCACGCGGCTGTCGCGCAGCGGCGCTCCCAGGTGCGGACAGATCCCGGACCCGGCGTGCGGTGTCCCGTCCTGCCCGCGCCACAGCACGACCTCGACGCCGCCGACCGTCCTGCCGTAAGGGCGTTCACCGGCCCGGATGTCGCGGGAGGCGCCGACGACGAACCAGTTGCCGGAGGGGCGGGCCGAGGCCCGTTTGAGGGCGTCGGCGATGAGCGCGGGGCGCGCCTGCCGCCAGGAGGGCTGCTGGCGCGCCCAGTCCGGCGGGCGGCGGAACCGCAGCGGTGAGGTCCAGCGGTCCTCCGGTCGTCGGGTCACCTTGCCTGCCCTTTCGTCTGCGGCGCCGGCTGCCCGGCCCGGGGTGCCGGGTGCGCGGCGCGGGTGGTGGTGTGCCGGCGGGCCGCGAGGATGCGGGCGGCGCCGGCCGCGGCGGTGGCCGCGCGGCGGCCGAGCGACACCACCGCGCGGCGGTGCAGGACGTCGTAGTCCTGCTCGGCGATGGCGTCGAGGATGCCGCCGTACAGGGTGAACGCGGTGCGGATGCAGGGCCGTACGCGGGGTTCGAGCATCGCGATGCCCGGTTCCGCGGCCCGGTAGACCTCGCGGGTCAGGGCCTCGGCGGCGACGAACGCGGCGCGGACGCGCGGGTCGCGCCGGCCGGTGCGGCGGCTCCACTCCAGCAGCGGCCGGTCCACTCCGTGGGCGGCGAGCAGGTCGGCCGGCAGATAGACACGGCCCCGGTCCAGGTCCTCGCCCACGTCCCGCAGGAAGTTGGTGAGCTGGAAGGCGACGCCGAGGTCCGCGGCGTGGGGGGCCGCCTCCTCGCGGGGGACGACGGTGCCGAGCACCGGCAGCATCTGCAGGCCGATGACCGCGGCCGAGCCGTGCATGTAGGCGCGCAGGTCGGCGTAGGTCGGGTAGTCCGTGACGGTCAGGTCGGCCCGCATCGAGGCCATGAAGTCGGCGAACAGCGCGGTGTCGATGCCGTACCGGGCGGCGGTGTCGGCGACGGCGCGGACCACGGGTTCGTCGCCGCCGCCGGTGCGCAGTCCGTGCGCGAGGTCGCTCTCCAGGCGGCGCAGCAGCACGTCCCGTTCCGCCGGGGTGCGGCTGCGGTCGAGGTCGTCGACGATGTCGTCCGCCCAGCGCGCGAAGCCGTACAGGGCGTGCACGGCGCAGCGGCGTTCCACCGGCAGCAGACGGGTGGCGAGGAAGTAGGTGCGCCCGTGGCGGGCGTTGAGGGCGCGGCAGCGCAGGTAGGCGTCGCGCAGCGCGGGGTCGGTGATGCGGGCGGCGTCGAGTTCACGACGGGACATCGGTACCTCGTACGGTCGGGGCGGACGCGATCCGCCCGGTCGGCGGAAGGGCACGGGCGCGGGGCGGGCGGCGGCGCGCGGTGACGCCGGTGACGCGGGCGGCGGCGAGCTTGCCGCTGACGAGCACCGTGGGCACACCCACCCCGGGGGTGGTTCCGCAGCCGGCCAGGACGGCGTTGTCGAGGCCGCGGATGAGGTTGCGGGGCCGGAAGGGGCCGGTCTGCGCGAACGTGTGGGAGACCGAGAAGGGGCCGCCCGCGGCGTGGCCCTGGGCGGTCCAGTCCAGCGGGGTGACCAGCATCTCCTCCTGGACGCTCGCGTCGAACCCCGTCAGGCCGCGCCGTTCGAGTTCGGCGACGAGGCTGTCCCGGTAGCGGGGGCCGAGGTCGCGCCAGGCGGGGGCGGACGGCCCGACGTCGGTGTTCGGGCAGGGGGCCAGGACGTAGTGCAGATGCCGTCCGGGCGGGGCCAGTTCGGGGTCGTGGGCCGTGGGGCGGGTGATGAGCAGGGAGGGGTCGCTCATCAGGGCGCCCGTGCGGGTGAGTTCGTCGAAGGTGGACTCCCACGCCGCTCCGAAGGACAGCGTGTGGTGGGCGAGGCCGGGCCAGGTGCGGTCGGTGCCGGCGTGCAGGATCACCGCGGACGGGGAGTGCCGCAGTGGGACCGGGCGGCGCGGCGCGCGGCCCAGGAGCCGGTAGGCGGCGGGCAGTTCGCAGGTCAGCACCACCGCGTCGCAGGTGATGCGCTCCCCGGAGGTGAGGCGGACGGCGCGGACCCGGCCCGCCGACTGCTCCAGCGAGTCGACCTCGGCCGACCAGCGCAGGTCGGCGCCGGCCTCGGCGGCCGCGTCGGCCATCCCGCGGGGAAGCGCGTGCATGCCGCCGCGCGGGAACCAGACGCCGGCCACGGTGTCCATGTAGGCGATCACGGCGTAGGCGGCGAGGGCGCGGGCGGGGGCGACCCCGGCGTACAGGGCCTGGAAGGAGAAGACGCGCCGCAGCCGCTCGTCGCCGAGGAAGCGGCCGATCCGCCGGTCGAGGCGGCCGAAGCCGCCGAGGGCGGCGAGCCGGGCCAGGTCGGGGCCGAGGAGCTGCAGCGGGGAGTCGAAGTTGGCGTCGATGAAGCGGCCCATCTGCGCCCGGTAGAGGCGTTCCAGCCAGTTCCGCAGGTCCCGGTAGCCCGCCGCCTCGGCCGGTCCGGCGAACCGCCGGACCTCGTCCTCCATGGCCGCGCTATCGGTGTGCACGTCCAGTGCGCTGCCGTCGGCGAACCGCGCCCGGTAGGCGGGGTGCAGCGGGATCAGCTCGACGTGGCGGGCGAGGCTGTCGCCGACCGCCGCGAACGCCTCGTCGGCCAGGTGGGGCATGGTCAGGACCGTGGGCCCGGTGTCGACGGCGTACGGGCCGAGCTGGACGCGTCCGGCCCGGCCGCCCGGGCCGGCGTCGCGTTCGACGACGGTGACCCGGCGTCCGGCACCCAGCAGGTGGAGGGCGCAGGCGAGGCCGGAGAGGCCGGCGCCCACGACGACGACGTGTTCCGTCGGTCCCGGTACGGTCCTCACGCGATGTCCTCCGTCCGCTGCGGGACGCCGCCCGAGACCCGCGCGACCAGCGCGGCGAACTCCTCGCGTACGGCGGTGTCCGCGCCGGTCCCCTCGAAGTGCCCCAGGCTCGCCGCGGCCAGTTCGGCGATCTTCGCCTCGGTCAGCGCGCGGGCTCCGGTCCACTCCAGTGCCTTGCGCATCCGCTCGACGGCGCCGTCCGGCCGCTCGGAGGGGCCGGGGGCGAGCGCCGCCACGGCCTCCTCGTCGCCGGAGGCGTCGGCGAGCCGGGCGGCGACGGCGAGCAGGTAGGTCAGCTTGCGGGTACGCAGGTCCTCGTCGGCCGGCTTCCCGGTGAGCGCCGGGTCGCCGAACGCGCCGAGCAGGTCGTCGCGCAGCTGGAAGGCGAGCCCGGCGTCCCGTCCGGCGCGGCGCAGCGCGTCCACGGTGCGGGCGCCGGCCCCGGCGAGGGCGGCGCCGAGCGCGAGCGGCCGTTCGACCGTGTACAGGGCGCTCTTCAGGGTGGCGACGGTCAGCGCCTCCTCGACGCCGGACGCGCCGGTGGCCTGGGCGTGCAGATCGCGGTACTGCCCGGCGACCATCTCGCCGCGCATGGCCCGCCACTCCTCGTACAGCAGCGGACCGTGCGGGAGGCGCAGCGCCGTCTCGGTCAGCAGGTCGTCGGCCCAGGCGAGCGCCAGGTCGCCGGCGAGCACGGTGGCGGAGGCGCCGAACGACTCCCCCGAGCCGGTCATCCGGGCGGCGCTGTGCAGGCGGGCCAGTTCCACGTGCATGGTCGGGCCGCCCCGGCGCAGCGGTGAGCCGTCCATCAGGTCGTCGTGTATGAGCGCGCACGCCTGGAGGAGTTCGAGGGCGGCGCCGGTGCGCAGCACCGCGGTGGCGTCGCCCGTGCCGCCCGCCGCCCGCCATCCGCACCAGACGAACGCGGTGCGCAGCCGTTTGCCGCCTCTGCGGATCAGGCCGGCGACCCGGTCGGCGACGTCCCCGGCGAAGACCGGGTCCACCTGGCGGGCCTGGCGCAGTCTCGCGTCCAGGACGTCGTCCAGCACGGCGTCGACACCGCGGGCGGCGTCGAGGGCCGTCGCGGGCGCGCGGGCCAGGTCGGCGGCCGTCGGCCTCAGTTCCAGCATGCACGGCCCCTTCTCACTCTCCGTCACCTGCACACCTGCACTTCTGCCGACACCTCGGGTGTGGATGCGCCCATGTGTTCCCCGCCTGCTCGGTCTGCCGGTCGAATGCACTCCATGGGGCGAACGCGGCCGAAGGCGAGCCCCGCGTCCCCTCGGGGGCCCGCGGCCCACCCGGCGCGCCTACCGATCGGAACCGGGACATGAAGGAGTGAAACGGACTCCCAGTGGACCACCGCCCGGGCACGTTCCCGCGCTACGGCACGGGGTTTCGCCCGCTCGCACCGCACGGCCCGCTACCCCTCGGGCCGGGCGCGCGGGGGCCGCCGGAGCGCGCCGGGCAGCCGGGACTCGATCCGGCCGAGCTGGGCGGCGAGGCCCCGCAGCCAGAGGTCGAGGTCGACCAGCGCCGGTGCGGGCCGCCCCGGCGGGCGCTCGGCCGGGGGCTCCGTCCGCCGGGGCGGCGGCGTGTCACCGGCGCACAGCGCGGCCAGCCGGTCGGTGGTCTCGGCGAGGGCCCGGGCGCCTGCCCGTTGCCGGTCGGCCGCGGACGGCGGCAGGGCGGCGACGGGAAGATCGAAGCGGGGCAGCCACTGGGCGCCCAGGAAGACGTGGTGCGCCGTCAGGAGGACGGCCTGCCAGTCGGCCCCGCCGTGCCCGCCGCCCCCGGGTTCGCTGCGGAACTGCGCGTACGCGGCCTCCGCCAGCCGCAGCCGGTGCAGGGCGGGCAGCGTCGGCGGGGGCGGCACCGATCCGGGCGGCACGGCGGCGAGCATGCCGACGGTGTCCTCGATCAGGGGCCCGCACTCGCGCAGGAGCCCCGCCATGGTGCGGCGCACCTCCGCGCGGGCACCGGTCGGCCAGGCGAGCAGCCCGCACAGCAGTCCGATCGCGCTGCCGGTGACGACGTCCACGATGCGGACCTCGGCCAGCTGCCAGGACGCCGGGCTGATCTGGGCGAACGCGGAGGACACCACCAGGGTGAACAGCCCCTGGGCCCAGGCGATGCCCAGCAACGGCCCCACGGAGAACGCGAGCAGCATGGCGGGGGCGAGCATCGCGGCGTAGGCGTCGGTGTGCCGGCCCAGCCCGATGAGCAGCGCGCCGGCGGCGACGGCGCCCAGCAGGTTGCCGAGGACGGCCAGACGGATGGCCGCCCAGGTCTCGCCGACGGTGGTCCGGCTCAGGGTGAGCACCGTCAGCAGCACCCAGAAGCCGTGGGCCAGGTCGAGCGACCCGGCCACGAGCCGAGCCGCGGCGAGCGCCATCGCCATGCGCAGCGCGTTGTGGAACTGCACCGAGCGCGGCGTCAGGTTCCCGGTGATCCGCCGCAGCCACAGGCGCGGGGCGGTGCTGGACGCGTACCAGAACAGCACCGGCGGGTCGATGGGCGCCCTGCGCCGTCCGTCGAGGCCGACCCGCACGGAGATCTCCAGGGTGCGCACGGACTCGGCGATCGACAGCAGCAGCGCCTGCCGGCGCAGCACGTCCGCGGGCGGCACCTCGTCGGCGGGCCCGGCGGCCTGCCGGACGCGGATCCGCTGGAAGTCCTCGATGGCCTCGTCCATCCGGTGCGGGCCGGGAGCGGCGCGGCCGGTGCGCAGCGCGGTGACGGTCTCGTCGAGCAGGCCCGTCACCCGCGGCAGGAGCGAGCGCAGGGCCCGGTCCGCGTGGTTGGCGCCCTGCCCCTCGGTGGTGGCGAGGCCGCGCAGCTCACCGGTGTCGGTCAGATGGGCCAGTTGCTCCAGCAGCCGGCGGGTGGCGGTCCCCGCCTGGGCCAGCCCGCGCATGGCGCGTCCGGGCCCGGCGGGCCGCTGCGCGGGCGCCACCGCGGACAGCCGCAGCCGCGCGCCCGCCTCGCGCAGCGCCTGCGGGGAGAGGGCGGTCTCCCCCGTGACGGCGTCGCGCGCCGTCCGCAGTGCCGCCGCCAGCGCGGCACGGTAGGTCGGCTCGGGCGGGTCCGGCAGGACGAACAGTTCGCACAGCACCAGCGCCAGCACGCCGAGGGAGAGTCCCGCCAGCCGCAGCCCCAGCGCGTCCGGGTCGTAGGGCGGGAAGCACGCGAGGATGTAGAAGAGCTGGAGCGCGGGGGCGGCCCCGGCCGGGCGGGGGCCCGCGACGGCCGCGAAGGCCAGCAGGAACCCCACGACGAGCATGCCGAGCACGGCCGCCCAGGTGTGCACGGCCAGCGCGGTACCGAGCGCCACCAGCGCGAGGCCCACGGGAAGGGCCTTGAGCATCACCTCGGCCCGCTGCCGCCCCGACCCCGGGATGGTGGACAGCAGGCCCAGCGAGATCGGCGCGAAGAGCGCGTACAGCGCGAGCACGGGCTCGTCGAAGCCGTACAGGCAGGTGTAGAAGCCCATGGACGCCGCGAGCGCCACGCGCGCCGCCCGGCGCAGGATCGCGGTCCGCCTCGCCGTGCCCGTCACGGCAGGTGCCCGCCGTGCGTCGGCGTCCGCACAACCGGCGAACCCTCAGCGCCCATCAGCATGTTCCTCCCGGCCGACGCCACGGCGACGCGGCACGGCATGACCCGACCGGGCGGCCGGACATGCCGTACATCTCCTGATTGTCAGGGTGTACCGGCCTTCGGGCGAATTGCGGGGACCGGCCGCGATCCCCCGGACGCGGGGTGGTACGGGGCATGGAGATGGCCACTCCCCCCGATCCGTCCTCCCCGCCGCCGGGTCGCCCGAGCGGCGCCGACACGGGCGTGCCGGGGTGGCTGCGGACGTCGGCCGCCTACGCGTGGCGGATCATCGCGGTCGCGGTCGTCGTGCGGGCCGCCTTCTCGGTGCTCGGGCAGTTCCACCGGATCGCCGTCGCCGTCTTCCTCGCGCTGGTGCTCACCGCCGTGCTGCGCCCGGTCACCGGGCTCCTCGCCCGCCGGCTGCCCCGTCCGCTCGCGGTCGCGACGGCCCTCGTCGGCGCCCTGGCGCTGGTCGTCGGGGCGCTGGTGCTGGTCGGCGAGACGGTCGCCCACCAGCGCAAGGGCCTGCAGAGCGAGTTCGAGAAGGGGATCGACCGGATCGAGGGCCAGTTGGAGGGGCCACCGTTCCGGCTCCCCGCGGACACCTTCAGCGATGTGCAGAAGCGGATCGGCACGCTGCTGTCCGAGCATCGGTCCACGGTCGTCAGTGAGGCGGTCAGCGGTGCGAGCCGGCTCGTGGAAGTCCTCACCGTGCTCGCGCTGGCGCTGTTCTGCGCCGTGTTCTTCACGCATTCGGGCGACCGGCAGTGGCAGTGGATCTGCGACCAGCTCCCCGCCTCCGCGCGACGGCCGGTCGGGGTGGCGGGCCGGGCCGCCTGGCGGACCTTCACCGGGTACACCCACGGCATCCTGCTGGTCGCGGGCACCAACGCCGTCCTCGTGGGCGTCGCCCTGCTCGCGCTGCGCGTCCCGCTGGCCGTGCCCCTGGCGCTGCTGGAGTTCGCGGCCGCCTTCATCCCGCTGATCGGCTCGCCCGTCGCCCTGGCCGTCGCGGCCGTCGTGGCCCTGGCGGCGAAGGGGCCGACGACGGCGCTGATCGTGGTGGCGCTGATCGTCGTCATCGGGCAGATCGAGGGGCATGTGCTGCATCCCCTCGTGCTGAGCTGGGCGGTCAGCCTGCATCCCGTCGTCGTGGTCCTCGCCGTCGTGGGCGGGGCCATCGCGGCCGGTCTCATCGGCGCGGTGGTGGCCGTGCCCTTCGTGGCCGTCCTGTGGTCGGTGCGGCAGGCGCTGCGGGGCATGGAGACCGGCCCCGAGGCCACGGGGAGCGCCGGCCCGCCGGGGAACTAGGGGATGGCGGCGGTGACGGCCCGGTGGACGGCGCGGGCCACGCGGGACCCCCACAGCGACCGGGGCCCGCCGAAGGCGTGCGCCTCCTCGCCGGCACGCGGGCGGCGCACGGCGACGCACACGGCGTCCGTGGGGGTGCCGGAGCAGTCGAGCCCGGCGTCGACCAGTGCCTGCACCTTGGCCTCGGTCGCGGTCATGACCGTGTTCACCAGGGCCGCGTCGGTCAGGGCCACCGGCACGGCGACCACGATGTTCACGGTCCCGGGGCGAACGGCCGTCGCGGCGACCGCCGTCCAGTCCGCCGTCCAGTCCGCCGTCCAACCCCGCACGCCGAGGCCGGCCGTGGCGACGGCCGTGACCCCGCCGTCGCGCCCGCTGCCGTACGCCCGGACGTCCGCGGCCGTCATCAGCCCGACGCCCGGTCCGTGCGCGCCCGCGTCCCGGGCGAGTTCGGCGAGGTGCCGGTCCGGGTCGGTGCGCCGGTAGCCGTGGGCGACCTGGGCGTTGAGGACCCAGGCGCGTTCGCCGATGCCCCCGCCCAGGACGGCGTTGCTAATCATCCGCCAGCCCTCGCCCGCCCGCCACAGCAGGGTCCCCAGCGACTCGCCGTCCTCCGTGCGGGTCAGCCGCTCCACCGCGGGCGCCGAGGGAGCGGGACGGGACGGGGGTACGACGGCGGTCACCGAGAAGATCTCCTTGCGCGGCGGGGACCGGCTGATCGTACGGGACGGGCGGGAGCCGGACGGCTGCCACCCGTCCCGTACGGGGACGGCCCGGCGCGTCGTCAGCCCCGGGAGGCCAGGTACTCCTTGACCCCGGGCGCGGTGTGCGCCTCCTCCTCGTTCACCACCGCGCCGACCGCCTTGGCGTCGGGCTTGAGGACATAGGTCTCGGTGCTGGCCGGCCGGGCCCTGTCGGAGAAGTTCTGGGCGGTGCCGAGACCGACGTCGACCGCGGACTGCGCGCGGTGCGCCGCGACCACGTCCTCCCGGGCCAGACTGCCCTTCTCACAGGCCTTCTTCAGGTCGTCGCCCATGATCCGGGCGGCGTTGTAGCCGGACAGCACCCCGGCGTCCAGCAGGGAGCCCCGGTACTTCTTCTGGTACGCGGCGACCATCTCGCGCACCCCCGCCAGGTCGGAGCTGACCGCAGGAGCGGCGCTGACGACGTGCAGCAGGACGGCGAGGGCCGGTGCGGCGGGGGTCTTCATCAGCTGCGGGGCGTAGCCGGGGGCGCTGGAGACGACGGGCACCTTCAGGCCGCGTGACGCCGCGACACCGACCAGCGAGGCCGTCTGGGCGGGTCCGGCGCTGATGAGGATCGCCTTGACGCCTTCCTTCCGCAGCGCCGAGACCTGGGCGGACAGGTCGGTGTCGGTCGCCTTGATCTTCTGCCCGGCGACCTTCAGACCCGCCTTCTTCGCGGCCCACTCGGAGCCTTCGAGCGCGTTGGCGCCGTAGTCGCCCTCGAAGTAGACGTGGCCGATCGTGTCGCCCTTCGCCACCTTCTTCGTACGGGTCAGATAGTCGACGGCGGCGATCATGTCGACGTCGTAGGTGGTGCCCAGGACCTGGACGGACTCCTTGCCGAGCAGGGAGGCGGCCCAGGCCTGCGGGAAGGTCAGCACCTTGTCCCGTTCGATGTCGTCGAGCAGCGCGGCCATCACGGGCGAGCCGATGACCTGGGGCATGGCGACGACGTCGGAGGAGAGGTCGGCGTAGGCGGTGACCGCCTTCTGGACGTCGTAGCCGTGGTCCTTGACGACGATCTCGACGCGCCGGTCGCAGATGCCGCCGTCGGCGTTGACCTCGTCGGCCCACATCTGCTGGGCCTGCACGATGCTCTTGCCGAGGGTCGCGTACGGCCCGGTGAGGTCCGTCAGCGCGCCCAGCCTGATCGTCTTGTCGGTGACGCCGGGGCCGGTCTTGATCCCGCCGGCGCCGTCGCCGGTGTCCTTCGACGAGCCGGCCTTGGAGCTGCACCCGGTGCCGGCGAGCAGCAGGGCGGCGAGGGCCGCCGCCAGCAGGGTCCTGGTGCGGGGGGCGGGACGGTGCGCGGGGTGGTGCGTGGGCTTCACGGGGTCGGCTCCTTGGCTCGTACGTCGGACGCGGGGGACGGGGAGGGTTCGGTGGCATCGGCGGGCGGGGGCGCGGCACGGGTGCGGCGCAGACGGGCGCGCAGGCGGCGGGTGAGGCCGTGCAGTCCGTCGGGGGCGAAGAGCAGGATCAGGACGATCGCGGCGCCGTAGAGGTAGCGGGCGGCCTCGGTGGGCCCGACCGTGCCGTCGGTGGTGCCGGGGGCCGCGACGAGCGGGAGCTGGTCGGCGTAACGGGTCATCAGCAGCGGCAGCGCCGTGACGAAGACCGCGCCCGCGGTGGCGCCCGCGACCGAGCCGAGCCCGCCGATGACGATCATGGCGAGGTAGTCGACGGACAGGACGAGACCGAAGTAGTCGGGCACCACCCGGCGGAACGCCAGGGCGATCAGCACCCCGGCGAGGCCCGCGTACATCGACGACACCACGAAGGCGGCCGAGCGGTAACGGGCGACGTCGACGCCCATCACGGCGGCGGCGGTCTCGCTGTCGCGCAGCGCCACCAGGGCGCGTCCGGGACGGCCGCGCAGCAGCCCCCGGGCGGTGAACCAGGTGACCGCGAACAGGGCGAGTCCCAGGTACCACAGGCGCTCCTCGGCGCCGAACGGCACGCCCAGCAGCGTGAGTTCGGAGTCGGCGGAGAAGGAGAACCCGCCCAGTTCCAGCGGCGGCACCGAACGGCCGTTGAAGCCGCCGGTGACGGAGTCCGCCGTGAGCAGGACGTGGTGGCCGAGGAAGACCAGCGCCAGCGTGGCGACGCCCAGGTAGACGCCGCGCACCCGGCCGGCGACGGGGCTGAACAGCCCGCCCGCCGCCCCGGCCAGCAGCACCGCCAGCACGGCGGCCACGGAGGTCGGGAGCCCCGGACCGGGCTCGCCCGCCAGCCACACATAGCCGTAGGCGCCGACGGCGAGGAAGAAGGCGTGGCCGAGGGACAGTTGGCCGGCGGTGCCGGACAGCAGTCCGAGGCCCACCGCGCCGACGGCCGCGGCCATCGAGAACAGGCCGATGCGCAGCCAGAACGCGTCCAGGTAGAAGGGCAGGGCGCACAGGACGGCGACGGCGGCGAGGGTGCCGCCGAGGCGCAGCGCGCGGGCGCGGGAGGGTCGCTCAGACACGGACCGCCGCCTTTCCGCCGAACAGCCCGGTGGGCCGTACCAGCAGCACGAGCACCATCACCGCGTAGGGGGCGACGTCGCCGAACCCCTCGCCGAGGACGTGCAGTTCGGACTGGTAGCCGGCGACGAGCGCCTCGGTGAGCCCGATCAGCAGGCTGCCCGCGAGGGCGCCCGGCGGGGACGCCATACCGCCGAGGATCGCCGCGGGGAACGCCTTCAGGGCGATCTGCCCGGTCGTCCGTTCCAGCCCGGGGGCGGGGAACGCGGCGAGGAAGACGGCGGCGAGGGCCGCGAGCGCGCCGGCCAGGCACCAGGCGAGCATGCGCACCCGCACCAGCCGCACACCCATGAGGGAGGCGGCCTCGACGTCCTCGGCGGCGGCCCGCAGCGACAGGCCCCAGGAGGTGTACCGGAACAGGGCGAAGACCCCGGCGATGACGAGGGCCGAGACCACGATCGCGGCGATCCGGCTGTCCGCCACGGTGACCGGACCCAGCGCGCTGACGGAGTCGCCCCACGGGTCGCCGAGCGAGAGGAGGTCACCGCCGATGCGCCGGGACAGGTCGGTGAGGATGACGATGTCGACACCGATGGTGACGATGGTCTGCACATGGGCGGCGTGCGGGTCCGCTCCCCCGCCGGCCTGGAGCAGGAAGCGGTCCATGGCGCCGGCCACGGCCGCGGTGACCAGGACGGACACGGCCAGGGCGGCGGCGAAGCCGAGGTCGTCGTGGAGCACGGCGGTCAGATACCCGCCGAGCAGCAGCAGCGAGCCGTGCGCGAAGTTCATGACGCCGGACGCCTTGAAGATGATGACGAAACCGAGGGCGACGAGGGCGTACACCGCCCCCAGGGCGAGGCCGTTGAAGAGGGTGTCCAGGAAGGTGGTCATGCCGCGTCCTCCTCGTCGGTTCCGGTGCCGAGGTAGGCGCGCAGCACCTCGGGGTCGCCCCGGACCTCGTCGGGGGTGCCGTGGGCGATGACCCGGCCGAAGTCGAGGACGGTGACCTCGTCGGCGAGCCGCATCACCAGGCCCATGTCGTGTTCCACCAGCACCACGGACAGGCCGAGTTCGGCGCGCACGGTGTGCACGACCTCGACGGCGCGGGCGCGTTCGGCCGCGTTCATCCCGGCGACCGGCTCGTCCAGCAGCAGGACGCTCGGTTCCAGGCACAGGGCGCGCGCGAACTCCACGCGCTTGCGGTCGCCGTACGACAGCAGGGCGACGGGGCTGTCGAAGTGCTCGGCGAGACCGGTGAGTTCGGCGATCTCGCGGGCCCGTGCGAGGTGCTCGCGCTGCTCGCGCCGGGCATGGGGCAGGCGCAGCGCGCTGGCCGCGAAGCCGGCCCGGGACAGGGCGTGCCGGCCGAGCATCAGATTGTCGGCGACGGTGCCCTGCGTGGTGACGATGTTCTGGAAGGTACGGGCCACACCGAGGGCGGCGATGCGGTGCGGGGCGAGCCGGGTCAGGTCCGCCTCCCCGAGGCGTACGGTGCCCGAGGCCGGGCGGCACAGCCCCGAAAGGACGTTGAAGCAGGTGGACTTGCCGGCTCCGTTGGGGCCGATGAGGGCGTGCACGGTGCCCGGGGCGACGGTGAAGGACACCGTGTCCAGGGCGGTGAGACCGGCGAAGCGCACGGTCACGTCCGTCACGGCCAGTTCGGGCGGTGCGGTGGTGCTGACGGTCACGCGGCTCCCTGCCCCTCGGTGGTCTTCGTCGCGTCGCCGGCCTCCGGCGTCTCGCCCAGGTAGAGCCGGCGTACGGCGTCGGTGCGGGCGAGTTCGTCGGCGGGCCCGGACAGCCGGACCTCGCCGACCTCCAGGACGTGGGCGGTGTCGGCGAGGGACAGCGCCATGCCCGCGTTCTGCTCGACCAGCAGGACGGCGGTGCCCTGGGCGTGGATCTCGCGGACGACCTCGGCGATCCGGTACACCATCTGCGGGGCGAGGCCCAGGGAGGGCTCGTCCAGCAGGAGCAGCCGTGGCGCGGCCATCAGGGCGCGGCCGATGGCGAGCATCTGCTGTTCCCCGCCGGAGAGCAGCCCCGCGGCCTGCCGGGTGCGTTCGGCCAGCCGCGGGAAGAGTGCGAAGACCCGGTCGCGGGCCTCGTCGACCTGCGCCGGTCCGCGCCGTCGCAGGCCGAGGCCGCCGGTGCGCAGGTTCTCGTCGACGGTGAGCCCGGCGAAGACGCGGCGGCCCTCGGGCACCTGGACGACCCCGGCGCGCACGGCGGCCACCGGGTCGCGTCCGTCGAGTTCCGTGGCTCCGTAGCGGATCCGGCCGGCCGTGACGGCGCCGCGGTGCAGGCGCAGGGTCCCGGACACCGCGCGCAGCAGGGTCGTCTTGCCCGCCCCGTTGGCGCCGAGCAGGGCGACGACCGAGCCGTGCGGGACGGTCAGGGACACGGAACGCAGGGCGGACACGGCCCGGCCGTAGGTCACGTCCAGGGCTTCGACGCGCAGCGCGGGCTCGTCGTCCGGTGGTGCTTCGGGCATCACGTCTCCTCGGATCCGTGCCGCGGGGCACGGGTGCGTCGGGGGGAAGGGCAGCCCACGACAGCACGCCCCCGACCGGCCGGTACAGGCCCCCGCCCCAGGTCGCTGCGCGGTCCCAACGGGGCCGTCCCGGGGTTGTGCGGGTGCCCACCAGGGCCCTGCCGACCGGGTGTCCGGGCTCGCCGCTCCCCCTGCGAGCTCGCCGGGATCTCCGCCCCGCGGTCCCGGTACTCCTGCTCCGTGAACTGCCGGACGCGCGTGGTTCGTCCAGGTGGCCGGGCGGGCGGCGACGTGGCCGGCGGAGTCCGGCGGGGGCGGGGTGCCGGCGGCGAGGCGGTGGCCCGGCAGGTCGGCGAGGGCCGTGCCCTGGTCCCTGGGCACCTGCCGGAGCTCGGTTCCGCCGCCCGCCCCGACGACGTTCAGCGTGCCCCTGAGGACCCCGGTGCCGCGGCCGTGGGACCCCGTGGCCGGCATCTCCACGGTCTCGCCCTCGCTCACACCTCGGGCACCGGCCGTACCGCGTGCCGCACACCGAGGGACGCGGCACGGGACGCCACGGCGTCGGTCCGCGGCCGCATGCCGCCGCGCGGCGGGGCCGCGGCACGGGCGGGAGGGGCCCGCGCCGGTGTGCACCGTCAGCCGTGGCGCTTCGAGGAGTGCACCACCCGGGGCCCGGCCGCGCGTCTCCGTACGGCGGCCGGGGCGGGCGCGGCCGGTCAGCCGCGCAGCAGGCGCCGGGCCGTCAGGGCGAGGCTGATGTCGACCACGTCGACCGGGCGGGCCAGGGAGCGGCCGGTGAGCTGTTCGCAGCGGCGCAGGCGGTTCAGGACGGTGTTGCGGTGGCAGTACAGGCGCTCCCCGGCCCGCTGGGCGGAGCCGTCGCAGTCGAACCAGGCGGTCAGGGTGTCCAGCAGGACGTCCCGGTCGGCCGGGTCCAGGCGCAGCAGCGGGCCGAGCACCCGTTCGGTGAGGGTGGCGCCCAGCTCCGGGCAGGAGACCACGAGGGCCTCGGGCAGGTGCTCGGCGAGCCGGACCGTGCCGCCCTCGGGCGGGCAGATGCCGAGCGCCAGATCGGCGAGGCGGCGGGCGTCGCCCACCGCGGCCAGGCCGGACACCGTGCCGCCGACGCCGATGCGCCGCCCGGGCACGCCGTCGGCGGTCAGCCCCAGCGCCTCGACGGGGTCGCGGCCGTCTCCTTCGTCCCCCTCGTCCCCTTCGTCCCCTTCGTCGCCGACCAGGACGATGCCGTGGTCCACTTCCCCTCCTGAGTGCCAGTACACGCTCGCACCGGGTGGTACGGCGGTGGCGCGGACGCCCGCCGGCAACTGGGGCCGGCCGCCCGCGACCGCGACGACGACGTAGCGGCCCTGTTCCGGCAGGCGCAGGCCCTCGGCGGTCTCCGGCAGGTCGGCGATGCGGCTCGTGCCGTCGAGGAGGGCGGCCGCGAGGAGCCGCACCCGGTTCTCGCGCCGCCAGGCCAGCTGCCGTTCGGCGTGCCGGTACGCCTCGGCGACGATGCCGCAGTGCTCGTCGACGAAGTCCCACACGTCGGTGGCGACGTGCACCAGGAGCCGGACGTCCTCGGGCGCCGAGCGGGAGGTCTCCTCGACCAGCCGCTGCCAGACGAGAGAGCCGCCCAGCCGGAACGCGTGCAGCAGGGCGTCCAGGGGCAGTCCCTGCTCGGCCCGCGTGACGCCGATCCGCCAGGTGCAGCGGTGCGCGGCGTCGCGGGTGCCGCGCGGGTCGAGCAGGGAGGTGACGCTGTGCCGCAGGGAGCGGTGGGCCTCCTCCCAGACGGCGCCGTGGTCGTGCGCCAGCGCGGTGCGGTACGCGGGTTCCTGCTCGCCGAGGACGGCCAGGAGCCGGTCGGTGAGCGCCGGGACGTCGTCGAGCAGGACGCGGGCCGCCCGGTGCAGGACACGCAGCGCGTCGGCGTCGATCAGCGACCGCAGGCGCGGGGTCCGCCGGCGCGGGACGGGCACCGGCCCGGTGCGGATCATGGCGCGTGTGCGTAGTGCAGGATGCATCGCGGTCCTCCCCCAGCCTCGGCTTCCCGGCAGGGCTCCGGCACCGGGCCGGCTCAGCGGCGTCCGGTGGGGTGCGCTGCCCATGCGGCGGTCGCCACCCGAATCGTCCTGCACCGAAGGATGACATACCGTCCGGTCGGTCCCTAGGGGTGTGCAGGCGCATTCTTCGGCCGGCGCCCGTCGCGGCCGCCCGTACGGGGGCCGTCCCGGCGTGGATCACTGGTCCTCCTGGCCGACCATGAGCGCCAGTTCGATGCGGGAGCGGACACCGAGCGCGGCGAAGACGTTGCGCAGGTGGTAGTCGACGGTGCGGGTGCTGACGGCGAGGCGCTGGGCCACCTCGCGGTTGGTGGCGCCCTCGGCCACGTACCGGGCGATGCGCTGCTGCTGCGGGGTGAGGTGGGCCAGGCCCGCGGCCCGCTCGGTCCTGGACGCGGCACCGTTGGCGCGCAGTTCCCCGCGGGTCTGGTCGGCCCAGGCGGCGGCGCCGCAGCGCTCGAACCCGACCAGGGCGGCCCCGAGGCGGGCGCGGGCCTCGCGCAGGCGCCGGCGCCGGCGCAGCCAGCGGCCGTACAGCAGCTCGGTGCGGGCGCGCTCGAAGTCGCCGCCCGCCTCGTCGTGCAGGGCGAGCGCCCGCAGGTAGAGGGCGTCCGCCCGGTCGCCGGGGGCGAGTAGGGCCCGGCAGCGGGCGAGCTGCGCCGGGGCGTGCGGGTCGGCGCCGAAGGCCGCCCACAGCGCGAGGTCGCCGACGACCGTCCGCGCCTCCTCGGGGTGTCCGGCGAGCACCGCGGCCTCCACGAAGCACGGCACGGCGAGCATCCATACGGCGAAGTGCCCGCGGCGGGGGCCGGGTCCGACGAGCGGGCCGAGCCGGTCCGCGGCGTCCAGGGGGCGGCCCCGGGCCAGGTCGGCGCGGGCCATGGCCCATTCGGCGAGGGTCGCCGCCTGCGCCAGGCCGTGCCGGCGGGCGACGGCGAGGGCGGTCGCCGCGTACCCCTCGACCGCGTTCGTGTCCCCCTCGATCGAGGCGGCCAGGGCCAGCATGGCGTGGTGGCTGGCCGCGGTGTTGCGGTGCCCGGCGGCCGCCGCGGCCCGTACGCCCTCCTCGGCGTGGGCGCGGGCCTGCGCGTGGCGGCCGGCCCGCAGTTCGCCGTAGGCGAGGTACTCCAGGGCGCGCGCCTCCGACGCGGCGCAGTCCGCGTTGCGGGCCGCGGCCAGGGCGCGGGCCCCGGCGGCCCGGGCCTCCCGGAGGTCCCCGAGCAGCAGGGCCGCGGACGCCGCCCGCAGCAGGCGTGCGGGCCGGTCGTCGGTGCGGGCGCGGTCGAGCACCCGCCGCAGCGGGCCGGCGGCGTGCTCCGGGTGCCGGGCCAGCAGCGCGCGCATACCGTCGCGGTGGTCCCGGAGGAAGGCGTCCTGGGGCCATCGCGGGCCGGAGGGGGCGTCCGCCGGGTCCTCGCCGTCGAGCGCGCTCAGGCAGGCCGCGATGTCGCCCGCCGCCCAGGCGGCCTCGGCCGCGGACATCCGGGCGGCCTCGGCCTGTGCGGGGGCGTCCGCGGCCAGCAGGGACGCGGCCAGCAGCAGGCTCTCCCGGGCGTCGTCCACCGGTCCGTCGAACAACTGCCGTGCGCCCCGGGCGAGTTCGAGGCGCCCTCGGTCGACCACGACCGACCCGGCGCCGTCCTCGCGGGAACGGCCCCGCTCCGGGGGAGCCGTTCGCGCGCTGCTCCTGTCTGTGGTCATTCCCGTGACGTTACGGGCGCGTAACGCGACGCGGAAGGTCCGCGTCCGTAGGGTGACTGGGCCGCAAACGTGCCTTCACCTGCGGGTTGGCCAAGGAGGCGGGGTGGCGGGACTGTGCCGGCGCCCAGCCGTCCGCTCCGGGGACCGTGCCCGGGCACAACGGGGCGGTGGACGCCGTACGCGCGTCCACCGCCCGAGTGCGGGGGAACGTCAGGAGGTGTGGGGGCAGTTGCCCCGGTACTCCTCGATGGTCAGGCTCGGTCCGGGCAGCGGGCACAGGAACTGCTCGTAGCGGGTGTCGTTGTCGATGAACCGCTTGAGCCAGGAGATGCTGTACTTCGCGATCGTCGTGTTCGACGAGTTGGGCGTGAAGTGGGTCGCCCCGTTCAGCTCCAGATACGCCCGGTCGAGGCGCGAGGGCAGGCCGGTGTAGAACGGCTCGGCGTGCGAGGCGACCGGGGCGACGGTGTCGCCGTCGGCTCCGACGATCAGGGTCGGTGTGGTGAGCTCGGGCCAGGTCTTGTCGAGGTTCCACGGGGTCAGCGGGATCGCCGCCTGGAGCGACGGCCGGGTCTTGGCGGCCTCCAGGCTGCCGCCGCCGCCCATGGAGTGGCCCATGACGCCGAGGCGGCTCGCGTCGATCCGCCCCCGTACCGCACTGCGCTCGGTCAAGTAGTCCAGCGCGGCCAGGAGTTGACGTCCCCGGGAGTCGGGCTGGTCGACCGTGGTGAGCGTGTCGATGGTGAACACCACGAAACCCTGCGAGGCGAGCCGCGGTCCGAGCCAGGCGATCGACGACTCGTACGCCGTGAAGCCCGGGGAGACGGCCACGGCCCCGAAGGTGCCGTCGCTGGTCGACGTCGGGTAGTAGATGGTGCCGCCGCCGAAACCGGTGACCGAGAGCGAGGACACGGAGGTCTGCGACACGGCGTACGGGCCGCGCGCGGCCTCGATGCCGGCCGTGGTCGGAGCCGGTCCGCGCTCGTAGGGGTTGTCGGCGGCGTGGGCGCCCGGACCGCCGAGGGTGCCGAGTCCGACGAGCGCGGCGAGGGCCGCGGCGGCGCCGGCCAGGCGTCCGGTACGGCGTCTCGCGGGCGCGGTGCTGTGGGGATGCAGTTGCACGGGTCGTCCCTTCCGTCGTGGCGGGCGGCCGCCACGGGCACACGGGACATGGGGAGTCGGCCGTGTGCCCGCGGCGGGGCCCGCCGTGGGCTGGCCGTGTCACTGTCGGGGACGGTGCGGCCCGCGCGGACCGGCAATGTCACCGGTCTCGTGGCGCACGCGACGCGCCGTGCGCCGTTTCGCTGCGCGGCGGCCGTGGAGCGGCCAAGCTGGGGCGCGGACGTCCGACCGCAGGAGCAGGGAGCCACCGCATGTCACTCGCCCGTGTGCACAACTTCTCGGTCTCGCTCGACGGCTTCGCCACGGGTGAGGGACTCAGCCGCGAGGCGCCGTTCGGGCACGCCGGGGAGCGGCTGCACCAGTGGATGTTCGCCACCCGCTGGTGGCACGGGAGAAGCGGCCAGGAGGGCGGGAACAGCGGCCCCGACGACGCGTTCGTCCGGCGGTTCGAGCCCGGGATCGGCGCCGAGATCATGGGCGCCGGCAAGTACGGCTATCCCGGCTGGCACGAGGACCCGGAGTGGAAGGGGTGGTGGGGGCCCAATCCGCCGTTCCACACGCCGGCGTTCGTCCTCACCCGGCACACCCGGCCGCCGATCGCCATGGAGGGCGGCACCACGTTCCACTTCCTCGACACCTCCCCGGCCGCCGCGCTGGAGACGGCACGCGAGGCCGCGGGTGGGCAGGACGTGCGGATCGGCGGGGGCCCCACCGTGATCCGGGACTTCCTCGCCGCCCGGCTGATCGACCATCTGCACGTCGTGGTCGTGCCGATCGTCCTGGGCCGGGGCGTCCGTCTCTGGGACGGGCTGGAGGACCTGGAGAAGGACTACGCCGTCGACTCCGTCACCACGTCGAGCGGTGTCACCCATCTGACGTTCGACCGGACCGGCCGCTGACCCGTCCGGCACACGGTCCCCTCAGGTCACCCGCTTTCCCGCCGGTCACACCCCGGACGGCCTCCCTGGCAGCGCCGCGTGTGCGGTGGCCGCGCCGGGGCATCCGGACCTCCGGGAGGTCTACATGAACACGAGGGCGATGGCGTCGACCGGACGGCTGCGGGCCCGGCGTGCCGCGCGGGGCTCGGTCACGCGGGGGGCGGCACGAGCGGGGCTGGCCGCGCGAGGTGTGATCTATCTGCTGGTCGGGGCGCTGGCCCTGCAGGTCGCGTTCGGCGACACCGGCCGGCAGGCCGACCGCGGGGGCGCCCTGGCCGAGCTGTCGCAGCGGCCGTTCGGCGCGGTCCTGCTGTGGGCGCTGGGCCTCGGGCTGGTCGGCATGGCGCTGTGGCGGCTGAGCGAGGCCGTCTTCGGTTCCCTCGGCGAGGACGGGCGCAGCCCGCGCAAGCGGCTGCTGGCCGCGGCCCGCTGCGGGTTCTACGTCTTCGTCGCCTACTCCGTGCTGTACTTCGCCGCCACCCGGCACCAGAGCGGCGGCGGGTCGAGCGACAAGCAGTCGCGGGACGTCACCGCGCGGGCGCTGGAGCTGCCCGGCGGTCAATGGCTGGTCGGCGCGGCCGGGATCGGCGTGGTGGCCGCCGGCGGCTGGATCGGTGTGCGGGCGGCCCTGCGCAAGTACCACGACAAGCTCGAGCTGGGCCGGATGAGCCGCCGCACCCGGCAGCTGGTCGACATCACCGGGGTGGCCGGCGGGGTGGCGCGCGGTCTGGTGTTCGCCGTGGCCGGCGTCTTCGCGGTCCGTGCGGCGGTCGACTACGAGGCGGACCGGGCGAAGGGTCTGGACGACACGCTGCGCAGCCTCGCCGAGACGCCGCTCGGGCCCTGGCTGCTGGTCGGCGTGGCGGCGGGTCTGGTGCTGTTCGGGGTGTTCTCCTTCGCACTCGCCCGCTGGCGTCGTGTGTGAGCCGCGCCGCGCGGGAAACACGGGGCGAATGAGCGAATTCGAGATTCCGCAAGGCGACGGCCGGCCCGTGGACGTGTACCTGGACCTCCTGCGCATTCGGATGGACACGGAGGACTACCGCCTCCTGCGACGCCTGGTGGAGCCCGTGCTCCAGGCGATCGAGGAGGAGCGCCTGTCCAGCCTCGACCTCGCGCTCGACTCCGGGGCCGACGACCTGCCCCAAGAGGTCCGTGAGGAGGCCGCCCTGGTGATCGCCACCGCGGTCACCGGCCGCATGGACAACGAGGTGGTCGAGATCGACGTCGACGAGACCGGTCCGGTCCGCATCGTCACCGACGCCACCACCGCTTCCGATCCTGTCCGCCTCGGCGAGATCGCCGACTACATCAGGGAACGGCACAGGGAGACGGAGGAGCTGCGTGGCATCGCCGAGGTCAGCGGGCTCTCCACCGACTTCTGAACCAGAGCCGGGACGAGGGGTGTCCCTGGAGCTACGGCTCCCCGGGCGCCCCTTCGGCATGCCCGCTCAGGACGCCGCTTTCCCCCCGCGAGGTGCGGCGCGTGGAGGCGGCCGGTCGGTCGGCGGGCGCCGTGACGACCCCCGGCGGCCATCGGGAGGTCCGGTCGCCGACCCGCGACCGCGGGCTCGTGTTTCGGCCACGGGCCGCCACGGAAGATCATCTCCCTCTATCCTTCCGCTGCCTGCCGTCGACGGCAGGCCCAGGACGGACGGGGGACGACATGACGTACCGGCGCGCGGCGATACCGGCACTGGCCGGGGCCGTACTGATCACCCTGCTGCTGTGGTGGGCGGGGGCGAGCGCCCACGCCCTCCAGCTCCAGGGCGCCACCCGCACGCTCGGCATCGAGTCCGTCCTGGAACTGCGGCGCTGGCTGGCGCCCTGGGCCTACGACCCGTCGGTGCTGACCTCACCCGGTGACGACTCGGGGGTGAGCGGGGCCCCCGCGTACGCCGATCTGCGCCGCACCGGGATGCAGATCCGGTTCGTGGCGCTGTTCGTCCTCCACGGGGCCGGCGCGCTGCTCCTCCTCCGCAGGATGCCGCCCTCGCACGGGCGGACGCCCGGCACGCTGCTCGCGCTGTGGGCCTGGGGGCCGGTGGCGGGGACGCTGGCGGTCGCCGTCTCCACACCGTGGCTGATCGCCTCGGGTGGGCAGGGCAGCTACCGGTTCCTGCCGCGGCTGGCCGCGGGCATCGAGTCGAGCGGACCGGTGGCGGTGCTCGCGGCCCTGCTGACCGCCGGGCTCACGGTGCTGGTGGGACGAGCGGCCGCCAAGGACGGGGAGACACCGCCCCGTTCCGCGGTGCCGGCCCGCCCCGCCCGTCTGGCCGCCTCGCTGGGCACCGCGGTGGTCGCCGTGTCTCTGCTGATCCTGTCCTACGACCGGGTCGCGGCCCGGATCCACACCGCCTTCAGCGGCACGGGACGGCTGTCGGAGCCCGGCGATCTGCTGCGCCAGTGGCTGATCCTCGGCGGCTGGACGGGCCCGGCGGGCACGCCGTTCGGCGACTGGCTGGTGCACCGGCTCGTCGACGTGCTGATGCTGGCGGTGGTGTGGTGGGCCCTGCGGCTGCTGCCGGGCCTGCTGACGCGGGCCACGCTCCCCGCGATGGCGGTGGGCGGCGTCTGCGCGACAGTGCTGGCACTG
The DNA here is from genome assembly GCF_040645135.1 of Streptomyces sp. NPDC046859. Classification (NCBI taxonomy): domain Bacteria; kingdom Bacillati; phylum Actinomycetota; class Actinomycetes; order Kitasatosporales; family Streptomycetaceae; genus Streptomyces; species Streptomyces sp. NPDC046859. Next base: position 128,457 of record NZ_JBEYXR010000016.1, read on the forward strand.
CTGACGGGCCAGGTGCTGCGCATCCCGCTCGACGACACCCTGGGCGTCTGGGGCCCGACCCACTTCCTGGCCGCCCTCGGCGCCCACGTCCCGGCCGCGCTCACCTTCGGGGCACTGGCGGGCACGGTGGCCTTCGCGACCCTCCGCCTGACGGGCGAGCGCACCACGCCGGCCCCGCAGCCGGTGCCGGCCGCCTGACGTTCCCTGGAACGGCGGAAAAGCAAGGGCGGCGGGCCCTCGCCGGGCGGGGGTGCCTGTGGCCGTCCGGCCCTCAGGCGTCCCCGGCCGTCGCCGTCCGGTCGGCCTGGCCGCCCGCGCCCAGCGGACCGGTGTGGTCGAAGGGGATCTCCGCCTCCAGCCGGGGCATGGTGCGGCGGGCCACGCGCGTCACGACCGGGGGGATCGCCGCGCGCACCGGCTGGGTCAGCCGCAGCCACGCCGGGGCGTAGACGGCCGTACGGCGGTGTTCGAGGCCGGTGACCAGGCGGGCGGCGATCTGGTCGACCGGGTACACCCGGCGTGCGGGCGGTGGCATGTGACGGCGCAGTTCGCGCAGGACGGCGTACCGGTCGGCGTCCCGGATCATGTCGGTGTCGGTCCAGTTGAGGTAGGCGATGCCCACGCCGACCCCGCGGTGCGCGACCTCGGCGCGCAGGGAGTGCGCGAAGGCCTCGACGCCCGCCTTGGAGGCGCAGTAGGCGCTCATCAGCGGCGCGGCGCCGATCGCGGCGAGGGAGGCGACCTGGAGGAGGAACCCCCGGGTGTCGAAGAGGTCCGGCAGGAAGGCGCGTGCCGTGTGGGCGCTGCCGATGAGGTTGACCTCGATGACACGCGCCCAGGCGGCGGGATCGGAGGAGGGGAAGGGCCCGCCCTCGGCGATCCCCGCGTTGGCCACCACGGCGGACACGGGGCCGAGACCGGACCGTACCCGTGCGGCGGCGGCCGCGAGGGCCTCGGGGTCGGTGATGTCGGCCTCGACGGCCAGCGCCGGTCCCGGCAGCTCCTCGGCCAGCGCCTCCAGTTCCGGCTTCTCGTGGCCCAGCAGGGCCAGGCGTGCGCCGCGTCCGGCGATCCGCCGGGCCATGGCGGCGCCCAGGCCGCGGGCGGCTCCGGTGACGACGACCGTCCGGTCGGCGAGCGGGCTGCTGCGCACGGGCGGTCCCTCCTCTCGGTGGCGGCCGGGCACGGCCGGCGTCAGGACTCCTCGGTCGGCGGCAGCGGCGTGTGGTGGGGGTGCCCGGGGGTGCGGCGCTCCTCCTTCATCTCCGCCTCGAACAGGTGGTCCGTGCCGTCGGCGAGCTCCCGCAGCACGCTCGCCTCCAGCTGCTGGAACGGCCGGTAGTAGGTGGCGTTGTAGGCCTCGATGATCTGGAACGTCCAGTGCCCGGGGATGACGTTGCGGCCGAGGATCTCCTCGCGGACCTTCTCGGCCCACTCCGGATGGCCGGCCTCGCGCAGCAGCTCGACCGCGCGGTCCAGCTGCAGGTCGGCGGTCCCGGTCAGCTGATGGAAGTCGTAGAGGCGGCCGCGGGCCCGCTCGGTCGTCTCCAGGGCCTTGGAGAGCGCTCCGAGGGCCTCGACGGTCTTGTCGTCGACCCCGGCGGGGCGGGGCCGGATGCGGTCGCGGGTCGTGGGGGCGTCGTCGTGCGCGGTCATCGTTCTCCTCGACGGCGTCGAACGGTCAGCGGTGGGTGCGGGTGTGTGGTCATCGTCGCGTGCCGGTGCGGTCGCGGCCGCTCAGGAACCGCTGGGCGCGGGCCAGCCCGGGCGGACGGTTGCGGTGCAGGGCGGCGCGTGCGGCGTTCGCGCCGGGCGCGCCGTGCACTCCGCCGCCCGGGTGAGCCCCGGCGGAGGCCAGGAAGAGCCCCGGGACGGGGGTCTCCGGGCGCCCGGTGCCGGGGACGGGGCGGAAGAAGAGCTGCTGGTGCATCGCGGTGGTGCCGCCGTTGATGGCGCCGCCCACCAGGTTGCCGTCGAGGGCCTGCAGGGTCGGGGGCGCGAGGATGCGGCGGGCCCGGATCAGCCGGCGGAAACCGGGGGCGAAGCGTTCCACCTGGCGTTCCATCCGGTCGGCCATGAGCTCCTGGTCCTTGGCGTTCCAGATGCCGGTGATGTTCTCGTCACCGGCATCGGCGCGGATGTCGTGGGGCACGTGGGTGTAGGCCCAGGCGGACTCGGTGCCCCGCGGGGAGCGGGAGGCGTCGGAGGTGGTCATCTGGCCGAAGAGCAGGAAGGGGCGGTCGGGGACCTGCCGCATGGCGATCTGCGCGGCGAAGCGGGTCAGCTCGTCCACGCCGTCGGCGAGGTGCACGGTGCCGGCGCGGGCCGCCTGCTCGGCCTGCCAGGGCACCGGCCCGTCGAGCGCCCAGTCGACCTTGAAGGTGGCGAAGTCCCACTGGAAGCGCCGCAGGTCGTCCAGCAGCTGCGGGGGCAGGTGCTCGGGTTCCACGAGGTCTCCGTAGAGGGCGGGCACGGCCAGGTCGGCCAGGACGGCCCGGCGGGCCGCCACGGTGTCGCCCGCCGCGGTCCGTACGCCGACGGCGCGCCCCCCGCGGACGAGGACCCGCTCCACGCGCTGCCCGCAGCGCACCTCGCCGCCGAGCGAGCGCAGGCGCCGCACGAGGGCGTCGGTCAGCGCGCCGGACCCGCCGGCCGGCACCGGGAAGCCGTACGTCTGGCCGAGCATCGTCATCAGCCAGCCGAAGCCGCCGCTGCCGGCCGACTCCGGGGCGAGGTCGGCGTGCAGGGCGTTGCCGGCGAGCAGCAGCCGGCCGCCCTGGCCGCGGAACTCCTCCTCGCCGAGGCGGCGCACCGGCAGGATCATGGTGCGGGCCATGCGCAGTCCGCCCGCGGCCCGCAGGCGCAGGGCGAGCCGCGCCGCCGCCCGCACCGGCGGGAACGGGGTGAACAGGGTGTCCAGCAGGTCGGGGCGCAGCCGCTCCCAGGTGTCGTGCAGACGCCGCCAGGCGTCCCCGTCGCCCGGTGCGAACGCCTCCAGCGACGCGGCGGTGACGTCGACGTCGCGGTCCAGCAGGGCGCAGCTGCCGTCCGTGAGGGGGTGGGCGACGACGCTGGGCGCGTGGCTCCACCGCAGTCCGTGGTCCTCCAGATGCAGCCCGGTCACCACCGGCGACGCGGCGGCGAGCGGGTAGAAGGAGCTGAACACGTCGTTGACGAAGTCGGGGTCGACCCCCCGGTCGTGGCGGACGGCGCCGCCGGGCTCCGGCTGTTCCTCCAGCACCTCCACGTGCCATCCGGCGTCGGCGAGGACATTGGCGGCGACCAGCCCGTTGGGGCCGGCGCCGATCACCACGGCGTCAGGCATGCCCGGCTCCGCGGGCCTCCGCGAGGCCGGCGGTGTCCTGCCGGCCGGGCCGCTCGTCCGGGTTCGCCTCGCTCTCGCAGAGCCGTGCGAGACGGGCGAGCATGGTGCGGTGCCGGAGCTGGATCAGCGCCTCGAAGCCGGCGTTGTGCAGCAGGCCGCCGGCTCCCCGGAGGGGGTGCTCGTCCACGATGACCAGGGTCTCCTCGCCCCACGGGCGGACGTCGATCGAGATGCGGGCCGTGCCCAGCGGGCCCGCCTTGGCCTCCAGCTCCAGGAGGCGGCCCTCCTCGCACCGGCGGACGACCGTCTCGTTGGTCAGCCGGGCCGGGCCGATCCTGATCTCGAAGCGGATCGCCGAGCCCGTCTGCGGCCACTGGCCGCGTACGGGTTCGGACCGTGCGGTGCCCACGACCCACTCCGCGTACCGGGTGCCGTCCGCGAGGACGTCCCAGACGGCACTCGGCCCGACATGTATCAGACGATGGCGTACGGCCACGGAGACCTCCAGATGCCAGGACCGCGTCGACGGTCGACTTTGCCGCCCCGAGTTCCCGCACTCCGGGTGTCCAACCGGCGCCGTATGCTGCCCGCACACAAGCGACGGGAGGCCGTGATGACGGAGGCGGCGGGGACCGGTACGGCGGTGGCCGAGGTGATGGCCGAGCTGGCCGCGCTGGAGGACCCCAGGGCCCGCGCGGTGAACCAGCGGCACGGCGACGACCACGGCGTGAACCTGGGCAAGCTCCGCGCGGTCGCGAAAAGGCTCAAGACGCAGCAGGAGCTGGCGCGTGGGCTCTGGGCGACGGGTGACTCGGCGGCGCGGCTGCTGGCCCTGCTGATCTCCCGCCCGAAGGCGTTCGGCCGGGACGAGCTGGACGCCATGCTGCGGGAGGCACGCACCCCCAAGGTGCACGACTGGCTCGTGAACCACGTGGTGCGCAGGAGCCCGCACGCCGGGGAGCTGCGCGTGGCCTGGTTCGCCGATCCGGACCCCGTGGTCGCGAGCGCCGGCTGGGCGCTGACCACCGAGCGGGTCGCGAGGCGGCCGGACGGCCTGGACCTGCCCGGACTGCTCGACACGATCGAGGCGGAGATGAAGGACGCCCCGCCGCGCCTGCAGTGGGCGATGAACCACTGTCTGGCGCAGATCGGCATCGAGCACCCCGGGCACCGTGCGCGGGCGATCGCCGTCGGCGAGCGGCTGGAGGTCCTCAAGGACTATCCGACGTCCCCCGGCTGCACCTCGCCGTTCGCCCCGGCGTGGATCGACGAGATGGTGCGCCGCCGCGCGGAGGGGTAGCCGGCGCTGCCGGTCGTGATCTTCCGCACAACGGAAGGGAGTGGACCGGCCCGGGCGTCAGGGGTGATCGTGAACGGCATGACGGACCACCGCTCGCCGCAGACTCCCCGCACCGATTCCGCCGAGGCGCAGGAGGTCCGTCGCTTCTGGGAGGGGCTCGGTCTGCCCGGTCTGATCGACGTCCACACCCACTTCATGCCGGAGCGCGTGCTGCGCAAGGTGTGGGCGTACTTCGATGCGCTCGGGCCGCTGACCGGCGGCGTCGAGTGGCCGATCACCTACCGGGCCGAGGAGCGGGAACGCGCGGACCTGCTGCGGGAGTTCGGAGTGCGGGCCTTCACCGCGATGCTCTATCCGCACAAGCCCGGCATGGCCCGCTGGCTGAACGGCTGGGCCGTCGACTTCGCCCGCCGCACCCCCGGCTGTCTGCACACCGCGACCCTCTTCCCCGAGCCCGGCGTGCAGACGTACGTGCGGGAGGCCGTGGAGGCGGGCGCGCGGGTGTTCAAGGCGCATGTGCAGGTGGGGGCGTACGACCCGGCGGACGACCTGCTGGACGCGGCATGGGGACTGCTCGAGGAGGCCGCCGTCCCGGTGGTGGTCCACTGCGGTTCGGGACCCGCGCCGGGCAAGCACACCGGGCCCGGCCCGATCGGGCGGGTGCTCGCCCGCCACCCCGGACTGCGGCTGATCGTCGCCCATCTGGGCATGCCGGAGTACGAGGACTTCCTGGGTCTCGCCGAGCGGTACCCGCAGGTGCGCCTGGACACCACGATGGCGTTCACCGACTTCTCCGAGAACCTGATGCCGTTCCCGCGCCGGGCGCTCCCCCGCCTGGCGGCGCTCGGCGACCGCGTCCTGCTCGGCTCCGACTTCCCCAACATCCCCTACCCGTACGCGCATCAGCTTGCGGCGCTGGATCGGCTGGGGCTCGGGGAGGAGTGGCTGCGGGCCGTGTGCCACGACAACGCCGCGAAGCTGTTCGACCTCCCTTGAGCCGCAGGGCTGTTGGACCTCCCTGGGCGACGGGGTTGTTCGACCTCCCTTCAGCCGCAGGGGTGTTCGGCGTCCGGTGAGCCGTACGGGTGCGGAGCGCCCCGGCTCGCCCTCACCGTGCGGTTCCTCCCAGGTGACTGGTGCGCACACGCTGCCGTGTGGTTACCTGGGTCCATGACCGTGCTCGTGACCCGCCGCCACGTTGACTACGTGCGTGTCACCACCACGGCCTGTTCCGTCGTGAGCTGACCTCGTCCTCCGACGTTCGACACCTTTTTTCCACCGCTCAGCGCCGACCGCTGACCCCTGCCCGCGTTCCGGGAGCGGTCCCGTCGGCCCGCGGTCTCTTCACCCTCCCTTATTCCCGTCCCAGGCACCGCCGCACCCGCACCCAGGGAGAGCCATGAGCCAGCCCATCGACTCCGTCACCGCCGGCCACACCCCGGAGGACGACCACACCGGTCCCGACACCTCCGCGTGGTCCTTCGAGACCAAGCAGATCCACGCCGGCGCCACCCCCGATCCGACGACCGGCGCCCGGGCGACGCCGATCTACCAGACGACGTCGTTCGTGTTCCGGGACACCCGGCACGCGGCCGACCTGTTCTCGCTGGCCGAGCCGGGCAACATCTACACCCGCATCCACAACCCCACCCAGGACGTCTTCGAGCAGCGTGTCGCCGCCCTGGAGGGCGGGGTGGCCGCCGTGGCGCTCTCCTCCGGGCAGGCCGCGGAGACCCTCGCGATCCTGACGCTGGCGGGCGCCGGGGACCACATCGTCTCCAGCGCGTCGCTGTACGGCGGCACCTACAACCTGTTCCGGCACACGCTGCCCCGGTTCGGCGTCGAGGTGTCGTTCGTCGAGGACCCCGACGACCTGGACGCGTGGCGTGCGGCGATCCGGCCCGGCACCAAGGCGCTGTTCGCGGAGACGCTGGGCAATCCGCGCGGCAACGTCCTGGACGTACGGGCCGTCGCGGGCGTGGCGCACGACGCCGGGGTGCCGCTGATCGTGGACAACACCGTGCCGACCCCCTATCTGCTGCGGCCCCTGGAGCACGGCGCGGACGTCGTGGTGCACTCGGCGACCAAGTTCCTCGGCGGGCACGGCACCGCGATCGCCGGTGTGGTGGTCGACGGCGGCACCTTCGACTTCGGGGCGCACGCCGAGCGGTTCCCGGACTTCACCGAGCCCGATCCCAGCTACCACGGCCTGCGGTACTGGCCGGCGCTCGGCCCGGGCGCCTTCGCCGTCAAGCTGCGGGTGCAGCTGCTGCGCGACCTCGGGCCCGCCCTCTCCCCGCACTCCGCCTTCCTGCTGCTCCAGGGCGTGGAGACGCTGAGCCTGCGGATCGAACGGCACTCGGCGAACGCGCAGGCGCTGGCGGAGTGGCTGGAGCAGCGCGACGAGGTGGCCGCCGTCCACTACCCGGGCCTGGAGTCCAGCCGCTGGTACGAAGCGGGCCGGAGGTATCTGCCGCGCGGCGCGGGCGCGGTGCTCTCCTTCGAACTGCGGGACGGCGCGGAGGCGGGCAAGCGGTTCGTGGACGCCGTCGAGCTGTTCAGCCATCTCGCCAACATCGGGGACGTGCGCAGTCTCATCATCCATCCGGCGTCCACCACCCACAGCCAGTTGGACGCCGAGCAGCTGGCGGCGACCGGCACCTCCCCCGGCCTGGTGCGCCTGTCGGTCGGCATCGAGAACCTCGCCGACCTCAAGGCCGACCTGGAGGCCGGGTTCCGCGCGGCGAAGGGCGCGTCCTGAACGCCATGACGACCCCGTCTCCGGTCCCCCTCCCGCCGGCCTCCGGGGCCTGGCGGGAGGGGGACCCGCCCGGGCGCCGCCGGTGGCACGTGCGGGAGCGGCCGCTGGCGCTGGAGGCGGGGGGTGAACTCCCGGGTCTGCGGCTGGCGTTCGAGACATGGGGGCGTCTCGCGCCGGACCGGCGCAACGCGGTGCTGGTGCTGCACGCCCTCACCGGTGACTCGCACGCGGCGGGCCCGGCGGGGCCCGGGCACCCGACGGCGGGCTGGTGGGACGCGCTCATCGGGCCCGGGCGCGCGCTCGACACGGACCGCTTCTTCGTCGTGGCGCCGAACGTGCTCGGGGGCTGCCAGGGCAGCACGGGCCCCTCGTCGGCGGGCCCGTCCGGCCGGCCCTGGGGCGGCGACTTCCCGTTTCTGACCCAACGCGACCAGGTCGCGGCCGAGGTGGGACTGGCCGACGTGCTCGGCGTCGAGCGCTGGGCGCTCGTACTGGGCGGCTCGATGGGCGGGATGCGGGCGCTGGAGTGGGCGGTCTCCCACCCGGAGCGCACGGACGCGCTGCTGCTGATCGCCACCACGGCGACGGCGAGCGCCGAGCAGATCGCGTGGGCCGGCGTCCAGACGCACGCCATCCGCTCCGACCCCGCGTGGCGGGACGGCCACTACCACCACACCGGGACGGGCCCCGACGCCGGTCTGGGCCAGGCCCGGCGGATCGCCCATGTGACCTACCGCAGCGAGCCCGAACTCCAGTCGCGCTTCGGCCGTGCGCCCCAGGGGGCGGAGGACCCGTGGGACGGGGGCCGGTACCAGGTCGAGTCCTATCTGGACCATCACGCGGCCAAGCTGGTGCGCCGCTTCGACGCGGGCAGTTACGTCGTCCTGTCCGAGGCCATGAACAGTCACGACGTGGGCCGCGGCCGGGGCGGGGTACACGCCGCCCTGCGCCGGGTGCGCGCCCGGACCCTGGTCGCGGCGGTCGACTCGGACCGTCTCTACCCGCCGTCGCAGCAGGCCGAGCTGGCGGCGGGCATCACCGGCGCGGACGCCCCGCGGGTGATCGAGTCGCCGTACGGGCACGACGGGTTCCTCATCGAGACGGAGCAGGTCGCCGGGCTCGTAAGGGAACTGCTGCCCGCCCCGCCCCGGCCTTCGGAGCCACCGCTCCCCCGGCCCTCCGCCCGACCGACCCCGTCATTCCTTTCCCAGGAGCACGCATGACCGTCCAGGACACCCCCGCCGACCTCACCGCCTTCACCGCCGCGTGGGAGGAGTGGCACCGGCAGAAGGACGCCTCACTCGCCCGGGAGCACGGCTTCCTCGCCGTCACCGGCCTGCACTGGCTGGACGCCGAGCCCCGGCGCTTCCCGGACGCGCCCGGCTCCTGGTGGACGGACGCCGACGGAGTGGGGGTCGAACTCGCCGAGGGGGAGGAACTCGTCGTCGGCGGCACGCCCGTGCGCGGACGGCACGGCTTCGGCGTGATCCCGGAGCGCGGCGGCGTCGAGGCCGTGTGGGGCGACGCCGTGATCGAGGTCGCCAAGCGCGGCGGCCAGGACCTGATCCGGCCCCGGCATCCCGGGAACCCGCTGCGCACGCGCTTCACCGGGACACCGGCCTACGCGCCCCATCCGCGCTGGGTGGTCACCGGTACGTACACGCCGTTCCCGGAGCCGCGGCCGACCACGGTGGGCGCGGCCGTCGAGGGGCTCCAGCACGTGTACGACGCGCCGGGCGAAGTCCGTTTCCGCCTCGACGGCACGCCGCTGCGGCTGACCGCGTTCAACGGGCCCACGCCGGGCAGCCTCCAGGTGCTGTTCACCGACGCGACGTCCGGGGTGACCACGTACGCGGCCAACCGCGCCCTGCACATCGACGCGCCCGCCGCCGACGGCACGGTGACCCTCGACTTCAACCGCGCCACCAACCTTCCGTGCGCCTACACCGATCTGGCGACCTGCCCGCTGCCGCCCGCCGAGAACCGGCTGCCGGTGCCGATCGAGGCCGGTGAGCGGATCCCGCACGAGCGGACGGGGCCGATCGCGCGGTGACGCGGCCGGCCCGGCGCGTGCTGCTCGTGCGCGCCGGGCCGGTCGACGCCGGCTCAGCCCAGGCCCCGCACCACGTACAGGCCGCCGACGCCGGTGGCCAGGGCGCCGAGGAGCAGACGCAGCGCGCGCTCCGGCAGCCGGGGCTGGAGGTACGCGCCGAGGTAGCCGCCGATCAGGCCGCCGACGCCGCAGGCCAGGCCGAGGGACCAGTCGGGGGCGACGTCGCCCGGGCCGGTGAGCGACAGCACGGCGAAGGCCGCCGCACCGACCACCGACGTGGCGAAGGTGGACGCGAGGGCGGCCGGGGCGACCACGGCGACCGGCATGCCGCGGCCCACGAGGACCGGTCCGAGCAGGGAGCCGCCGCCGATGCCGTAGATCCCGCCGACGATGCCGACCGTCAGGGCCAGCGCGGTGACGGCGCGCGGCGACGGCTCCGCGCGCCGGGGTGTCCGGGCGGGCCGCAGGGTGCGGGCGACGAGCCACAGGCCCAGCGGTGTGAGCAGCCCGGCCACCAGGAGCCGGAAGACGGTGGCCCCGGGGACCGCGAAGACCCGTACGCAGGCGCCGATCACCACTCCGGGGAGGGTGCCCAGCACCAGCAGCCGTACGAGAGGTCCGCCCAGGGTGCCCTCCCGCCGGTACCGCAGGAGGGCGCCGGGGCCGGCGACCACGTTGTAGAGCAGATTGGTGGGCGTGACCGCCGGGCTGGGCACGCCGAACACGCTGAGCTGCACCGGCAGCAGGAACACGGCGCCCGACACCCCCACCGGCGCGGTGACGAGGGCGATCACCAGACCGGCGGCAAGTCCGTACAGTTCCGTCGGCCCGTTCATCCCGGCTCCTCTCCGTGGCCGGGAACTGTATCCGTGATTCAGGCGCGGCGGGCCGCCCACACCTGGCGGCGGGTGCGCAGCGTCAGATCGGGGCGCTGCAGGAGGCCGTCGGGGCTGCCGGGGTCGAGGAGGGCGTCGAACGCGGCCAGGTCCCGGGCGTCCAGCGTGGCGGCGGCGTTGCCGCGCATCCGGGTCCAGCCGGCGAGGGCGTAGCGGCGTACGGCCTCGGGGGCGGGCGGGCCGATCTCCACGTCGACGGTGCGCTGTCCGGCGAGGGTGAAGCCGGCCTGCGTGAGCTTGTCCCCCCAGTCGGCCCCGCGGTGGGGGAGGCGAGCGGCGTGGTGGTGGTCCCGGGCCCCATGGCACCGCTCCTCCAGGCCGGGCGCGTCCCGTGGGGCGTCCGGCGGCAGGAACCGGGGGAAGCCCGCCAGTTCGACGACGGCGAACAGCCCCTGCGGCGCGAGCAGTTCGCGCACCTGACGCAGGGCGCGGTCGGGGTCGGCGAGGTGGTGCAGGGAGGCGGAGGCCCAGACGAGGTCGGGGGTGTCCAGGCCGGGCCACGGCGTCGCGTCGAGGTCGGCCTCGACGAGGCGGACGCGGTCGGCGGCCCCGGCCGCGGCGGCGTGCTCGCGCAGCCGGTCCAGGTGCGTGGTGGAGGCGTCGACGGCCGTGACCCGGGCCGTGGGGAAGCGTTCGAGCAGGGTGAGGGTGCCGGCTCCGGTTCCGCAGCCGAGGTCGAGGATGTGCCGGGGGGCGGCCTCGACGGGCAGCCATGCGGCGATGGACGCGGTGTGCCCGGCGAGGACGTCCGCGTCCAGGTCGAGGATCTCCGCCTGGTCGCCGGCGTGGTGGTGGCCGGCGTGCTCGGCGGGGGCGCCGGCCCGGGACTGTGCTGGGGTGTGGCTCATGGCCTCACGCTAGGTGCGCCCGGCGGCGGGGACGGTCCGCGTGCCGGGATGCGCAAGCCGCTGGGCCGTCCGTATGCGCGGGGCGCAAGACGTCACGGCGCCGGGCGCGTGTCCCAGCGTCCCTGGTGGCCGCGGCGGGCGTCGCGGTCGAAGATGCCGAGGATCTCGCAGGGCCCGCCCTCGGCGCCGATGGCGTGCGGCAGCATCGTGGGGAACTCCGCCGCCTGGTCGGTCTCGACGCGCAGACGCCGGTTGCCGAGGAGCAGGACGGCGGTGCCGGAGAGGACGACGAGCCATTCGCGGCCCGGGTGCGCGCGCATCTGCGCCGGGTTGTCGGGCGGCGGTCCGGTCAGGCGCCGGCGGACGACGGTCATGCCCGGTTCCGCCCTGACGGGCCAGCGCTTCTGGGTGTGGGCCGCGTCGATCGTCGGGTTGACGATCACATCGTCGGTGGCGGTCTCCACGAGCTGGTCGAGGGTGGTGTCCAGGGCCCGGGCGAGGGTGACGAGTTGGTCCAGCGCGAGCCGGCGCTGCCCGTTCTCGATCCGGCTGAGCGTGGACTGGCTGACCCGGGCGCGGGTGGCCAGCTCCTCCAGGGACCAGCCCTGGGCCACGCGCAGGGCTCGGATGCGTCTGCGGACCAGGGTGTCGAGGTCGCCGTCGTCTTGCGTCATGGGCAAGAGCGTATGCGGTTCGGGAAAGGGGGTCCCGGAGGAGGGCGGGGGCTCCCCGGCTGTCCGCAGGGGCCCCCGCCCGCTGTCACACCGTCTCCTTGACCGCCTCCGCCGGCTCGGTCTCGCGCCGGGCGAGGGAGCTGGGCCACCACGCCCGCCGCCCGATGTCGATCATCAGGGCGGGGACCAGCAGGGAGCGGACCACGAGCGTGTCCAGCAGGACGCCGAAGGCGACGATGAACGCGATCTGCACGAGGAACGCGAGCGGGATCACCATGAGGGCCGCGAAGGTCGCGGCGAGCACCACGCCCGCGGAGGTGATCACGCCTCCGGTGGTGGTCAGGCCGCGCAGCACACCCTCCCGGTGGCCGTGCAGCAGCGCCTCCTCGCGGACCCGGGACATCAGGAAGATGTTGTAGTCCACGCCGAGGGCGACCAGGAAGACGAAGCCGTACAGCGGGACCGAGGCGTCCGTGCCGCTGAAGCCGAGCAGGTGCTCGAAGACGAGCGCGGACACCCCGAGCGTCGCCAGGAAGTTCAGGGCGACGGTCGCGACGAGCAGCACCGGGACGAGCAGGGAGCGCAGCAGGAGCATGAGGATCAGCAGGATGATCGCGAGCACGACCGGCACGATGACCGTGCGGTCCCGGGCGGCGGTCTGCTGGGTGTCGTACTGCTGCGCCGTGTAGCCGCCGACCAGGGCGTCGGCGCCGGGGATCGCGTGCACCCCGGCGCGCAGCCGCTCGACGGCCGCCTTGGCGGCGTCGCTGTCGGCGGCGGCCTTCAGGGTGGCGTCGACACGGACGCGTCCGTCGACGACGAGGGGGTCCCCGCCGCCGGGCCGGCCGGACGTGGAGACGGCGCCGGCGGACGCCACGCCCTCGGTGTCCTCGGCCGCGGCGGTCACCTCGTCCACGCGGTCGGCGGCGGCGATGATGACGGCCGGATTGCCGGAGCCGCCGGGGAAGTGCTCGCCGAGCGTGCGCTGGGCGGCCACCGACGGCGCGTCGTCGACGAAGATCTCGTCGAGCGGCACGCCTTTGGAGGACAGCTGGGGCGAGAAGGCCGCGAAGACGGCGAGGACCAGGGCGGTCACCACCCAGGTGCGGCGCGGCCGGCCGTCCACCGTGGCGGCGACCCGGCGCCACACGCCGCGGCCCTGCGCGGACTCCTCGGGCGGCCGCGGCTTCGACGGCCAGTAGGCGGCGCGCCCGAGGAGGGCCAGCACGGCCGGCAGGAAGGTGAGCGTGGCGAGCACGGCGCACACGATGCCGATGGCGCCGACCGGTCCGAGCGCGCGGTTGTTGGTGAGGTCGCTGGCGAGCAGCGCCAGCAGGCCGAGCGCGACGGTGGCCGCGCTGGCGGTGATGGCGCCGAAGGAGCGGCGCACCGCGGCGAGCGCGGCGGCGGCCCGGTCCGCGCCGCGGGCCAGTTCCTCCCGGAACCGGGCGGCCAGCAGGAGGGCGTAGTCGGTGGCGGCGCCGATCACCAGGATGGAGAGGATGCCCTGCACCTGTCCGTCGACCCGGACGACGTCGTGGTCGGCCAGGACGTAGACCACGGCGCAGGCCAGCGCGAGGGCGAGGACGGAGCCCAGGATGATCAGGAGCGGAAGCAGCACGCTGCGGTAGACCAGCAGCAGGATCACCAGGACGGCGCTCAGGGCCACGCCGAGGAGCAGCCCGTCGATGCCCGCGAAGGCGTCCGACAGATCGGCCTGGCCGGCGGCCGGGCCGGCGATCTGCGCCGTGGTGCCGGACACGCTCCCGGCGGCATCCCGGACCGAGTCCAGGGTGGGCTCCAGGTCGTCGCCGAGGTCGGGCCTCAGCTGGACGACGGCCTGCAGCGCCTCACCGTCGTCGGAGGGCAGCGCGGGCGAGGGCCGGCCCACGATGCCGGGCTCGCCGGCGAGTGCGGCGACGGCCCGGGTGGCCTCGGCCCGCTCGGCCCCGGAGACGCGCTCACCGTCCGCCGTCCAGACGACGACGGCGGGCAGCGTCTCGGACTGGTCGAAGGCCTCCCGCTCCTTGAGCACCTGGGTGGACTCGGCGCTCTGGGGCAGGAAGGCGGCCTGGTCGTTGGTGGCCACCTCGCCCAGCTTGCCTGCGTAGGGTCCGAGCGCGCCGCCGACGCCCAGCCAGACGAGCAGCAGGACGACGGGGACGAGCCACCGGGCCCAGCGCGGTGCGGTTCTCATGAGCATCCCAAGCGGTAGTCGAGTTAACTCAATGGCAAAGTATCTCAATCATTGAGTGATCTTATACTGCACTCATGAGCGGTTCCGAGGTGCCCTCCCCCACTGTTCCGGCGGACGACCCGACCGGGTTGCAGTCGTTCGCCGTCCTTCTGCGCCGGATGAACAGCGAGTTCAACCGCATCGCGCAGGAGTTCGCGCAGGCGCAGGGACTGCATCTGACCGACATGCAGGCGCTCATCGCCATCCTCGACGCGGATCCCGAGGCCGGCCCGATGACGCCCGGCCGGCTCCGCCGCCAGCTCAACCTGACGTCCGGCGCGGTCACGGCGTGTCTCGACCGCCTGGAGCGGGCGGGGCACATCCACCGCGTCCGGGCGGCGGGCGACCGCCGGGTGGTGCACCTGCACTACGCCGAGCCGGCCAAGGCCGTCGCCCGGGACTACTTCCGCCCTCTCGCGGAGCGCACCGCCACGGCCATGGGCCGCTTCTCCCCCGAGGAACTGGCCGTCGTCGTGCGGTTCCTGCGCGAGCTGAACGCCGAGTTCGCCCTCCTGCGCGGCGGCCCCGCCTGACTCACATGTCCAGGACGACGTCGGTGCGCGGCCGGGAGCAGCAGATGAGGGCCTGTCCTGCCGCCGGCGGCTCCAGGGGCGCGGGCGCGTAGCCGACCTCGCCCGACAGGACCGGGGTGACACAGGTGTGGCACACCCCGGTCCGGCAGCTCCAGCGGGCCGGTACGTCGCAGGCGTCGGCGAGTTCGAGCAGGCTGCGTGCCCCGTCGGGGAACGGCGTCGTCACACCGCTGCGGGCGAAGGTGACCCGCGGTCCGGTGCCGGGCGGGCCGGGCGGCGCGTGCGGGGACGGGGCCGCGGTCCCGTGGAGGCCGGGGGTGACCGGCGGCAGGGTCGCGAAGAGTTCGGTGTGGACGCGGGCCGGGTCGACGCCGGCGTCGGCGAGGGCGCGCCCCATGTCGGCCATGAAGGAGGCGGGCCCGCAGACGTAGGCGCTCGCACCGGGCGGCACGCCGAGGGCCCGGACGGCGTCCGGGGTGAGGCGTCCCGGGGACGCGTGGACCGGGCGGCGCTCCTCGGGGGTGGCCGCGCTGTAGAAGACGTGCTCGTGCGCGTGCGGCAGGGAGGCGAGCACGGCATGGGCCTCGGCGGCCAGGGGGTGCTCGCGTGGGCCGCGGGCGCCGTGCAGCCACCAGACGTCCCGGTCCGGGGAACGGGCGGCGAGCTCGTGCAGCATGGCCAGGACCGGGGTGACGCCGATGCCGGCGGAGACCAGGAGCACCGGTTCCGTACCGCCGTCCAGGACGAAGTCGCCGCGCGGCGCCGCGACGTCGAGGACGGATCCCGGCCGCAGCGCCGTCGTCAGATAGCCGCTGGCGGTGCCGTGCGGTTCGCGTTTGACGCTGATGCGGTAGCCGTCGGCGCCGGGCACCGCGGAGAGCGAGTAGCTGCGGATCGGTGCGGGCGGTCCGGCGCCCGGGACCCGCACCGTGAGGTACTGGCCGGCCCGGGCGTCGGGCAGCGGCGTCCCGTCGGTCGAGGTCAGGCGGAGGGAGACGACCGTGTCCGTCTCGGCGACCACGTCGGACACGCGCAGGGTCCGGAACCCGTCCCAGGCAGGCCCGTCGGCGGCGGGCTCCCCGTCCTTGGCGGCCAGCAGGTCGCGGAAGGAACCCTGCCAGCCGGGGCTGAGCGCGGGGATGGCGAGCGCGCGCCGCAGCAGGGCCGGGTCCCGGCCGGGGAGATAGAGCAGGGCGTCCGTGTCGGCGACGCTCAGTGCGCCGGGGCCGGTCCGGGTCCGGACGATCGGGTCGCCCGCCCGGATCAGCCCCTCCCGGACGACCCGCATGTAGAAGCCGGGCCGGTGGTGGGCGACGAGCAGCGCGGGCATCTCGGGTACGCCCAGCCGCAGTCCGACGCGGTGGCAGGTCACGCGGGGCTGGGTGACCTCGAACTCCGCCTCGCCGATCCGGTAGCGGTCGCCGATGCAGACCTCGTCGTCGGGCAGTCCGTCGACGGTGAGGTTCTCCCCGAACTGCCCGGGGACGAAGTCGTCCCGCCCGAGGTACCGCTGCCAGTACCGGTAGGAGTCGATCTGGTAGACGAGCACCGCGCGCTGCTCCCCGCCGTGGCCCTGGGTGTCCCCTTGGCCGTCGCCGTCGAGGTTGAGCCGGCGGGCCATGACCGGGCCGGGCACGGGGTGCTTCCACACGCCCGTGCGGACGGTTCTGCCCTGCCAGGGCACGTCCTTCGGCATTCCCACGTTCACCGACAGCAGTGAGGGCATCCGCACACTCCTTCCGGTACCAGTCAAGACGGTCCGGCGGGCGGGCTCATGTCGATCACGGCCGGGCGGTCGCCTCGCGCAGCGGGACGCGGCCGCCGCGCACCCGCCGGGGCCGGAACCGGACCCGGCGCCCGGTGCCGCCTTCGTCCCCGGAGGCCGCCGGTTCGTGCCACTCCACCGTCGCCTCACCGCTGAGGTGCAGCGTGCGGCCGGTCGTGAAGTCGAGGAACAACAGGGCCGCGGCCGGGTCGACGGTGAGATTGCCGAGGCTGGTGAAGAGGTTGTTCCCGGCGTAGTCGGGCCACCGGAGCTCGCCGCCCTCGATCCGCACGAAGCCGGGAGCACCGCCCTTGTGGGAGGCGTCGGTGCCCCGAGTGGGATGGGTCGTGCCGAGGAAGAACGTGTCGGCGCGGGCGATCAGCTCGCGGTCCCGGTCGTCGAGCGCGGCCCGGACGGCCGCGGGGGCCGATGCGCCGGCCGGGGCGGTGGTGTCCGGGGCGAGGAGGCGGGGGCGGATGTAGGCGGGGCAGTTGCCGAACGCCTGCTCGGCCTCGATGGTCAGCTCGCCGTCCGCGCCGTCCGTCAGCCGGCCGTTGACCCTGATACGGCGGCGCAGACCGAGGTCGATCGCGAGCAGCCCGGCGGGTTGCGGGACCGGCAGGCCGTGCAGCGGGTCACCCGCCGGGGGCGCGGCGGCCACGGTGAGGGTGGTGCCGTCCCCGTCCAGGAAGCCCGGCTCCCCGGTGAGGGGGGAGGTCCACAGCGTCCCCTCCCGGTCGCGGGCGGTGAGGACGGCAAAGGTCCGCGCGGCGAGGGCGGCCCGCAGCCCCCCGCCGAGCCACGGCGGCCGCAGCATGCCGTGCAGCCGGGCGGCCTCCTCCGTGGCGCCCGCCCGTGCCTGGACGGCGCGCTCCCCCTCGTGGAATCCCGACGTGTTCACAGGGACCGCCTCCTCTCCTTCTGATGCCGGTACGGTGCCCGAGGTCATCCCAGGGCCCGGCCGAGGAAGTCGCGCATGGCCCCGGCGATGGCGCCCAGGTGCGATTCCAGGGCGAAGTGCCCGGTGTCCAGCAGACGGACCTCGGCGCCGGGCAGGTCCTGCCGGAACGCCTCCGCGCCCGCCGGGCCGAAGATCGGGTCATTGGCCCCCCAGACGGCGAGCAGCGGGACCTGCGTGTCGCGGAAGTACTGGTGGACCTTCGGGTAGAGGGCCACGTTCGTGAGGTAGTCGCGGAACAGCTTCAGCTGGATCCGGTCGTTGCCGGGCCGGTCCAGCAGAGCCTGGTCGTGGGCCCAGGTGTCGGGGCTGACGAGGCTCGGGTCCGGGACGCCGGTGAGGTACTGCCATCGCACACCCTCCAGGGTGAGGGCGGTCCGCACGGGGGCCTCGGTGGCGGGGCCGGGGTGCTCGCCGTAGGCGAAGACGTCCTTCCAGAACGACGGGACGAGCCCCTCCTCGTAGGCGTTGCCGTTCTGGGTGACGATCGCGGTGATCCGGCCGGGGCTCCGCAGGGCGAGGCGCCAGCCGATCGGAGCGCCGTAGTCCTGCACGTACATCGCGAACCGGTCGACGCCCAGCCGCCGCAGCAGCCCCTCGGTGATGTCGGTGAGCGCGTCGAAGGTGTACGGGAAGTCCCGGAGCGCCGGCATCGCGGACCGGCCGAACCCGATGTGGTCCGGGGCGACGACGTGGAACCGGTCGGCGAGCGCCGGGATCAGTGCGCGGAACATGTGCGAGCTGGTCGGGAAGCCGTGCAGCAGGACGACGGTGGGCGCGCCCGGGTCGCCGGCTTCCCGGTAGAAGACCTCGAGGCCGTCGACGGTGGCGGTGCGGTGGTGCACTGCGTACTCCATTGTACTAACCCCTCTAGAGCCGTTCACCGGTTATGCAGACAGTCGACCACGACGCACCTAACCTGTCAACACGGTTTAAAGGGTTACGATCGAGAAGTGGAGGCACGTTGTAGCCTGCGCAGGGCGAACCGGCGGTGAGGAGGCGGTATGGAGAGCGGACAGGCGGAGCAGGACACGTTGCTGGAGCTCCTGAACAGCACCCCCGTGGCCGACGGCTCCCCCGAGGACCTGCTGGCCGACCCCGGGGCCGCCCGCGCCTGGCAGCGGGCACACGGCGGCAGCGGCACCGCCGCCGAGCGCCGGCATCTCCTGGAGGCACGCGACCTGCTGCAGCGGGTGGTGCGCGGCGACGTTCCCGCGACCGCCCTGGGCCCGCTGCTGGAGGGCGTGACGTCCCATCCCCGCGTCGACGCCGGCGGCGTGACCTGGGAGCCGAGGCCGCCCGCCGACCGGCGGCTGGCGGTGCGGGCGGTGCTGACCTGGGGCGTGCTCCAGGAGCTCATGCCCGGCAGGCTGCGCCCTTGCGCCAACGAGGAGTGCCGGCGGTTCCTCCTGGACCGCAGCAAGACGAACAAGGGGCGCTGGTGCTCGATGGCCCTGTGCGGCAACCGCATGAAGGCCAGGCGCCACTACGAGCGCACCCGCCGGGCGGCCGCCCGGCAGCATGACTGACCCGGACGACGGTCAGGCCCCGCCCCCACCACGGCCGGTGGGGAGACGGGGCCTGACCTTGACGCGCTGTGCGGATCCGTCAGCAGGTGCGGCCGACGTAGTGCGCGCCCTGGATCTTGGCGGCGGAGCCGAGCCAGGTCCGGCCCGGCGCCACACAGCGCTCGTAGTCGGCGGCGTAGGCGACCCGCACCTGGATCACCACGCGCGAGCCGTCCGAGGTGCAGTGGTTGTAGTACGCGTCGGAGCTGGTCTCGTAGAAGCCGCAGGGGTCGGCGGCGGCCGGGGCCGCGTGGGAGGTCACCACGCCGAGAGAGGTCAGCGCGAGGGCGGCGGAACCGAGGACGCCGGTCAGCGTACGGCGAAAACTCAAGGGAACTCCTTGGCCGGTGCGGGCGGCGGACCGGACGTCCCCCGCCCGCCGATGGGTCGGTACGGCCCTCAGCATTCCGCCGGGCACCCGGCACGCCGGGCCCCGCACGCCCCGTTCACCTGGTGAATCGTTCGGCCCTTGGGCCGTTGGGATGATCTCGGCCGGCGCGCCCGGCGGACTCCCCCGGCTCCGCGTACAGCCGTCACGGCAGGATCGCGTCGACGTAGCCGCCGTCGACCCGCACCGCCCCGCCCGTCGTGGCCGACGCCTGCTCGGAGGCGAGGTAGACGACCATGTGGGCGATCTCCTCCGGTTCGATCAGGCGCTGCAGCAGGCTCTGCGGCCGGTACTCGCGCATGAAGGCCCGCTGCGCCTCCTCCCAGGGCAGGTCCTCGCCCACCAGCTCGCGGACGAATGCCTCCACGCCGCCCGTGTGGGTGGGGCCGGCGATGACGGAGTTCACGGTGACCCCGGTGCCTGCCGCCCGCTTGGCGAACCCGCGGCTCACCGCGAGCAGGGCCGTCTTGGACATGCCGTAGTGGATCATCTCGGCCGGGGTCACGATCGCCGAGTCGCTGGCGATGTTCTGCACCCGCCCCCAGCCGCGCTCGACCATGCCGGGGAGGTACTGGCGTGTCAGCCGTACGGCCGACAGCACGTTGACGTCGAAGTAGCGCCGCCACTCCTCGTCGCTGATCTCCAGCGGGTCGGCGGAGCCGAAGACACCGAGGTTGTTGACGAGGATGTCGACCTGCGGCAGGAGCTCGGCCACCTGGTCGGCGCCCTCCTGCGTGGTCACGTCCGCCGCCACCGGGACCAGCTGGGCACCGGGCGCCCGGCTGCTGAACTCGGCGACGCTGCGCTCCACACGGTCCCGGGTGCGGCCGTTGACCCCCACCCGCGCCCCCGACCGGGCCAGCCCCACGGCGATCGCCGCACCGATGCCCTGGGTGGAACCGGTCACCAGCGCGGTGCGGCCCTTCAGATCGATCTGCATGCCTACAGCCCTTTCCCGTGTCCGTTCGTCGGTCTTCGGGTACCCCGCGGCATCCGTTGCGTACGCCCTCTAGGCGCATTGGCTCTTATGGCGCGCCTGCAAGCGGATGGGGCCGGACCGCGGCATGCCACCGGCCGCCGGGACGGACTCCCGGCGGCCGGAGCGGTGCGGGTGACGGGGGCTCAGTCGAAGGGCTCGAGGGTGACGGTGGCCTGGCGCGGGTCTCCGTCGTGGACGAGGGACTCGTGATGACCGACGTCGTCGAAGGCGAACGCGTACGCCTTGCCGTCGGCCATCTGGGAGTGGATCACCCGCGCGTAGTGGTTCGTGACGCCGTCCTTGTAGAAGGCGTCCGCGGAGACGTCCGGCTGGTTCGGGTTGACCAGCAGGGTGGAGCGGTGGAATCCGGCGCACAGGGTGCGCGAGATCGGGCCGCGCACCTGGTCGTTGGGCGCGTCGAGCTTGCGGTGACAGCCGAAGACGGAAGAGGCGTCCGGCTTCTCGAACTGGGTGACGACCGCGCCCGCGCTGTTGGTGAAGCGCATGACGCCGCCCGAGACCCGGCCGAAGTACTTGGTGTTGGGCTGGTCGCCGAACGGCGTCACCGTCAGGGTCGCCGAGGAGTACTTCTGCCAGACCCGGTTGATGTAGTCGTCCAGCACCGAGGCGGGCAGCGCGCCGGTCTCCAGGCCGTACAGCGGGGACAGGGCGCGCAGCACGGTGCCGTCGGAGCGGGTCTGGATCAGGTTGCCCCAGCCGCCGGGCTGGTTCCTGAGTCCGTTCAGCACCGCGTTGTAGCCGCCCGCCTTGAGCTTGCCGGCGTGCGCGGTGCTGCCGTCGGGGCGCTGCACGCCCACCGAGTACGGCGCGGAGAACATGTCGACCTGGGTGCTGTTGAGCCACAGGCCGCCGTCGTTGAGCGTGTACTCGGACCAGTTGAACAGAATGTCGCGGTTCGGGTCGCTGGGGTTCTGCACGGCCGGCTGGACGAGCCCGCCGGTGGTCAGCTTGAACACCAGCTTCCGCCCGTACGAGAAGTACACGCGGCCGGAGAACTTCGGCATCCGGATGGTCGTGGACTGCCCGGCGGCGGGACCCGGGATGGAGGCGTCCGGCGCGGGGGTCGGCGGGTTCCCGCCGGCCGGCCAGGGGTGGAAGGTGCCGTTCGCGTCGGCCCAGCCCTGCCGTCCGGTCGAGAGCTCGGTGCCGAGGTTGTAGAGGTACACCTGGTCACCGCGCGCCGAGTTGTTGGTGATCTTCAGCGGGATGGTCGCCGGGACCGCGGCGTGGGCGGGTGCGCCCGTCCCGGTCGCCAGCAGCGTCCCGCCGAGGATCGTGGCGAGGGACAGGCCCGCGGCCGCGATCCGGCGTTCGAGTGTCTTCCCCATGCTCCGTCTCCGTTCGACTGGGGGATCGAGCACGATCTGAGAGCGCTCTCAGCGTCCCGCCTTGGTCTGGACCTGTCAACGACTCAACCAATATCGACTGCGGCGAACCTCCATACGGGGCGCGGGAGTCGGGCGCCGGCGGGCGGCGGGCGGTCAGCGGCCCCGCAGCGCGCTCGCCGTCTCCCCCGTCCGCTCGCGGAGCAGGACGCGGAGCGTGGTGGCGTGCTCGTAGCCCACCTTGCGGGCCACCACCTCGAGCGGGAGGTTCGTGGTGCGCAGCAGATGCGAGGCGCGTTCCACGCGCAGGTCCTGGACGAAGCGGACGGGCGAGGTGCCGAGGGTGCGGCGCACGACGCGCTGGAGGGTGCGCTCGCTGACGCCGACGGCGCGCGCCGCGTCGCCGATGGACAGCGGCTGGTCCAGATGGGCCCGGGCCCAGCGCTCGAAGGCGGCCAGCGTCGGATCACTCTGCGCGAGGGCCGAGGAGATCGTGTACGCGGCCTGGGAGGGCCGCTCGTCGATGACCAGATAACGGGCGACGAGGTCGGCGAGGGCGGGGCTCCTCATCCGCACGACCGCGAGCGCGAGGTCGACGTGGCCGAACGCGGCGCCGGCGGTCGTCACCCCGTCGGAGGTGGTCACCATGCGGGTCTGGTCGAGCGTCACCCGCGGGTAGCGCGTGCGGAAGTACGGCGCCAGCCACCAGCTGATGGTCGCCCGGCGTCCGTCGAGCACGCCCGACTCGGCCAGCAGGAACGTGCCCGTGCAGGCCGACGCCACGGCCACACGGCGCTGCCGCGTCTCGGCCACCAGCTGCCGCAAGGGCGCCCCCGCCGGACCCGAGACCTGTGCGAGGAGGGCGTCCGGGCGGCGCTCGGCGAGCGCCGGGACGATCAGCAGGTCGGCGTCCTCCGCCGTGGAGACGGGGCGGGTCTCGACCAGGTGCCCCGCGCCGGTGCGGATCCGCCGGCGGAAGCCGACGGTGGACACCGTCCAGGCGGGCGGCGGTTCGGGGAGCTCGTCGCGCATCGCGTTCGCCCCGTCGAGCACGTCGAGCAGGGCCGAGAGCCCTGAGTCGAAGACGCCGTCATACGCCAGCACCGCCACATCCATGTCGGGAACGGTATCGGACACGCCGTTCCCGACGCTGTCCGGGAGCCGGGCCGCACCCTAGATTCAGGGGGGTCCGGACGACATCCGGTGCCCGGTACCGGCACCCCTCCCGTCACGACCCTCACGAAACTGGAGCACCACATGAGCACGTTGGGACTGCTGGCCCGGATCGAGGCGAGGCCCGAGCAGGCGGAGAAGGTCGCGGAGCTGCTGCGGGACGCGCTGGAGCTGGCCCGGCAGGAGGACCACACGCTGACGTGGTTCGCGTTCCGGCAGGGCGAGACCACCTTCGGCATCTTCGACACGTTCGCGGACGAGCAGGGACGGCAGGAGCACCTGCGGGGCCGGATCGCGGCCGCGCTGACGGAGAACGCCGCGACGCTGCTCAGCGAGGCGCCGGACATCCGGCCGGTCGACCTCCTGGCGGTCAAGCTCCCCTGACCCGCCGCCGGGGGCGGCGTCACCGCCCCCGGCCCCCCAGGGCCCGCCCGGTCAGGCCCGGATCAGCCAGCGGTCCGTGACGGCCAGGGCCGCCGCCATGATGCTGAGCTGCGGATTCACCTCGGGGCAGCTGGGCAGGACGGACCCGTCCGCGATCAGCACGCCGTGCACACCCCGCAGGCGCCCCTCCGGGTCGGCCGGCGCCCGGTCCTCGTCGGCTCCGGCCGCGGCCGTGCCGGTGGGGTGGAACGCGGACACGTGCAGGTGGCGTACGGACACGTCCGCCAGCAGGGCCTCCAGTTCCGCCATGTCGCGGGCGCGGGGGGCGTGCGGGACGCCGGTCAGGACCTCCTCGGCCCCGGCGGCGAACAGCAGGCGGCCCATGGCCCGTTGGGCGCGCAGCAGACGGCCCGCGTCGCGGAGCGCCAGGTCGTAGCGGAGCAGGGTGCCGTGCCGGCCGAGGACCCGGCCCGAGGGGCGGTCGGCGACCATCGCCCCGAGCGTCGCCAGGTGCTCGGTGTCCTCCAGCGCGTGGCGCAGGGCGCGTCCGACGCCCGGCAGCACGAAGGAGCTCATGCCCGGGGGTGCGGCGGTGGCCTCGATGAGGATGCCGTCGGCGTGCAGTTCCTCCACCGCGACGCTCTGCAGGACGGCCCGCCCGCCGCCGACGGGGTTCGCGAAGCGCCCCGCGACGCTGACGGCGGGGTGGACGCTGAGGTTGCGTCCGAGGCCCGGATGGCCGCCCAGACCGGAGCGGCGCAGGAGTTGGGGGGTGCCCAGGGCACCGGCCGCCACGACGACCAGGGGGCTGAGGATCTCCAGCTCGCCCCCGTCGGGGCGGCTCACCAGGACGCCCGCGGCCCGGGGGCCGCCCGGCCGGTCGCGGTCGGTCAGGATGCGCCGGACGCGAGCGCCCGTGACGATACGGGCGCCGGAGGCGCACGCCTCGGGCAGCACCGAGAGCTGGACGCTCTGCTTGGCTCCGGTGGGGCAGCCGACGACGCACTGGCAGGAGCCCTGGCAGCCGGGCGCGTTGCGGCGCAGGGGCCGCGCGGCCCAGCCGAGCCGCCGGGCCCCGGACAGGGCGACTCTGCCGTTCTCGCCGAGGACGTCGAGCGGCTGCCGGGCGACGCGCAGGGTGCGTTCCGCCTCGTCGAGGTGGGTGGCGAGAGCGTCGGCGGCGGCGAAGCCGTGGGTGGTGCGCCAACGGGTGAGGACGTGGTCCGGAGTGCGGTAGCAGGTCCCTGAGTTGACGACGGTGGTGCCGCCGACCGCGCGGCCGGTGGGGACGACCAGCGGAGGGGCGCCGTACGCGATGGTGGCACCGGCGTCCCGGTACAGCGCGGTGAAGCGGTCGAGCGGCGCCCGGCCCGCGAACGAGGCGGTGCTGTGGTGGTCGCCCTCCTCCACGACGACGACCCGCAGTCCGGCACGGGCCAGCGTCCGCGCCGCCATGGCACCCCCGGCGCCGGACCCGACGACGACGGCGTCGGCGGTGGACCGGCTGGGCCAGGCAGGGGACGGCGTGCAGTCCAGCGGCGGGTCGTCGGCGGCGGTCCGCGCGGACGGGGCCCCGCGGTGCAGCATCCGTTCCGTCCCGGCGGCGAGCAGCACCGGCACCTTGAGCGCGTCGAGCACCGGCAGGGCGGTCCGGTGGGCGGCGAGGCGGGCCAGCAGGCGCTCGCGTTCCCCGGGGGTCAGCGCGGCGAGACGGCGGCCGGTGCGGGCCAGCGCGTACGCGTCGACGGCCAGGGCCGCGCCGTGGACGGCGGTGCGGGCGGAGCGCGGCATGGCGTCCAGCAGGGTCCGCAGGCGCCGCGGCACGCCTCGCACCCAGTCGGTGGTGCCGTCGTCCGCGAGGAACGCGGCGGTGAGTGCCGGGAGGGCGACGTCCGTACGAGGGCTCATCGCTCGCCGACCTCCGCGTGGGCGGTGCCCGCCAGCCGCCAGTGCGCCTCCGGCCGCCACCTCCCCCACCAGCGTTCCAGTCGGATCTCCGCGTCGGCGCTCTCGCTGTTGCGGCAGACCGCGGCGGATCCGTCGGGGTCGGTGTAGTCCAGGGCCAGGGTCCGCTCCTCGGGCTGGGTCACCGTCACCCGGATCCGGCGCAGTCCGGCCCGGCCGGTCACCCGCCAGCGGGGCAGGGCGAGGTCGGCCGTGAACCGGCCGGCTCCCGCCCAGCCCACAGCGGTGCGCTCGGGGCGCCCGGGCCAGGTCCGCCCGCCGCGCAGCAGGCGCAGGAAGACGAGCGGGGGCAGCCGGTCGAGTCCGGGGCGGGTGGACACGGCGGCGACGATCTCGAGGAGGTCGCCGCCGCCCAGGTCGGCGTGGAGCCAGGCCCAGCGCGCGGCGTTGCCGTGGCCGTAGATGCGGGCGCTCGCGCCGAACGCGCCGTCGAGGCAAAGCTGTTCGCCGTCGCCGTGAAGGACGGTCCCGGTGTAGCGGCAGCGGGAGGCCGGGAGCATGTGGCTGGCGGGCAGCCAGGGGTGGCGCCAGGACCAGCGGGGGAAGGTGTGCACCGGTGGGCCCAGTGGTGTCTCGGTGAGCGACCAGGTGAGCGGGCCGGCACTGCCGGACAGCTTCCCGGGGGCGACGCGGACGCCGTCGGCGGTGAAGCCCTGGGGGGTACCGGTCGCGGGGACGGGCCCGAACCGGGCGTGCCGTACCGGGCCGTCCTGGGGGAAGACGGCGGCCCAGCCGTGTCCGTAGGCGGCCGAGCCGTCCGTGGGGGCGACGACTTCGTGGTGCAGCCAGACGCCGGTGCCGGTCGCCGGGTCGGTCAGGGTGGTGTACCAGACCTCCGTGCGGCCCGGCCGCCCGTCCCAGCGTGCCGCGAGGTGCCGTCCGGGGTCGGGCGCGGAGGTCCGGGGGAAGCGGAAGCTCGTGAGGAACGGCAGCAGCCCGGTGCCGAGCGGGAAGCGGAGCGTACCCTGGCCGGCCGGCCGCCCGGCCTCGTGGAGGCTGTACGGCAGGACGGTCATCGAGGTGAGGGGCCGTGCCGGTGACAGGGACTTCCAGCCGTCCAGTTCGAGGCGCCGGCCCTGCAGCATGAAGGTGATCCGGTAGCGGATCCTGCGGCGGGCCAGCGGGGATATCTCCAGCTCCCCCACGGCCTCGGCGTCGTCGGCGCGTCCCGCGATCCGGACGCGTCCGGTGAGCCGGGCCCGGGTGGTGCGGTGGGGCAGCACCACCGTGTCGGCGCGGGCCACGAGGTCGAGGCGGACGGGGCGTTCGCGGTCCTCGCCGTCCAGGTGCACACGGCCCAGGAGGGTCTCCCGGAACTCCGTCCCGCGGGCGCTCACCGGTCCCCGCCCTGACCCCGGCCGGTGGAGGCCAGCCCTTCGAGCATGATGCGTTCCGTCGTGGACAGGTAGGCCCCGGCGGCCGTGCGGGCCGCGGTCTCGTCGCGGGCGGCGACCGCCTCGACGACGGGGGCCAGCCGCTCGTGGGCGGCCCGGGCGTCGCGGAAGGGCCCCACGAGAGCCGAGCGGACCGGCAGATAGGCGTTGAACAGGGTGTTGGTCAGCAGGACGTACACCCGGTTCCCGGTGGCGCGGGCGAGCGCGCGGTGCACCTCGGCGTCCGCGAGTTGCGCGTCCTCGCCGCCGTCCGCCTCCGCGACGGCGGCGACGAGGCGGCGCAGTTCGGTGATCTGGGGCTCGGTGGCGCGGGAGGCTGCGCGTTCGGCGATCAACGCGCCGATGCTGCGGCGCACTTCGAAGATCTCCCCGATCCAGTCGGGGCTGTGCCGCACCAGCATCGGGAGCAGGTCCGCCCCGCCCAGCCGCAGGAAGTCGCGGACGCGCGTGCCCACTCCGTGCCGGGTCTCCAGGAGTCCCGCGTGCACCAGGCGGCCGAACGCGTGCTTGAGGGTGGTGCGGTTGACGCCGAACTCGTCGGCGAGTTCCCTCTCCGGGGGCAGATAGCTCCCGGCGGGGTGGCGCCCGGCGAGGATCCGCTCGCGCAGGCGCTGCTCCAGTACGTCGACGACCGTCTCGCGCGGCAGTGCTTCCATCGAGGCCCCCAGCCCGGGTGTGGTTCAGTGACTGAGCCACTGAACCACCGTGGTTGACTGGGCGTCAACAAGTCGTGCGCAGACGGTTGTCGGGGGCCTGCGGTCAGACCGGGGTGCGCAGCGCGAGGAGGGCCACGTCGTCGTCGTTGTCGTCGGGGCGGACGCGGCGCAGCACCTGGTCGGCGAGGACGGTGAGCGGCCGGTGCACGGAGGCCGCCGCGTGCCGGCGCAGGCGCTCCAGGCCCACGTCGATGATCTTGCCGTGCTCCTCGACGAGGCCGTCCGTGTACAGCACGAGGGTGGAGCCGGGCTCCAGCACGGCCTCCGCGTCCGGCCGCCGGGCGCGCAGGCCCGTGCCGAGGGCCACCCCGTGCCCGTCCTCGAGGAACCGCGCCACGCCGTCCCTGCCGATCAGCAGCGGCGGCGGATGTCCCGCGTTGGTCCAGGACAGCCGCCAGGTGCCGTCGTCCAGCGCCTCGATCCGGGCGAAGATCATGGTGGCCATGCGGACGTCGGTGATGTGCTCCATCGCCTCGTCCAGCCAGCTCACGATCCGGCTGGGGGGTTCGTTCTGCGACCAGGCGTAGGCCCGCAGCATGTTGCGCACCTGCGCCATGCCGGAGGCCGCCTCCAGGTCGTGGCCGGCGACGTCGCCGATGGCCAGGGCGGTCGTCCCGTCGGACAGCGGGAACGCGTCGTACCAGTCGCCGCCCACCTGCGAGGCGTCCGGCGCGGGCAGGTAGCGGGCCGTCATCTCCAGGCCCGGGACCCGCGGCAGCTGCGGCAGCAGATGGTTCTGCATGGTCTCGGCGACCTTGCGCTGGCGCTGGTAGAGGCGGGCGTTGTCCAGGGCGAGCCCGGCGCGGCGCGCGATGTCCTCGACCAGCGGCAGGTCGGCGGAGGTGTAGGGCACCGGGTTCTCGGCGCGGCCCAGCGTCAGCGCGCCCAGCACCTCGCGGGTGCTGCGGATGGGGGCGATGGCCGCCGAGTGCATGCCCGTACGGTCGAACAGGTGGCGCTGCTCGACCGCGATCCCGGAGTCCGGGGCCCGGTGGTACCGTTCGGGCCCGGTCACCGTGGACGCCACGCCGCGCAGGGCCCTGGACAGCGGCCACTGGGACTCCTCCAGCACGGGCGGCATGGGCCCCTCCAGGTCCTCGTGCCGCTTGATGGTGGCGCCCTCCGCGTGGGCGACGACCTCCCGCCACACCTCGTCGCGCTCGGTGATCAGGTCGACGATCACCCAGTCGGCCAGCCGTGGCACGACCAGACGGCTGAGCCGGCGCAGCGTCTCCTCGGTGTCGAGCGTCGAGGTCAGCTGGGCGGTGGCCTCGGCGAGCAGGGCCAACCGTTCCAGCTCGGTCAGGGTGGCGGTCGGCGCCTCCGGGGCCGGGCCCGGCTCCTGCTCGGACTCCTCCGCGTGGAAGATCACCAGGGTGCGGCCCCCCTCGTCGTCGAACGCGTACGGCGTGATCAGCCAGGCGATGGGGCGGACGGAGCCGTCGGGGAGCGCGAAGTACTCCCCCGCGCCCTGGGCCGACCTGCCCTCGTGGAACGCCTGGCGCATGGCGCACTGGCTGTGCGGCAGCGTCTGGCCGTGCGACCCGCGGTGCAGCAGCTCGTGGGCGTCGTAGCCGACGAGTTCGTCCGTGGATCTGCCGAGCATGACCTCCGCCCGCGCGTTCACCGCGATGATGCAGCCCCGCTCGTCCACGACGTAGGCGCCGGCGCCGAGCGCGTCCAGGGCCTGGGACAGCTCGGCGGACGCCGGCGCCACAGCGTCGCGACGACCGGTCTCCGTGTCCTGTGGCCCTTCCACGTCCTGCCTCCCTGCGATCGGTCCGGGTGTCCCCGCCACGGTGCCGAACCCCCTGTCGCGCCACGCCGTCCCGCCCCGGTGTGCCCTCCGTGTGCCCCGGGACGGCCGAAAGGCACCTTCCTTGCGCGGCCGGCCTCGGGGCCGGAGGATCCATGGCCACACGATACGCACGCCGAGGCGGGGAGGAGCGGGGATGGAACCGCGGACGAGGGGCCGGCCGCGCGGGCTGTTCGTCGGACTGTGCACGCTGGACGTCGTGCAGTCGGTCGACCGGGTGCCCGCCCCCGACGAGAAGCTGACGGCACGGGACCAACTCGTCGCGGCCGGGGGCCCGGCCGCGAACGCGGCCGTGACCTTCGCCCATCTGGGGGGCGCGGCACGACTGCTCACCGCGGTCGGCTCGCACCCGCTGGGCGAGGCCGTCCGGGCGGACCTGGACCGGGCGGGGGTGGCCGTGACCGACCTGGCGGCCGGCCGGGACGAGCCGCCCGCCGTGTCCTCGGTTCTGGTCACCGCCGCCACCGGGGAGCGTGCCGTCGCCTCCACGAACGCCCGTGGGCACCGGCTCGCCCCGCCCCCGGACCTCGAGGCCCGGGTGGCGGCCTGCGACATCGTGCAGTTCGACGGCCACCACCCCGGCCTGGCGCTCGCCACCGCGCGGGCGGCGCGGGCCGCGGGGCGCCGGACCGTCCTCGACGGGGGCAGCTGGAAGCCGGGGACGGAAGAGCTGCTGCCGTACATCGACGTGGCCGTGTGCTCGGCGGTCTTCCGGCCGCCCGGTACCGCCGGGCCCGACGGCACCCTGCGGTTCCTGCGGGATCACGGGGTCGTCTGGACGGCCGTCAGCCGCGGGCCGGAGCCCCTGGTGTGGAGCGGACCGGACGGCGGCGGAACGGTGGAGGTGCCCGTGACGCGCGTGGTGGACACCCTCGGCGCCGGCGACGTCCTGCACGGCGCGCTCACCCACCGGCTGGCGCGACGCGCCGAGCTGACCGGCGCGGACTTCGCCGGGGACCTGCGCGCGGCGGCGGCCCTGGCCGCACGGTCCTGCGCCTCGTTCGGCACACGGGAATGGATGCGGGACGACTGAGCCCGGCCCGCTCACCCCTGTCCTGGTGTGCCCGGCGGGCGCATCACCCAGCGGATGGTGCGGGTGAGCGCCTGCCCGGCGGGACGTACCGCGAAGTCCTCGACGACCGGGATGCGGGGCAGCCCCAGCAGGCGCCGGGCCCACGGCGGCAGCAGGGCCACGCCGTTCGCGGCGAGGCCGCCGTACAGGGGCCGTACCGGGAGGGGCACGGGCGGCTGGAGCAGCAGGAAGCGGGCGGTCGAGCGGGCCTCCGGGGTGGCGCGCAGCTCGGCCCGGTAGGAGGCGAGGCGGGCCGCCAGCTCCCGGCGGTCGCGCGGCGGGTCGCTCACGCCCAGCGCCCGCGCCACCCGTGCGGCGTCGGCGACGTAGCCGTCGTAGCCGTCCGCGTCCAGTGGGTGCGCGCCGAAGCGCTGGTGGGCGCGGAGAAAACTGTCCGTCTCGGCGGCGTGCACCCAGCCGAGCAGATGCGGATCGGCCGCGCGGTACGGCTCCCCGTCGCCGTTCGTGCCGCGGATGCGCTCGTGGATGGCGCGGACCCGGTCGACCGCCCGCTGGGCGTCCTCGGCGGTGCCGTACGTCGTCACGGCGAGGAAGGTGCTGGTGCGCTGCAGGCGGCCCCACGGGTCGCCCCGGTAGCCGGAGTGCCCGGCCACCGCCGCCATCGCCAGCGGGTGCAGGGACTGCAGCAGCAGCGCGCTCAGCCCGCCGATGAACATGGACGCGTCGCCGTGGACCGCGCGGATCGGCCGGTCGGGGCCGAACCAGCGCGGCCCCGGGGTCAGATGGATGCGGGCCCGGGTCGCCGGGCCGTCGGGGCCCGCGACCCGGCGGAACAGGGCCTGCCCCAGATGGTCGCGCACCACGCTCAGCACGGCCGTCCTCCCTTCCGCCGTCGCCGGTCACCCGGCGGCGGACGCGCGCTCCCGGTCGGAGGCGGGCCACACGTACGGCAGGTCGTCGGCCACACCGGGGAACAGCGCGGCGTACACCCCGGGGTCCTTGCGGACCAGGGCCGAGCGGTGGCTCTCGTGGAAGGCCTCGTCACCGAGCCACGGCGGCAGCTCGGCGGCCGCCGCCAGCTCCTCCTGTTCCCGGACGGGTCCGGGCCGGTGCGCCGCCAGCCCAGAGACCAGGGAGGCGGCGCAGCTGTCCTGGTGCCCGTGGTCGCGCCAGACCCGGCAGATCTCCAGGCCGTAGCGGACCAGCGCCTCCTCGTAGCCGGTCCACATGCGGACGGCCGGATGCCGGCGCCAGCCGTAGCCGGGCACGGTCAGACCCCGCAGGACCTGGAGCGCCTCCACGCGCTGCTTGCCCAGCCGGCGCCGGTCCAGCAGCAGCGCCGTCCGCCGGAAGTCGGGGTCCGGCAGGAACGTCTGCATGCGGCCCCGCTCACTTCCTGCGCAGCGCGGACGGCTTGTGCACGGCGGATCTGCCGGACTTCTCGCTGCGCACCTCGTACTGCGGTTCCTCCGCGGAGGCGTCCACGGTGCGGCCGGCGGCCTCCGTACGGTGGGTGATCTTCCGCTCGACGGTGCCCTCGGCGGTGCCGCCGTGACTCTTCCAGGTCACCTCGTCGCCCTTGGCGAGGTCGTCGTCGGACTTCTTCGCGTTCTTCGCCACCGTGATCCCTCACTTCCTGCGTGCGCGGAGACGTCGGGACCCGCTCCGAGTGCCCGCGCGGCACCGGCCCAACCGGCACCGCCCGGCCGTCGGCCGTCGGGCGGCGCCCGGATGCAGGGGGGCGGGCCGAGTGCTGCAATGACTGCAGGGCCGAACTCGGGCTGCGCGCGGACGCCCTCGCCGGCCGTGTCCCGGCCGGGCCCGGACCCGTTCGTATGAGGAGAGGCCATGCACCCGGACATCGCGGACACGGGGCCCGTAGACCACCTGTTCGTCGAGTGCCCCGGCAGCCGGAGGACGGGGGAAGGGCTTCCCCTCCCCCTCGACCTGGTCGAGGGGGGCGTCGTCCGCGTCCGCGACCCGGCCTTCGTGGTCGAGGCCCTGGAGCCGACGGCATGACCACCAGGATCGACCAGTTGAAGCAGCTCGGTGACCTCACGGCCCAAGGGGTGCTCACCGAGGAGGAGTTCCAGGATCTGACACGCCGGATCCTCGCTTGACGCACGACGAGCAGGACGCGCGCGAGACGCCACCGCCGGGCGGACGGACCCAGCCGGAGGAGGCCGACCGGCTGCGTGAGATGGTGCGCGATCCGGCGTACGTGAAGGCGCTCGTCCTCTGCGCGCTGATCGGCGTGCCGGTCTCCCTGCTGGCGTTCTGGTTCCTGGCCGGCCTGCACCAGCTGGAGCACGCGCTGTGGGCCGATCTGCCCGACGCGCTGGGCTGGGACGCCCCGCCGTGGTGGTGGCCGCTGCCGATGCTGGCGGTCGCCGGTGTCTGTGTGGGTCTGGTGGTCCGTCATCTCCCGGGCGCGGGCGGGCATGTGCCGGCGGCCGGGCTGCACGCTCCCGGAACGACCGCGGCCACCCTGCCGGGTGTCGTCCTGGCCGCGTTCGCCGGCCTGCCGCTGGGCGCGACGCTCGGCCCCGAGGCCCCGCTGATCGCGTTGGGCGGCGGCCTGGCCATGCTGTTCGCGCGGCTGGCCCGGGCGCCGACGACCCCGCGGAGCGCCGCCCTGCTCGCCGCGGCCGGTGCGGCCGCGGCCCTGCCGGCGATCTTCGGCAACCCGCTGATCGGCGCGGTGATCCTGATGGAGGTCGCCGGGGTGGGCGGCCCGCGGCTGTTCGCGGTGATGCTGCCGGCGCTCCTGTCCAGCGGCGTCGGCTCCCTCGTCTTCACCGGCTTCGGCCGCTGGACCGGCCTGTCGACCGGCAGCCTCACGCTCCGTCTCGGCGTGCCGACCCCGCACATCGACGCCGGGGACGTCATCTGGACGATCCCGCTGGCCGTGGCCATCGGCTTCGCCGTGCACCTGATGATGGACACCGGGCGGCTCGCCGCGGTCTTCGTCGCCGGGCGGCCGGTGGCCCGTACGGTGGTCTGCGCACTGGCCGCCGGTGTCTGCGGTGCCGTCTACACGCTCGTCACCGACCGGAACCCCACGGACGTGGCGTCGTCCGGCCAGGCCACGCTGGCCCGGCTGGCCCAGGACCCGCACGCGTGGGGGGTCGGCGCGCTGATCGCCGTCCTGCTGTGCAAGGGCGCCGCGTACGCCGTGTGCCTGGGCAGTCTGTGCGGCGGCCCGATCTTCCCGGCGCTGTTCCTGGGGGCGGCGGCCGGTGTGCTGCTGTCGCCGCTGCCCGGCCTGGGCGTCGTACCGGGGCTGGCGGCCGGCATGGCGGCGGCGGGCGGAGCCGCGCTGCGCCTGCCGGTCAGCAGCGCGGTGCTGGTCGTCCTGCTCATGGGCGGTGCGGAGATGACGCCGGTGGTGCTCCTGGCAGCGGTCGCGGGCTTCGCCACGGTGGCACTGCTGCCGCCGGGCCGCGCGGTCCCGCCCGTTGGGCAGCCCGCGGAGGCACCGCGGGATGCCGGCGGCAGCACCCGGGCCACGTGAAGCGGTCGCCATCGCCCCCGGCCTGCAGCGACTGATCCCCCACGAGCGCACCGGCGACCCAAAGGGCCCGCGTACCGGAGGCCGGCCGGGGGCGGTTCAGTCGCGGCCCCGGTCGAGGGCCGCATCGAGATTGAGGGCCGCGTCGACGAGGGCCAGATGGGTGAACGCCTGCGGGAAGTTGCCCAGTTGCCGGCCGGTCGGCGCGATCTCCTCCGAGTACAGGCCCAGGTGGTTGGCGTAGCCCATCATCTTCTCGAACACCAGCCGGGCCCGGTCGGTCCGTCCGGTCCGGGCCAGGGCGGCGACGTACATGAAGGTGCACAGCGAGAAGGTGCCCTCCGAGCCGGCCAGGCCGTCCGGCGACGCCTCGGGGTTGTAGCGGTAGACCAGGCTGTCGCTGACGAGTTCCTCCTCCATCGCGGCGAGAGTGGACGTCCACAGCGGGTCCTGCGGCGTGAGGAAGCCGACCGTCGCCATCCGCAGCAACGAGGAGTCGAGGACGTCGCTGCCGTAGTGCTGCACGAACGCCCGCCGGGACTCGCTCCAGCCCTTGCTCATCACCTGCTCGTAGCAGGCGTCGCGCGCCCCGCGCCATCGGTCGGCGTCGGCCGGCCGCCCGTTGGCGTCGGCGAGGCGCAGCGCGCGGTCGAAGGCCACCCAGGACATGACCCGGCCGTAGGTGAAGTCCTTACGGCCGCCGCGGGTCTCCCACAGGCCCTCCTCCGCCTGGTCCCAGTGGTCGACCAGCCAGTCGAGGTCGGTCAGCAGCGCGATCCAGCCGTGATGGCCCATCGAGTGTCCGTGCCGGTGCGCGAAGTAGATGCTGTCGACGGCCTCGCCGTAGATGTCGAGCTGGAGTTGGCCGACGGCGCCGTTGCCGATGCGCACGGGCGACGAGCCGGCGTAGCCCGCCCAGTGGTCGAGAATCTGCTCGTCCAGGTCGGAGGAGCCGTCGACCCGGTACATGACGTTCAGCGGGCCGGAGGCGCCGTGGCCGCCGGCGCTTTCCTTGACCCGGTCGGACAGCCACTGGATGAACGCCTGCGCCTCCTCGGTGAAGCCCAGCCCGAGCAGGGCGTACACGGAGAAGGACGCGTCCCGGATCCAGGTGAACCGGTAGTCCCAGTTGCGCTCGCCGCCCAGCTGCTCGGGCAGGGCGGCGGTGGGGGCGGCGACGACGGCTCCGGTGGGCGCGAACGTCATCAGTTTCAGGGTGATCGCGGACCGCTCCACCGTCTCGCGCCAGCGGCCGGTGTAGCGGGACTGGTGCAGCCACGAACGCCAGTACCGCACCGTCTCGGCGAACACCTGCTCGTACTCGGCGAGCCGTATCGTCCGCGCGGTCCCGTCGCCGCCCCATTCCAGGACCAGTCCCCGCTCCTGGCCGGCCTCCAGTGTCATCGTGAAGTGCAGGGCGTCGCGCCGGTCGGCGAGGACGTCGAGCAGCCGCTCGTCGTCCGGCTCCCGGATCGGATGCACGGTGAGGTGCGCGCCGTCGTCCGCGGTGAACGTCGCCCCCCGCGTGGTCATGTGCAGCCGGTGCGGGCGGCGTCCGTAGTCGAACCGGGGGGCGATCTCCACCTCGAACGTCATCCGGCCCCGGACGCTGCGGACCACGCGCACCAGCTGGTGGCGTTCGGTGACGGTGGTGCCGGTGACGGGCATGAAGTCCTGCACCTCGCCGGCGCCTGCCTCGGTCATGTAGCGGGTCACCAGGATCGCGGTGTCCGGGAGGTACAACTGCTTGGTCGCGTAGGCGCCGTGCCGGGGCCGGACCGTGCAGTGCCCGCCGTTGTCCTTGTCCAGCAGGGCGCCGAACACGCTCGGCGAGTCGAACCGCGGGGCGCAGAACCAGTCCACGCTGCCGTCGGTGCTCACCAGGGCCGCGGTCTGCAGGTCCCCCACCAGGCCGTGGTCCTCGATGAGGGGGTAGTCGTCCATCGGGGCTGACCTCCCGGTGCGCCGGACCCGGTCTCCCCCTCCGTTTCAGGGTAGGGCGGCACTCCCGCATCGGCGCGCGGGACTCCGGGCGCCCCGGTCGGCCGGTCGGGCCGTGGACGCTCCGCGGGGACCGCGCACGCCGTACCCGACCAGCCGGGCCCAGGGCGAGTTCGAGCGCGAGGCCGGCCGTGGACGGTGGTGAGCCACGAGGACGACCGCCGTCAGCGGGAGGGGATCGAGCGTGACGGCGAGGGCGGCGAGCATCAGGCCGAGGACCATGGGGGGGGGAGCCCGTCGGGCACGGTACGGGTCGGGCGTACGCACGCGCGTCGGCCGCCCGCACTTGCGCGCAGACGCTCACGCGAGGCGGCCGACGGCGTGCCGGGCACCGGGTCCTCACGCACTCTGGAGGTGGGAAGGAGCGGCTCGATGGAGACTGGCCGACGCCGGGCGTTCCCGTTGGGCGCCACCTGGTGGCGTGAGCGTGCCCGGGCGTCGACCGTGTGGGCGAAGGCCGTCCACGCGCGGCTGGAGCGCCGTTTCCCGGTGATCACCGGGATCGTGGACCGCCTGCTGTCCGTGAACGTCTTCGACTCGGCCACCCGGATCGCCGCGCAGTGCTTCCTGACGGCCGTGCCGCTGCTGTTCGTGCTGAGCGCGTACGCGCCGGAGGCGGTGCAGGATCAGGTGACGACGTCCATCACCACGGTGCTCGGTCTGACCGGGCAGGCGAAGGCCGAGGTGGAGCAGACGTTCCACCCGCCGTCGGAGGATCTGCGGCAGGCGACGGGCGTGGTGGGCGGCCTGATGGTGCTGCTGTCGGCCACCGCGGTGAGCCGCGCGGTGCAGCGGCTGTGCCGCAGGGCCTGGGTCATGCCCCGCTCACGGACGAAGGTCGCCCCGTGGCGGTGGCTGGCCTGGATCGCGCTGTGGCTGGCCGCTCTCGTCGTACAGGGGCTGCTGCACAACGGCTTCGGGCTGGGGGCGACGCTGGGGTTCCCGATCGTCCTGGTGATGCAGGCCCTCATGTGGTGGTGGACGCAGCATCTGCTGCTGGGCGGGGCCGTGCCGTGGGGGCCGCTGCTGCCGGGTGCCGTCATCACGGCGGTCGCGGTCAGCGCCCTGTCGGTGACCGCGCACTTCTATATGCCGCGGGCGCTCAACCGGGCCCTGGGCGAGTACGGTTCGGTCGGCTCGGTCTTCGTGCTGCTGTCCTGGCTGATCGTGGTGTGCGTCGCCGTGGCGATCGCCCTGAGCGTGGGCGCCGTCCTGTCCCAGGAGCCGTTCCTCCGCACGCGGTTGGGGCCGCTGCCGACGGCCCCGGACACCTCCGCGGCGGAGTGACCCGCGGCCTGCGGCGGGCGGCCCGTGCGGAGCCGCCGTGAACCGCGTGGACGAGGCGGTCGTCCTCGCCTATGGTTCCTCCGCACGCGATCTTCCGCGGGCCGTTTTTTCCACTCATCGCCCGTGGGGGGCCGTCGCATGTCCGTTTCCTTCGAGCCGCTTCCGCGGCCGCACACCCGTCCGCCCGGCGGCGTGCGGCCCGCCTCCCAGGTGCTCCTGGCCGTCGTCTGCGTGCTGTTGGCGGGTATGGCGCTGACCGATCTGTTCGCGGTGTTCGCCGGTCTCCGGATCCGCACGCTGACCGCGACCGACCCCGAGCGGGCCCTCGACGGCGCCTACACGCTGTACGAGCGGGCCGGTGACCTGCAGGGGATGGTGACCCTGCCCGGCACGGTCGTCTTCGTCGTCTGGTTCTTCCTGATGCGACGGGACCTCGGCGTGCTGACGCCCGACGCCTTCCGGCACGGCCGCGGCTGGGCCGTCGGGGGCTGGCTGATCCCGCTGGTGAACCTCTGGATGCCGTACCGCGTCGCCGTCGACATGTGGGGCGCCGCCGCGCCGCTGCCGGGCGAGGGGCAGCCGCACCGGACGTCGTTGTGGCCGGTGAATCTGTGGTGGGCGCTGTTCGTCGGCGGGACGCTGCTCGGCCGGTACAGCGCGTCGCGGTACGCCGACAGCGACAGCCTCACCGAGGTGCGGGACGCCGTGACGCAGTACATGGCGGCCGACCTGCTCAACGCCGGTGCCGCCGTGGCCGCCGTGTACGTCGCGGTCCGGCTGACCGCGATGCGGCGGCTCAAGGAGGCCGGCGGGCCGTTCGGGTACGGGGGGTGAACCGGGCGGGGCACGTGCCCGCCCGGCCCGCGGGGTGTCAGGGCCGGGTCTGCCCTTCCGTGTCGTCGGAGGCGGAGGCGGAGGCGCGGTCGCGGTCACGGTCGCGGGTGAACCAGGCGACCGCCCACAGGGCCACGCCGATCAGCAGAAGCACGCCCGCGATGCGGTACTCGTCGCCGGGGCGTCCCGACGACCACGGCAGCACCAGGTAGAGGCAGGCGAAGGCCCCCACGACGGGCAGGACGCGGCCGGCCCGGAAATGCGGTGCCGCCACCGTGTCCTTGCGCAGCACCAGGACCGCCACGTGCACCCCGGTGAAGACGGTGAGCAGCAGCAGCGACGTCGTGCCGCCGAGCAGGGCGACGACCGGGCTGTCGGGGTTCAGCGAGACGAACGTGATGAGGCCGAAGGCGATGACGGTGGTGAACAGGATCGCCGCCTGCGGGGTGCGCCGTACCGGGTGCACCTTGGCGAGGAACGGTGGCAGGACGCCCTTGCGGCTCATCCCGTACAGCAGCCGGCTGGCCATCATCATGTTGATCAGCGCGGAGTTGGCCACGGCGAACATGGAGATGAACGGCAGCAGGTCGGAGATGGGGAAGTCGGGAGCCGCCGTCTGCACCACGGTGGCCAGCGGCGTCTCGCTGGCGGCGAGGCGGCCGACGGGCACGACCGCGACCGCGCACACGGACACCAGGACGTAGATCAGGCCGGTGATGCCGAGCCCGGTGAACATCATGCGGGGGAAGATCCGCGCCGGTTCCCTGGTCTCTTCCGCCATGTTGACCGAGTCCTCGAAGCCGACCATGGCGAAGAACGCGAGCGACGTGGCGGTGCTGACGGCGAGGAAGACGTTCTTGTCGGAGGCGCTCTCGAAGGCGACGACGCGGGAGAAGTCGGCGTTCCCCCCGGCGATGAACCAGCCGCTGATCAGGACGACGAGCAGCAGACCCGACAGCTCCACGACCGTCAGGAACACGTTGACCTTGAGGCTTTCGCTGACGCCCCGCAGGTTGACGAGCAGCACCATCGCCATGAAGCCGAGGGCGATCGCCAGGATCAGTCCGTCGCCGCCGTCGAGCCCGAACCCGGTGACCAGGTTGGCCGCGAAGGCTCTGGAGGCCGCCGACGCCGAGGTGATGCCGGAGCACATCACGGCGAAGCACACCAGGAACGTCAGGAAGTGCTTGCGGAACGCCTTGTGCACGTACAGCGCGGCGCCCGCGGCCTCGGGGTACTTGGTGACCAGCTCAAGGTAGGAGCAGGCGGTGATCAGGGCCACGGTGAACGCGATGACGAACGGCAGCCAGGCCGCTCCCCCGACCTCGCCGGCGACCTGTCCCGTCAGGGCGTAGACGCCGGTGCCGAGGATGTCCCCGACGATGAACAGCAGCAGCAGACCGGGACCCATGACCCGCTTGAGCGCCGGCTCACCGTCCGCGTTCGTGGCGGGCGAGTCCTTCTGTCCCGTGGATGACATGGCGTACTCCTCGTCGTGGTGGCGGCCGGGACCCTCACTGAAGACGACTACTGCCCCTGATCCATCCGCCGCATGTGCGGCACGGGGAAACGCCGAGGCCCGTCCGCGTGATGCGGACGGGCCTCGTGTCGGAGCGCCGGGCAGGCCTTGCACCTGCATCTCCCCGCAGGAAGCGGGGCGTCTTTCCTTGGACCACCAACGCAGGGTCGGTGACCGCGAGTTGCGGTGACCGGCTCTGGGAGCAGCTTAGTACATCCGGGTGAGTGCCCGCGCCCCCGGCCCTGGATCTGTGGCCGTCCGCCCTGGGTTCCCGATGGCGGGGCGACTTCCGGCCGGACCCGTGACGCGGCCCCGGAGGTCAGCCGCCCAGCAGGGGCAGGGTGAGGCCGCACCGGACGGGCCGGGCGTGCGCCGGGTCGAGCGCGTTGCGCACGAGCTGGGCGGCGTTGGTGTCGTAGGCGAGCGACAGATGGTCCGAGACGTCCTGCGGGCAGATGTCCTGGATCAGGACGTTCCGCACGGTGGCGCCCGGTCCCGCCGTCAGGAAGTTGTTGCGGTAGGGCGTGGCGAAGAGGTCGTACCGGGTGGAGACGACCGTGTACGAGACGCCGGGCCGGGTGTCGCCGTCGCGGTCGAGCCTGCGGTTCACCTCGGAGCCCACCATCTGGTCCGACCACGCCTGGCCGACCACCGCGGACACGGCCGGGTCGAGGCCCAGCCGGCCGGTCACCGTGCCGACGCCGGAGATGTTCCCACCGTGGTTGGACGGGGCGAGCGCGATCAGCCGGCGCACCTTGTTGCGCTCGGGGTGC
This sequence comes from Streptomyces sp. NPDC046859, assembly GCF_040645135.1. Lineage (NCBI taxonomy): Bacteria > Bacillati > Actinomycetota > Actinomycetes > Kitasatosporales > Streptomycetaceae > Streptomyces > Streptomyces sp. NPDC046859. Next base: position 168,493 of record NZ_JBEYXR010000016.1, read on the forward strand.
GCCGGGTCGGTGCCCCCCTCGAAGCGCAGATACCAGCGCGGGGTCGGACCGCCGCCCTGCGAGTGCCCCACGAGGTCGACCTTGCGGGCGCCGGTGGCCTCCAGGACGCGGTCGACGTACCGGGCGATCTGCCGGGCCGACTTCGGTACGGGTCCGGTCGCCTTGAACGGATTGCCGGGCGTGCCGCCGTAGTTGGGGGCGAAGACGCAGTACCCGAGGCTCTTCAGATAGGGGGCCAGCATGCTCCAGTTGTTGTAGGCGTTCGCCGCCGAGCCGTGCAGCAGCACGACCGGGCGGGGGTGCGCGCGCGAGGGCCGGCACGACCAGTCGTCGGCTCCGGCGGGGGCCGCCTCCGGGTGGACGAGTCCGTACGCGACCGCCGTGGCGACGTCGAGGGCGGGGGCGGGGGGCGCGGGCGTGGCGGACGCGGTGGCCGTGCCCGTCAGCCCGAGGGCCAGCGGCAGGGCGACCGACGCGCACACCGCGGCCCAGCGGCCGCTCCGCCGGTTCGCACGGCTCCGGGAAGACTTCCGGTCCGCCATCGCCACTCCTCGTCTCCGGGCCGGCCGAGCGCCGACGCGAAGATCATCGGGGACCGCCGCGACGGCGGGTGCCGGGGCCGCCCACGGCACCTCCGATGGAGCAGGCGCATTTCATCCGGCCGGCCCAGCCGGTGCCGGGGGCTCGTGTCAGGCCGCCGCCTTCTTGCGCCGGCGGCCGCTCCCCGCGAGGGCGTCGATCAGCTCCTGGCGGCTCATCCGGGACCGGCCGGGGATCTCCCGCTCGGTCGCCCGTTCGTACAGCTCGGCCTTGCTGAGCTCGCGCAGCTCGCTCTGCTCGGGAGCGGCGGAGGTCTTGCGCGCCGAGCCCTTCGGCGCGGACGTGGAAGGGGACCTGGGCGGGGACGTGCGGCCGCGCCGCGTGCCGCCGCGCTCCCCGCCCCGCTTCTCGCGGCCGGAGCGGGCCCGGTCGATGCTGCCCTGGAGGACGTCCATGAGGTCGACGACGTTGGTGGCGGTCGGCGCCTCCTCGGCCGGGGCGATCTCCTGTCCCTCCGCCTTGGCCCGCACGAGCTCGCGCACCTTCTCCTCGTACGTGTCCCGGTACCGCGACGGGTCCCACGGGCCGCTCAGCGCGTCGACCAGCTGGAGCGCCATGTCGAGTTCCCTGCCGCTGCCGGCCCGCCGCTCCGGGAGCTGCGGCAGCTCGCGGACGGGGTCGCGGACCTCGTCCGCCCAGTGCAGGGTCTGGAGCATCAGCACCTTCTCCTCGGCGCGCAGCGCGGTGAGGTACTGCTTGCCCCGCATCACGAAGGTGGCGACACCGACCCGGTTCGCCTTCTCCAGGGCCGCGCGCAGGAGTTCGTACACCTTGAGGTGCTCCTCGCCGCGTGGCGCGAGGTAGTAGGTGCGGGCGAAGTACACCGGCTCGATCTCGTCGAGGTCGACGAAGTCGGAGATCTCGATGGTGCGGCTGCGGCCCGGTGCGATCTCGTCCAGCTCGTCCGGCTCGACGACGACGTACTCGCCGTCGGCGGCCTCGAAGCCCTTGACGATGTCGTCGCCGGACACCTCGTCGCCGGTGCGCTCGTTCACGCGGCGGTTGCGGATGCGGTCGGACGTGCCGCGCTGGAGCTGGTGGAAGTGCACGGAGTGGTCCTGGGTGGCGGTGTACAGGCCGACCGGCACGCTGACCAGTCCGAACGTGATCACACCTGTCCAGATCGCCCGTGCCATGACCGTCCCGCTCCGTCGTCTCCGTCCGGGGCCCGGCACCCCGGTGCCACCCGCTGCTGCCTCCACGCTGGCACCCCCGCGGCGGGCGCGCGCGGCGAGCCGGCCCGGCCGGGGGCCGACCGGTGGAACACGGCAGCCGGGACGTGCCGGAAGGGGTGAACCTCACGGGACCGCACACCTGGCCCCCGTGGCAGCGCCTCGGCCGGGCCGGCGGGGGTACCCGGCCCCTCCACCGAGCTCAGGAGGACCGTCATGACTGAATCGACTCCATCGCAGGCCGAAGGCGACCGGGAGCAGGACGGCACTGAGGACACGGCCGAAGAGGCGGCCCGCACGACCCCGTCCCAGGCGGAGGGCGACCGCTCCGACGAGGACGACGACCCGGACCATCCGTAACCGGGACGCCGGGCGGAGTGGGAGAGCGGCTGGTCGGGTTCCCGAGCCCGGTTCCAGGCGCCGTGGCCGGGCGGCGCGCCCGGCTCGCTCCGCGACGGTGCCGCCGGATCCGTGCGGCAGCACCGGATAGGTCCCGATCACCGCTTACCGGCCCCGCCGTCCGGTGACCGCGCGGCGGCGCCCCGCTTCGGCCGGTTCTGGTGGAGGTGCTCCAGGGCGTCCAGGACGACGGTGCGGCGGTACCAGGAGCGCCAGGCCGCGACATCGGCCGCGAGGCGGGCGAGTTCCGTACGCCGGGCGGGGCGCGGCCAGATGCCCGGTTCGTTCCGGTGCAGGGTCAGCGTGCCGGTGCAGTACGTCTCGGGCGTGATCAGCGGCACGCTGTACACGGCCCGGCGGCCTGCCGCCAGGAGCGCCTGACCGGCCGGGTGGGCCGAGAGGGCCTCGTCGGCGGCGACGTCGGGCACGGCCGCGGGCGCGAGCCGTTCCCGGGCCACGGCGCACACCACCGGCGGGCCGGTGACGAGGGCCACCTGGTCCCAGTAGGCGGCGTCGAGCCCGCGACGTCCCTCGAGGAACAGCGCGTGGTCCTGGGCCGGGTCCGTGAGGTGCACCTCGCCCGCGTCGGCCTCGGCCACGGCGATCGCCGTGTCCAGGGCGGCGGCGAGCACATGACACCGGTCGGTGACGTCCCCGCCGTAGGCCCGCACGAATGCGGTGTCGGGCGGCGGGGCGTGCGTGCCGCGTCCCAGGAACCAGTGGGCGTCCGTCTGCGGCGGGGGTGCCGTGACGACGGCGGACGCGAGGATCCGCAGCGGCACGTTGCACTGCTGGGAGCCCTCGCGCAGCAGCGCGAACGCGGCAGCGGGGCCGGGGAGGTCGTAGCGGGCGATGAGCATGCCCTGCGCGACGCCGATGAGTCCGCTGGTGCGCGCCTTGGCGCGCAGCCCGAAGATCTCGCCGCGCATGCTCTCGGCGTCGGCCGGCGGCTTCCCCGTCCGGCGCGGCCGTGCGGGCCGGACGGGGGCGGGGGCGGTCGAGGGGGGCAGTGACGTCAGGGCCTCGACGAGCGTGCCGTGGAGGCGCATGCCGGGGAGGTCGTCCTGCTCCAGTTCCTTGCGCACCTCGGGTGTCGCCACCACGAGGACGGGGGCTCCCGCGAGGCACCCGGTCTCCTCCCGGAGGGTCCGGCGGGCCGCCTCGGCGACCGCGGGGACGGCCGTCATGTCGAGGACCAGCCGGTGTCCCTGACGGGCGGCGCGGTCCAGATGCCGCGTCAGTTCTCCGGCCAGCCGGTCGCAGCAGTCGGTGTCCAGCGCGCCGGCCAGGCACACCACCGTGGCTCGGTCGGTGGCCGGCACCATCGTGAGGGGGGAACGATTCGTCATCGTGCCTCGCTCTTCCGCTCCTGTCAGCCGCGTGCGTGGGACGGCCGGAGCGCCGGCGTGGCCGCCGACCGACCGCATCTCCACCCTCGCTCGGCTGTGCCGTGACAGCAAGGAGAGACCACCGTCGAGGGGGCCGCGCCCGGGCGGCCGGTCAGGGGCGGGCCCGGGTGCCGGGCGCCGGTGCCCGCTGTGCCGCGCGGGTCGGAGAGGGGGCGGGCAGCAGGGAGCCGGCCGCGACGACGACCTCCTGGGTGCCGATCCGCAGCAGGCACGGATCGGGGGTCTCGCCGTGCGGGTCGCCGGGCGGTCCCGGCTTGTACAGGGCGATGTGCCGGTGCCGGGGCGGCGGCCCCCACAGGCGGGGCGGGACCGGCCCGAACAGGGTCACGGACGGGGTCCCGTGGGCCACGGCGAGATGGGACAGTCCGGTGTCGCCGCTGATGAGGAGCGCCGCGTGGGCGACGAGGGCCGAGAGCCGCGCGAAGGACAGCCCGCCGGGCCACCGGTCCGACGGGGGCACCCCCGCGCGTTCGGCGACCTCCGCGACGAGGGCGTCCTCGCGGGGCCCGCCGGTCAGCACGACGCGGTGACCCGCCGCGGCCAGGTGCCGTGCGACGGCGGCGTACCGTCCGGCAGGCCAGCGGCGGGCGGCGGACTCCGCGCCGGGGTGGACGACGACGGCACCGGGGGCCGGCGACGGCGTGCCGGGCGGGGGCAGCCGCAGGTCGTCCGGGTCCGCGGGGATGCCGTGGGCGGCGAGGAAGCGGCACCACCGCTGCCGTTCGTGCTCGTCGGCCCGCCACTCGGGCGTCCCGTCCGCGAAGGCGAGGAGCCGGCGCGGCCGCAGCGCGGCAAGGGCGTCACGGCTCGCGGGGCCGTTGCCGTGCAGGTCCACGGCGAGGTCGGGTGGCGGCCCGGTCCAGTGGGCCAGGTCGGGGACACCGCGGCCGGGGGCCTCGGCGGGCAGGATCTCGTCGACGGCCCCGGTGGTGAGGGCGGCCTCCCGGAGGGCGGAGGACAGCGCGAGGACGACGTGGTCCCCGGGGAACGCGCGCCGCAGCCCCCGCAGCGCCGGGACGCCGGCCAGGAGGTCGCCCAGGCCCAGCGCACGCAGGACGAGCACGCGCCGCCGGGGTGCCCCGGCGGACGTCCCCGCCCGCGCCCGCCGGACGCCGTTCATCGTCCGGCCCGGCCCGGGGTGAGGGCCGCCCGTTCGGCGATACCGGTGGTGGAGCGGCCGTCCAGGTAGGGGAAGAGGACGACCTGGCCGCCCCAGCTCTCCACCAGGGCCGCCTCCGGCAGGCGGGTCAGGGCGTAGTCGCCGCCCTTGGCCCAGATGTGCGGGCGCAGCTCGGCCAGGAGGCGTTCGGGGGTGTCCTCGTCGAAGACGCCCACGGCGTCGACGCACTCGAGGGCGCGCAGGACGCGGATGCGGTCGGCCTGCGGGACGAGGGGCCGGCCCGAGCCCTTGCGGCGGCGTACGGAGGCGTCGGAGTTGACGCAGACGATCAGGCAGTCGCCGGTGCGCCGGGCGGCCTGCAGCAGGGCCACGTGGCCGGCGTGCAGCAGGTCGAAGCAGCCGCCCGCGGCGACCACGGTGCCGCCCGCGGCGCGCACCCGGGCGGCCGTGCGCACCGCGTCGCCGGTGGGTTCGCGGTCGGCGGGCCGGGGTCCGGCGGGGGCGGTGTCCACGGCGTCGGAGCGCACCCCGCCCTCGGCGACGTAGCGGGTGGCGGCGTGCACGGCCTGCCGTACGGCCGTCTCGACGAGGTCGCCGTCCGCGAGGCACCCGGCGGCGGTCGCCGCGAACCGGTCCCCGGCCCCGCAGGCGTCGCCGTCGGCGGTGACGGGGGACGGCACCAGAAGTGGGGTGCCGCCGTGCGAGAGCAGGGCGCCGCGTCCGCCGAGCGTGACGGCCACGGACGCGGCGCGCCAGGCGTGGACGAGCCGGTCGGCGTCCTGGGCGGCGCTGTGCAGGTCGTGGTCCGGCTGCGGCTCCGCGTCCGCGGCACGGCGGGCGAGGGCGTGTGCCTCGGCGGCCGACGGGGTGGCGAGGCGGACGCCCGCCACGGGTGCGCCGCCGCGTGGATGGGGGTCCCAGGTGAGCGGAACCCTGGCCGCTGCGGCCGCCAGGTCGTCGCGCAGCACGGTGGCGGTGTCCCGGCCGTAGTCGGCGACGAGGACGGCGCCCGCCTCGGCGATCGCCCGGCGGGCCGCCTCGGTGGCCTCCCGCGCCCGGCCGTCGCCGTCGTCGAGGCGCAGCAGGGGCCGGCCGTCCACGAGGACGCGGGTCTTGCTGGACAGGGCGTCGGTGAGGGGGAGTTCGACCAGGCCGACCCGGCCGTCCAGGAGGTCGCGCAGGGCGGCGCTCGCCGGGTCGTCGCCGAGCGCGGTGACCAGGGTGACCGGCCGGCCGTCCGCGGCGGCGAGGCAGGCGGCGAGCGCGGCGCCGCCCGGCCGGGAGGTGCGCCGGGGCCCGCTGACCACGGGGACGGGCGCGTCGGGCGCGAGGCGGTCGACACGGCCGTGGACGTCGTGGTCGAGGAGGGCGTCGCCGACGACCAGGAGCGGGGCGGGGGCCGTCGTCACGCGCCCTCCTCGGTGAGCAGGGCCCAGCGCTGTCCGGCCCGGCGGCGCCGGGCCGCCGCCCGGCGTTCCACCGCCTCGTCGAACGCCTCGCAGAGCATGTGGACGGCGACGAGGTGCAGTTCCTGGACGGTGGCGGAGGTCGCCGCGTCGATGCACAGGGCGTCGTCGGCGGAGCCCGCGAGCGGGTTGGGCGCCGGGCCGGTCAGCGCCCAGACGGGCATGCCGAGCCGGTGCGCCCGGTCGGCGGCGGCGAGCAGGTTGGCGCTGGCGCCGCTGGTGGACAGGAGCATGAGGACGTCTCCGCCCCGGCCGTGGGCGGCGACCTGCCGGGCGAAGATCTCCTGGACGCCGTAGTCGTTGGCGATGGCCGTCGTCGCGGAGGTGTCGGCGTGCAGGGCGACCGCGGAGAACGGGGGGCGGTCGTCCCGGTAGCGGCCCACGAGTTCGGCGCTGAGGTGCTGGGCCTGGGCGGCGCTGCCGCCGTTGCCCGCGACGAGGAGCCGGGCCCCGCCGTCGAGGGTGGTGGCGAGCGAGGTCCCCCAGCGCCGCAGCAGCGGGCCGGCGTAGCCGCGGAACCCGGTCAGTGCCCGCATCAGGTCGTCGCAGTGGGTGACGTCGGAGGCGAGTTTCATCGCAGGGCTCCCGAGAGCGAGGGGACGGAGGAGACCGCGCTGTAGGCGCGGGTGACGCCGTCGGCCACGCGGTCCCAGGTGTACCGGGACAGGACGCGGCGGCGGCCCTGGGCGCCGTACCGGGCGAGCCGGTCCGGGTCGGCCAGCAGGCGGCGGACGGCGGCGCTGATGTCGTAGTCGTCGTCGGCGGGGACGAGTTCGCCGGTCATGCCGTCCACGACCGTGTCGAGCTGTCCGCCGACGGCGGTGGCGAGGACCGGCGCGCGGCAGGCCATGGCCTCGACGGGGACGATGCCGAACGGCTCGTAGCGGGGCAGGGACAGCACCAGGTCGGCGCTGGACATCAGGTCGGGCATGGCGTCGCGGCTGACCGCGCCGAGGAGGGTGACCCGGTCGGCCACACCGTGCTCCTCGGCGATCGCACGCAGCCGTTCGGCCTCCGGCTCGGCGAGCAGCAGGGCCTGTTCGGGGCCTCCGGCGATGAGGAGTTCGGCGCCGGGGACGTCCGCGAGGGCGCGGATCGCGCGGTCGAAGCCCTTGCGGGGCACGAGCCGTCCCACGGCGAGCAGCCGCCGGGGCGCGGAGGCCGGCCGGCGGGCGCCTGCGCGCGGCGTGAACTGCTCGGGGTCGACGCCGCACGGGACGACGGAGATGTTCCGCCGGGACAGTCCCATGGCCTCCAGTTCGCACACCTCGTCCTCGCAGGTCGCGATGATGCGGGCGCAGTCGCGGCCGACGACGGTCTCGATGGCGACGCGGTCGCTCGGGCTCGTGTCGGCGGCGCCCTGGTGGCGCCGCTTCACGGTGCCGAGGGCGTGGTAGGTCTGCACGACGGGCACGCCGAGCCCGTAGGCACCGGACAGGGCCGCCCAGCCGGACATCCAGAAGTGGGCGTGCACCACGTCCGGTGGGGCCGCCGCCCATTCGCGGGCCAGGAAGGCACCGAACTCCGGTATGTAGGGCGGGAGTTCGTCCTTGGGGACGGGCGCCGCCGGTCCGGCGGGGACGTGGACCACCTGGAACCCGTCGGGTGTGGTGACCCGCTCCGGCGACCGGGGGTCGTCCCGCCGCGTGTACACGGTGACGTCGTGCCCGCGCCGCACCAGGTGCCCGGCGAGCTGCGCCACGTACACGTTCTGTCCGCCCGCGTCGGGTCCGCCGAGCGCGGCCAGCGGGCTGGCGTGCTCGGAGACCATGGCGACACGGCCGGCCGAGGGGTGCCTCGTAGTCATCGGGTGACCTCCTTGATCAGACGCTCCCAGTCGTCCAGGAACCGCCGTTCCGAGTAGCGGGCCTGCGCCGCGGCCCTGGCCGCCTCCCCCGTCCGGCGGGCGTCGTCGAAGTCCGCGAGGAACCGCCGTAGGGCGTCGTGCAGGACGTCGAGCCGGTTGGAGACCACGCCGGCGCCCTCGGGGACGGCCTCGCGGACCTCGGTGGTGTCGAGGGCGACGACGGGCATGCCGAGGAACATCGCCTCCAGCAGCGACAGTCCGAGCGAGGTCCAGCGCACCGGGTGCAGATAGGCGCGGCACCGTGCCATCGCCGGGTGCAGCTCGCTCTGCGGAAGGTCGCGGCTGCGCAGCCGGCCGGGCGGCAGGCGCAGGTGGCCCGCGAGCCCTTCGGTGCACATGCCGAACACGTCCAGCGGTGCGGCGCGCGCGAAGCCGGGCAGCAGGTCGGTGCCGGTGGTGCGGCCGCGCCGGACGGGCTCGTTGACGACCACCGCGGCACGGCGCTCCTCGCCCGTCCACAGCGGTCCGGGGTCGATGACGCCGTGCTCGACGACGGTGGTGGGCGCGCGGCCGTTGTCCCACATCAGCCGGTTGAAGTGGGTGACGTGCACGAGGGTGATGTCGGTGCGGCCGGCGAGCGGGTGCCGGGTGCCGACCGGGGTCTCGTGCGGGCTGTTGTGCTCGACGTACACGGCGGGCACGTCGACGCCGGGGCGCCGGCCGGTCCAGTGTGCGGCGAGGTCGAGCTCGTGCGGCCGTTGCAGCACCATGAGGTCGATGTCGGCGTCGCGCAGCTCCCCGGGGGTCACCTCCCGCACCCGCTCCGGCCACTGCCAGGTCCTGGCCCGGCCGAGGCCGTCGGGTCCGCGGTCGGGGGTGACGGGCACCAGGCAGGTGGCGGGGCCCTGGACGAAGGTCGTCAGCCAGGAGCCGTGCACGTGCCACACGAGTACGTTCATGTCGTCTCCGCGAGGAGTTTGTGCACCGCGGCCACCACGTCGTCGGCCGTGACCTCGTCGAGGCACGGGTGGCCGGGTACGGGACAGGTCAGGGCCCTGGTGCCGGCGCAGGGCGCGCGCTGGTCGCCGAGGAGCACGCAGGGCACCCCGTAGGGCGCCCAGCGTTCGGCCGGGACGACCGGGGCGAACAGCGACACCACGGGGGTGTCGACGGCCGCGGCCAGATGGGCGGGCCCGGTGTTGCCGCACACGACGGCGTCGGCGGTGCGCAGGACGCCGGAGAGGGTGCGCGGGTCGGTCCGGCCGCCGAGGTCGACGGCCGTGCCGCCGCTGACCGCGCGGGTCAGGGCGGTCTCGCCGGGGCCGCCGGTGACGACGACCCGGTGGCCGGCGTCGGCGAGCGCGGCGACGGCCTCGGCGCAGCGTGCGGGGCTCCAGGCGCGGGCGGGGGCGCTGGCGCCCGGGTGCACCACGACGTACGGGCCGTTGCCGGTCAGCGCGATGGTGTCGGGCGGTGGCAGGACGCGCGGCCGTCCGTCGTCCCCGGTGTGCGGCACGAAGCCCAGGGCGGCGGCGGTGTCCAGGGCGGCTTCGACCTCGTGCCGGCCGGGCCGCCGCCGGTGCCGTACGTCGAGCAGCCGGCCGGGGTGGTCGACGCTGTCGGCGCCGATGCGCGGGACCCCGGCGAGGCGCAGCAGCAGAGCGGTGGGCAGCGGGCTCTGGTGGAAGGAGGTGAGGACGAGGGCCGTGTCGAAGGCGGCGTCCCGCAGGCGGCGCAGCAGGCCGTCGACGTCGGAGTCCCGGACGGACGGCGGGTCGAAGCCCTCCCACGGGGCGTCCCACACGAGGACGTCGTCGACGCGGGGCAGCAGGCTCGCGGCGGGTTCGCCGCGGGGGCCGCAGAGCAGGGTGACATGGGACGCGCCCGCGGCCACGGCCCGGATCGCGGGTCCGGCCAGCAGCACGTCGCCGAAGCTGTCGAGGCGTACGACCAGGGCCCTCATCGGCGCTCCTCCCCCTTCGCGAGGAGCCGGCGGACCGCGGCGAGCAGGTCGGGCGCGGTGGCGGGGGCCGCCTCGATCTCGGCGGGGAGGGTGACCGCGGTGGGCACCAGCAGGGCCTGTGCGCCGGCGGCGCGGGCCGCCTCGACGTCGGCCCCGATGTCGCCGATCACCACGCAGCCCCCGGGGGGCACGCGCAGGCGCCGCGCCGCCTCGACGACGAGTCCGGGGCGGGGCTTGCGGCAGGGACAGCCGGCCTCGGGGGCGTGCGGGCAGTACAGCCAGGTGTCCAGGCCGCCGAGGAGGGCGTCCACGCGGTCGTTGACCCGGTGGACGTCGGCCGGGGTGAGCAGTCCGCGGCCGACGCCGGACTGGTTGCTGACCACGCCGGTGGGGATGCCGCGGGCGCGCAGCAGGTCCAGGGCCGGGCGGGCGGCGGGCAGCGGGCGGACCCGGTCGGGGTCGCCGTTGTAGGGGACGTCCTCGATGAGGGTGCCGTCGCGGTCGAAGAGCACGGCGGCGACGGCCCCGGTCATGGGGCGTTCCTCGGGGTCGGCGCCCGGTGGTGGCGGACGACGCCGTCGAGCCAGTGCCGGATCGCGAGCGGGGGGATGACGACGCTGGTGGCGACCATGGTGGTGATCTCGCCGGGGGTGCGGGGTCCGGGCAGGATGCGGGCCAGGGCGAACTCGCCGGTGCCGAGCGCCCACAGCGCGGCGGCCGTGGCGGCGGCGCGGCGGCGGCCGGTGAGGGCGAGCACGGGGGCGGTGAGCGCCATCGCCGTCACGAAGGCGTGGCGGGGCAGGCGGCCCCGGGGGGCGCGGGCGCGCCGCCACCAGTCGGGGCCGTGCAGCCGGGTCATCAGGGCGTCGTCGGCGTTGCCGCGCTGGGCGCGCACGGAGGCCCAGCGGTCGGCCGGGCGGACGGGGTGCCGGGTGGTGCGCTGTCCCCGGTGCAGGGACCAGCCGGCCTCCTCGACGCGCAGGGCGAGGTCGGCGTCCTCGCGGAAGGCCCGGCCGAACCGTTCGTCGAAGCCCTGGACGTCCATCAGCGCGGTGGTGCGGTACGCCATGTCGGCGGTGGCCCAGGCGGCCCGCTCCAGGCCGGCCGTGCCGCGTTCCCAGTCGGTGGGCCGGCGGTCCTCGGGGAGGGGGACCCGCAGCCGGCCCTGGACGCCGCCCGTGGAGGGCCCGGCCGCCGCCAGGTCGTCGGCGAGGCGGCGGGACCAGTCGGGCAGCACCTGGACGTCGTCGTCGAGGAAGACGGTCCAGGGGGTGAGGACGGTGCGCCAGCCGGTGTTGCGGGCGGCGGCGGGCCCGCGCCCGCCGGTGCGCAGGGTACGCAGCCGTCCGCGCAGCGGGCCGGCCGCCGCCAGCGGCAGGGGGCCGGTGACGACCGGGCGGTCGTCCACCACGACGACCTCCTCGGGCGGATGGCCGTCGGCTGCGGCGAGCGCCCGCAGGCAGTCGGCGAGGCAGGGCCGGCCGATCGTCGGGATGACGACGCTGTAGGCGGGGGCGGCCGTCATGCGAACACCTTTCCGCGCCGGATCGCGAACGGGCCGAGGGCGAGCAGGTCCACGGGTGCGGAGCCGAAGCACTCCAGGGCGTCGCGCGGGTCGTCGACCATGGGCCTGCCGGCGGTGTTCAGGCTGGTGTTGACGACGACGGGCAGTCCGGTGCGGCGCTCGAACCCGTCGATCACGCGGGCCACGAGGGGCTCGTCGGCGCGGTCGACGGTCTGGATGCGGGCGGTGCCGTCCACGTGGACGACGGCCGGGATACGGCCGCGCCACTCCTCGGCGACGTCGTGCACGAACAGCATGTACGGGCTGGGCAGCGGTCCGTCGAAGAGTTCGGCGGCGCGTTCGGTGAGGACCATGGGGGCGACCGGGCGGAACTCCTCGCGTCCCTTCACCGCGTTGAGGCGTTCCAGGTTCTCCGCGCGGCCGGGGTGGGCCAGCAGGGAGCGGTGCCCGAGGGCGCGGGGGCCGTACTCGCTGCGGCCCTGGAACCAGGCGACGATGCCGTCGGCGGCGAGCTCGGCGGCCACGGTCTCGGCGATGTCGCCGGGCTCCTCGTAGGGCACGGCGGCGCGCTCCAGCCAGGCGCGCAGTTCATCGTCGCTCCAGCCCCGGCCGAGCGCGGCCGTCGGCATGGCCTCGACGGCCTCCTTCTGGTGGGCGACGTGCAGGGCGGCGCCGAGCGCGGTGCCGGCGTCCCCGGCGGCGGGCTGGACCCAGACGTGGTGGAACGGGGTCTCCCGGTACAGCCGGGTGTTGGCGACGCAGTTCAGCGCGACCCCGCCGGCGAGGGTCAGCACGTCCTCGCCCGCACGGTCGTGCAGCCACCGCGCGAGGCCGAGCAGGACCTCCTCCAGGCAGGCCTGGGCGCTGGCGGCGAGGTCGGCGTGGTCCTGGGTCCAGTCGGCGCCCGCCGGACGCGGCGGGACGAGGGACGCCCAGGGGACGGGCCGCGCGCGGAAGCCGCCGTCGTCGTCGAGGTGGACGTAGGGGCGCACGCGGTCGAGGAAGCGGGGGGTGCCGTAGGACGCGAGGGCCATCACCTTGAACTCGTCGCTGCTGCGCAGGAATCCGAGATGCTCGGTGAGGTCCTCGTAGAACAGGCCCATCGAGTCGGGCAGCGACTGCGAGCCGAACACGGTGAGTTCGCGGTTCGCGTAGCGTCCGGCGAGGTGGGAGCCGCACTCTCCGCGCCCGTCGAGGACGAGGACGGCGCTGTCGGGCCAGGGGCCGGCCAGGCCGGCGGAGGCCGCGTGGGCGACGTGATGGGCGACGAAGCGGACCTTGCCGGGGTCGAGGCCCGGCAGGGCCTCGGCGAGGAAGCCGGGGGCGCGGCGGGCGTACTCCTGGCGCAGCTGGTCCCATGGGTCGTGCAGTCCCAGCCGGTCGGCGGGGCGGGCCAGTTCGGGGTCGTAGGAGTAGGCGACCGCGTCGAGGTCGGCGGGGGTCAGGCCGGCCTGGTCGAGGCACCACCGGGCGGACAGCTCGGGGAGTTCCCAGGCGGAGAAGGGCACGGGCCGCTTGCCGTGCTTGCGCCGGCTGAACCGTTCCTCCTCGGCCGCCGCCACGATCCTGCCGTCCATGACCAGGGCGGCGGCGGGGTCGTGGAAGAGGGCGTTGATTCCCAGAACGCGCATGCGATGCCTCCGTACGGCTGACGGGAAGGGCGGGGTGCGCCCGGGGGGTGTCCGACACCGGACGCCGCTCGCTGGTGCGGCCTGATCGACAAGGCACCCCTAGGCGGCCGGATCGGGCGCGGGCTGCGCCGCCGCGAAGTAGGCGATGGTCTGCTTGATGCCCTCCTCCCAGGGCACGCGGGGCGTCCAGCCGAGCAGTTCGCGGGCCAGACCGGTGTCGGGGCGGCGCCGCTGCGGGTCGTCGGTCGGACGGTCGACGTACACGATCGAGGAGGACGATCCGGTGAGTTCGACGATGCGCCGGGCGATCTCGCCGACGGTGACCTCGTCGCTCCCGCCGATGTTGACGGGCCGCACGGAGTGGCTGGCCGCGACCAGCAGCACCCCGTCGACGGTGTCGTCGACGTAGCACAGGGACCGGGTCTGCCGGCCGTCGCCCGCGACGGTGAGCGGTTCGCCGGCCAGGGCCTGGCTGACGAAGGTCGGGACGGCCCGGCCGTCGTGCGCGCGCATGCGCGGCCCGTAGGTGTTGAACATCCGGACTATGCCGGCGTCGGCGTCCCGGGTCCGCACGTGGGCGGTGACCAGCGCCTCGGCGAAGCGTTTGGACTCGTCGTAGACGCTGCGCGGCCCGACCGGGTTCACGTTGCCCCAGTAATCCTCGCGCTGCGGGTGCGTCAGCGGGTCGCCGTACACCTCGGACGTGGAGGCGAGCAGGAGGCGCGCCCCGTCACGCCCGGCGACGGCCAGCATGTTCCGGGTGCCGAGGCTGCCGACGTCGAGGGTCTCCAGCGGCAGCCGCAGGTAGTCGGCCGGTGACGCGGGGCAGGCGAAGTGCAGGACGAGGTCGTAGGGGCCTCGCAGCAGCGCGGGCGCGTCGGGTGCGCTGACGTCGCAGTCGACGAACCGGAAGCCGGGGCGTCCCTCCAGGTGGGCGACGTTCTCGCGGGTCCCGGAGCACTGGTTGTCGGCGCAGTCGACTTCGACGCCCGAATCCAGCAGACGGTCGCACAGGTGGCTGCCGAGGAAGCCGGCGCCACCGGTCACCAGGGCACGGTGCCAGGTGCGCGTCGAGACAGCAGGCATAGGGGTTTCCCTTCGTCCGCGCGCGGGCGTGAGGGACGGGTCCCGTGCACGCGCGGGCGTGGCTCGAGAAAAGGGGTTCGGCGGGGTCGGCGGGCTGTCGGAGAGCCATCGCCGGTTTCTCGGAAGGGGAGTGATCGGTCGGTGCGGGCCGCGTGCACACGGCACCGCCGGTGGTGGGTCGCCTCGTTCCGGACGCCGCACTGGCCAGGGTTCCCGAACGAGTAGCTTTCACACTTTGATCCCTGCTTGTCCGGTATTGCGCACTTCAGCCGCCGTGTGAGGAACCCCACTGGCCTACGAAGTTTCGTTTCGCTGCGGCCTGTTGCGGAGCCCGGCACGGGCCGGGGCGAGCCGGCCCGCTCGTCGCCGGCTCCCGGTCTGCCACGATGGTCCGCGCCGTGACGACTCGGTGGAACCCTCCGCGCAGCGCAGCCCGGTGGCTCTCCGGTTCCCCGGTCCCCCCGTCCTCTTGTCCCCGGGTACGACTGTGTCCTTCACCCCTGCTCCGGCCTCCCGCGCGCCGGACACCTCCGCCGCCCCCTCCGGGGCGGCGTCCCGCTCCCCCTGGCGGTCGCTGCGTCACCGCGGCATGCGCTGGTGGTCCGTGGCGAACTTCGTGTCGAACGCCGGCACCTGGATGCAGCTCACGGTGCAGAACCTGCTCGTCCTGCAGATCACGGGTTCCGCCGCCGCCACCGGTCTGTCGATGTCGGTGCAGGCCGCTCCGGCCCTCTTCATGAGCCTGCTGGGCGGCACCGCCGTGGACCGCTGGCCGCTGAAGCTGACGGCCGCCGTCAGCCAGGCCCTGCTCGGCGCGATCGCCTTCACGACGGCGACCCTGGTGGCGCTCGACCTGCTCGACATGACGACGCTGATGGTGCTGGCCGCCGTCACCGGCGTCGTCGCCACCGTCGACGGCCCGGCGTGCGCGCTGCTCGGCAACGAGCTCGTGCCCGTGGAGGACGTGCCGTCCGCCATCGGCGTGGGCGCCCTGGTGCACAACGCGGGCCGGCTGGCCGGCACGGCCCTGGCCGGGGTGACCGTGGGCTTCCTCGGCACGGCGGCCGCGTACGCCGCCAACGGGCTGTCGTTCCTGGTCGTGACGGCGGTCATCCCGTTCCTGCGACCGGCGCCCGGCGCGGCCCGGCACTCCGCCCGGGCGGGCGCGGCGCGGGGGCGCGAGCCGTCCGGTGCGGGCCCGGACCTGAGCGTGCGGGAGGGGCTGCGCTTCTTCGCGCGCCGCCCCCGTCTCGTGGCGCTCGCCGCGGTCACGGGTGTCAGCTCGGTGTTCGGCCGCAACTACGGCCTCACCCTCGCGGTGCTCGTCACCGGGCCGCTCGCGGGCGGCGCCGGCTCCTTCGGCACCGTCTCCACGGTGCTGGCCGTCGGCGGCATCCTGGGCGCCGTTCTCGGCGCGCGGCTGCGCCGGCCGTCCGTGCGGGTGGTGGGCACGCTGGCGGCGGCGGGTGGCCTGCTGCAGGTGGCGGCCGGGCTGTCCCCGTCCCTGGCGGTGCTGCTGGTCCTGGTGCTGCCGATGGCGGTCGTGGAATCCGTCTCCGACACCGCGGGGACGGCGGTGCTCCAGACGGATCCGCCCCCGCACCTGCGCGGACGCGTGCTCGGCGTGTGGAGCAGCATCGGCACGGCCTGGGGCCTGGGCGGACCACCGGCGCTCGGCCTGCTGATGGAGACGGCCGGCGCCCGCGGCGCCCTCGTGGCGGGGGGCCTGATCATCGCGGGCACGATCGGGACGGGTCTGCTGCTGCGCTCCCGGCGCACCCCCGTGCCGGTGCCGGTCCCGGCGAAGGACCTGGACACCGGGACGCGCCCGGCCCTGGAGACGGCGGCCTGACACCAGAGGTCAGCCGATCGACAGGACCACCCCGGGATCAGCCGATCGACACGGGCACCCCCCGAAGCCGGACCACCGCCGCGCGACCCACGCTCCCCCACACCCGCGCCGGTCCCGGCGTAGGGGCTGGACACCGGGACGCCGCCCACGGCTGGGCGATCCGGTCCACCTCGGCGTCCGTGATCTGACCACGCCTCCCACCGGGTGGGGGCGATGCCCGCCCGCCGCCGGACGGGCGACCGGCCGGCCCGCGCGTGCGGACCGGCCGGGAATGCTCGTGTGCGCGTCCGTCAGAGGACGGTGCCCGGGTCCTCCGGCCGGATACGGCCGCGCCAGCCCCCGGTGCTGCCGCCCTTCTCGACGTACTCCTTGAACCGGTGCAGGTCGCCCTTGACGCGCCGGTCGATCATGCCGAGCGCGTCCGCGCCCTTCTCGGCCACGCCGGTCGGCTCGACCTCCATGGTGAGCTCCACGCGCGTGTGCGTGTCGTCCAGCGGCTCGAAGCGGACCGAGCCGCGCTGCTGGGTCTCGCCGCCCACGGACCGCCAGGTGATGCGGTCGTCGGCCAGCTGGTCGACGATCTCGGTGTCGAACTCGCGCTTCACCCCGCCGATGCTCGTCACCCAGTGGTTGTGCCGCTCGTCGAGCTGGCGGACCTCCTCGACGCCCTCCATGAAGCGCGGGAAATCCTCGAACTGGGTCCACTGGTCGTAGGCCCGGCGCAGCGGGACCTCCACGTCGACCGTCTCCCTGACCGTGCTCATCGATCCTCCTGGTGCGCTCGTCTCGCAGGCCGGTCAGCGCTCCGCGGACCGGCCTGACGTGCTGTTCGGGGGGCGGGTACCCGGGCGACGCGATGTGAAAGATCGTGAGGACGGGTGATTCGAAGTGTGGTGCCGTCCAGCCGGGAACCCGGCGTCCATGAACGCTGAGAGAGTGCCGAACGAGTCGTACTGGCTGCAGACCGCGCCCCCCGGCGATCCCGCTCCTCCGCCGGACGGTGACCTCGAGGTCGACGTCGCCGTGGTCGGCGGGGGCATCGCGGGGCTCAGCACGGCGTGGGAACTGGCCCGGCAGGGCCGTGAGGTGGCCGTCCTGGAAGCGGGCCGGCTCGCCGCCTCGGTCACCGGGCACACCACGGCCAAGCTCACCGCGCTGCACACCCTGGTCTACGACCGGCTGCGCCGCACCCGTGGCCCGGAGGCCGCCCGGCTGTACGCGCACTCGCAGTCCGAGGCGATCCGGCGCGCCGAGGAGTGCGCGCGGGAGCTGGGCGTCGACTGCGAGTGGGAGGAGGCCGCGGCCCACACGTACGCCGAGAACCCACGGCGCGTCGGCGAGCTGCGCGCCGAGGCGGAGGCGGCCCGGGAGGCGGGGCTGGACGCGGAGTTCGTCACGGAGACGGACCTGCCCTTCCCGGTGGCGGGCGCGGTCCGTGTGAACGGGCAGGCCCAGTTCCATCCGCGCAAGTACCTGCTGGCGCTCGCGGAGGACCTGCGTCGGCACGGCGGCACGGTGTACGAGAACACCCGGGTGACCGGGCTCACCGAGGGCGAGCCCTGCGTGCTCACCACCGAGGCGGGCGTGCGGGTGCGCGCCTCGAAGGTCGTGGTCGCCACGCACTACCCCGTGTTCGACCGCGCCCTGCTCTTCGCCCGGCTGTCCTCGCGCCGGGAGCTGGTCGTGGCCGGCCCGATCCCCGAGGAGCACGCTCCGCGCCACATGTACATCACGCCGGAGCGCTCCACACGCTCGGTGCGCACCGCGCCCCTCGGCGAGGGACGCCGGCTGCTGATCGTCACGGGCGAGCACTTCACCCCCGGCACCGCCGACGCGGAGGAACGCTTCGAGCGGCTGGCCGCCTGGGCCCAGCGCCACTTCCCGCAGGTGACGCTCACGCACCGGTGGGCCACCCAGGACAACGACTCGACGGACACCGTGCCGCTCGTCGGTCCGCTCCACGTCGGCAGCCGGCACACCTACGTGGCGACCGGCTTCGGCGGCTGGGGCATGAGCGGCGGCATCATGGCGGGCCGGCTGCTCGCGGACCTCGTCGGTGGGCGCGAGGTCGCCTGGAGCGCGCTGTACGACCCGCGCCGGCTGGGCCCGGTCGTCCGCGAGGGGGGCCGGTTCCTCACCCATCAGGCGCAGGTGGCGCGGCACTTCGTGGGCGACCGGATCGCACCGCTGGCCGGGAGCGGTCCGTCGCCGGACGACATCGCGCCGGGTGACGGGGCGGTGGTGCGGGTGGGCGCGGGGTTGTGCGCCGTCCACCGGGACGAGGAGGGGCGGCTGCACGCGCTGTCGGCCCGCTGCACCCACCTCGGCTGCATCGTGTCGTTCAACCGGGCCGAGCAGGCGTGGGAGTGCCCCTGCCACGGCTCCCGTTTCGCCCCGGACGGCGCGGTCGTCCAGGGACCGGCGGTGCGGCCCCTGCCCCGGCGCGATCTCTGACGGGCGTTTCCCGGCCACAGGTCGGGGGCACCCGGTCGGAGCCTCAGAGAGAGCCCCGACCGGGCTCGTCCCGGACAAGGAAGAAGATGAAGCGCCGTGACCGCGCGGTCTGCGAAGAAGGAAGTCCTGCACATGCCCCCGACCGGCTGGCTGGAGTCCCGGCACCCGGAGGAGAGGTCGATACGCACCTGCGTCGCCGCTGTGGAGGACAGAGACAAACAGCCCTCGGCCCGCACGGGGGCCGAGTGGAACATCGTCCGGGGCGAGGACTGACCCTCTCCCCGGCCGGTGCCCGACCCCCGTCCTCGATCCCCGGAGCGACTGTGAAAGCACTTGTCATCAACTGCACCCTGAAGGGGTCTCCCGAGCCGTCCAACACCGAGGCCCTGGCCTCGGTGGTCGCACGTCGGCTCGCCGAGCAGGGCGTGGAGGTGTCCTTCGTACGGGCCGTCGACCTGAAGATCGCCCCCGGGGTCGTGACCGACGCGGGCGACGGCGACGAGTGGCCCGGCGTGCACGAGCGGCTCCTGGACTCCGAGATCCTGGTGATGGCCTCGCCGACCTGGCTGGGACGTCCGTCCTCGGTGGCGCAGCGGGTCCTGGAACGCATGGACGCGATGCTGTCCGAGACCGACGACCAGGGGCGTCCCGTCGCCTACAACCGGGTGGCGGGCGTCGTGGTCACCGGCAACGAGGACGGTGCGCACCACGTCATCAGTGAGATCTCCGGGGCGCTCGCCGACATCGGCTTCACCATCCCGGGCCAGGCGTGGACGTACTGGCATCTGGGCCCCGGCCCGGGGCCGGACTACCTGGACGAGGAGAAGGGACGCGACTGGGCGCACCGCACCGGTCGTGCCATGGCCGACAACCTGCACGGTGTCGCCCGGGCCCTGTCCGAGCGCCCGCTGCAGGCCGCGGGCTGAGGAGCGTCCATGACCACTGAAGCTCTCGCTCCGCACCCTCCCCTGCGCTGCTGGGTACTGCCGGGCGTGTACCGCCCCCAGTTCGACACCCGGCTGCTCACCCGCGCCCTGCACCGCGAAGGCGTCACGGCGGGCACCGACGTACTGGATCTGGGCACGGGCAGCGGCATGCTGGCCGTCGAGGCCGCCCGGCTGGGCGGGCGTGTCACCGCCGTGGACATCTCCCGGCGGGCGCTGGCCGCCGCCTGGTGGAACGCCCGGCAGAACGGGCAGACCCTGCGGCTGCGCCGCGGGGACCTGATGACGGCGGTGCCCGGCCGCCAGTTCGACCTGGTCGTCTCCAACCCGCCGTATGTGCCCGCCCCGGGCGACCGTCCCCCCAGGGGCGCGGCCCGCGCCTGGGACGCCGGGGTCGACGGCCGGCTGCTGATCGACCGGATCTGCGACCACGCGCCCGCGCTGCTGCGCCCCTCGGGCAGGCTCCTGATGGTGCACTCGCATCTGTGCGGCGTCGACGCCACGCTGGCCCGGCTGACCGCGGCCGGACTGCGGGCGCAGGTCGTCGAACGGTCCCAGCTGCCCTACGGCCGGGTGCTGCGCTCCCGGGTGGACTGGCTGCGCGACCGCGGTCTCGCGGACGACGACCTCACGGAGGAACTGGTGGTGATCCGTGGTGAACGCGTCTGAACGGCCCCGCCGCATCCGGGTCCAGCGGGACGGCCCGCTGCTGGTGGAGGGGCCCGTCGAGGTGGTCGGCGAGGACGGCGAGGTGACGGTCTGCGACCGGTTCAGCGTGGCCGTCTGCACCTGCCGCCGCAGCAAGATCTTCCCCTGGTGCGACACCAGCCACCGCAGGCGCGCGAAACGGACGACGACGGACGAGGACGGGACCGCATGACCACGACGACCGACCGGCCCCTCTCGCGGCGGACGGTGCCCGCGCTGCCCGCGCCGCGCGGCCCGCTGTCCGCCGCCGTCATGGATCTGCTGCGCGGCGAGCGGGACGTCGACGTCCCCTCGCCGGCCGAGGCGTCACCGTACGGCGACGACCTCCAGCTCGCCCTGTACGTCCTGTACGAGCTGCACTACCAGGGCTTCGAGGGCGTGCCGGACACGCGGGAGTGGGACAGCGGCCTGCTCGCCGTGCGGGGCACGCTCGAGGACCGCTTCCTGGGCGCGCTGCGCGCGGACGTGCCGGTGGGCGAGGGGGACAGCGCGTGGGCGGCGCTGGACGAACTGCAGGTCGAGCCGGTGGACGGCACCGGCAGCGTGTCGCACTTCCTGCGGGACAAGGGCACCCTCGCCCAGCTGCGCGAGTACGCGACACTGCGCTCGCTGTACCACCTGAAGGAGGCCGACCCGCACGCCTGGGTCATCCCCCGCCTGTACGGGCGGGCCAAGGCGGCGATGGTGGCCGTGGAGTTCGACGAGTTCGGCGCGGGCCGCGCGGACGAGATCCACGCCCAGCTGTTCGCCGACCTGATGACGGACCTGGGGCTGGAGACGGCGTACGGCCACTATGTCGACGCGGCTCCCGCCGAGATGCTGGCGACGGTCAACCTGATGTCCCTGTTCGGTCTGCACCGCGCCCTGCGGGCCGCCCTGGTGGGGCACTTCGCCTCGGTCGAGGTCACCTCGTCCCCGGGGTCGCGGCGGCTGGCCGAGGCGCTGCGCCGGGTGGGGGCGGGCCCGGCCGCCGTACGGTTCTACGCCGAGCACGTGGAGGCGGACGCCGTCCACGAGCAGGTCGTGCGGCACGACGTCGTCGGAGGGCTGCTGGAGGACGAACCCGCTCTGGAAGCCGACGTGGTGTTCGGCATCCGCGCCACCGGCCATCTGGAGGACCGGCTGGCGGCCCGGCTGCTCGCGGCGTGGCGGGACGGCGGGACGGCGCTGCGGACCCCCGAGCGGGCCGGTACGGCCGTCTGACGCACGGCACCGCATCGGGGACGGAAGTCGGGGAACCCACCCCCCATGCGTATGAACCACGCCGAAGCCCCCGTCCTCGATGCGCTGGCCGCCTACCACAACGCCGACGAACTGGCGTTCACGCCCCCGGGCCACAAGCGGGCCCGGGGCGCGGACCCCCGGGCCCGTGCCGTGCTGGGAGACGCCGTGTTCTTCGGGGACGTGCTCGCCAACGGCGGTCTCGACGACCGGCTCGCCCGCAACCAGATCCTGGTGCGGGCCGAGCGGCTGATGGCCGACGCCGTCCACGCGGACCACACGTTCTTCTCGACCTGCGGCAGCTCCCTGTCGGTGAAGGCCGCGATGCTGACGGTGGCCTGTCCCGGCCACAAGCTCCTCGTCGGACGCGACGCCCACAAGTCGGTCGTCGCCGGGCTGATCCTGTCCGGGGTGGAGCCGGTGTGGGTCGAGCCCCGGTGGGACGCCGAGCGGAGCATCGCGCACCCGCCGTCCACGCAGGCGTACGAGAGGGCGTTCGAGGAGCACCCGGACGCGGACGGCGCCCTGGTGACCAGCCCGACGCCCTACGGGGCGGCCGCCGACCTCAGCGGCATCGCGGAGGTCTGCCACCGCCGCGGCAAGCCGCTGGTGGTGGACGAGGCGTGGGGCGCCCACCTCCCCTTCCACGCCGACCTGCCGGCCTGGGCGATGGACGCGGGCGCGGACATCTGCGTGACCAGCATCCACAAGATGGGCAGCGGCCTGGAGCAGGGCTCGGTCTTCCACCTCCAGGGCGATCTCATCGACCCGGCGGAACTGGCCTCCCGGGCGGACCTCCTGGACACGACCAGTCCCAACGTGCTGATCTACGCCGGGATCGACGCGTGGCGCCGGCAGATGGTGCAGCACGGCCACGACCTCATCGGCGGGACGCTCAAGCTGGCCGCGCGCACCCGTGAGGCCATCGAGGCGATCGACGGCATGCACGTCAACGACGCGGCCGACTTCTGCGGCCCCGGGGGTGCCTTCGACTTCGACCCGCTGCCGGTGGTCATCGACATCAGCGCGCTCGGCACGACCGGCTACCGGGCGGCGGACTGGCTGCGCGAGCACCACCACATCGACGGGCACCTGTTCGACCACCGGAGGATCAGCGCGCAGCTCACCCACGCCGACGACGAGGAGACCACGGAGCGTCTTCTCACGGCCCTGCGCGACCTGGCCGACCACGCCTCCGAGCTCCGCGACGCCCCGCGGGTCGCGGTCCCCTCCCCCGCCGGGCTGCGGATGGAGCAGGCCGACCTGCCGCGGGACGCCTATTTCGCCCGGCACGAGAAGGTCCCCCCGCGGGACGCCGTCGGCCGGGTCGCCGCCGAGATGATCACTCCGTACCCGCCCGGGATCCCCGCGGTGCTGCCCGGTGAGCGGCTGACCGAGCCGGTGCTGGAGTACCTGCTCACCGGGGTCGAGGCGGGCATGTTCCTGCCGGACGCGGCCGACCAGCGACTCGGCACCGTACGGGTCGTCGCCGAGGACTGACCGCCGCCCCGCGCACCTCACCCGTGCACCGCCGTTACGCCGGCCCCTGCCCCGGGTACCCGGGGGCGCGTTTCCCCGTTCCGACCCGTACCCCTGGGAGAGGCGTGACCGACCGCACCGGGAGCACCACCAGCAATGACGACACGCGCACCGACCCGACGGACCCGGGGAAGGTCGCCCTCCTGGTGGTCGACATGATCAACACCTATGACCACGAGGACGCCGAGCTGCTCGTGCCGTCCGTCGAGCGGGTCGTGCCGGTCCTCGCGGACCTGATCGGGAGGGCCCGCGCGGCGGACGTCCCGGTGATCTACGCGAACGACAACTTCGGGCGCTGGCGCTCCCACCACGGCGAGCTCGTGGAGAACGCGCTGTCCCGCCCGCGCGCCGACCTCGTCGAGCCGATCCGCCCGGACGACAAGTCGCTGTTCGTGGTGAAGGCCCGGCACTCCGCCTTCTACGAGACACCCCTGTCGTATCTGCTGTGGCGGCTGGGAGTGGGGCACGTGGTGCTGACCGGCCAGGTCACCGAGCAGTGCGTGCTGTACTCCGCGCTGGACGCGCACATCCGGCACCTGGACGTCACGGTGCCCAAGGACGCCGTCGCCTCCATCCACCCGCATCTGGCGTCGGCCGCGCTGGAGATGATGGAGCTCAACATGGGGGCGCGGATCGCGGAGGCGGCGGACGTCGACTTCAGCGGGTGACTCAGCGCCGGGCCCCGCTCGTGGCCGTCGCGGCCTCGTCCGGGGCCCCGGATGTCCGCCGGCCGGAACCTGCGCCGCGGCGGACGACGAGCACGGCGGCCAGGGCGACGGCGAGCCCTAGGGCGGTCTGGACGCCGAAGGGCTCGCCGAACATGAGCGCCCCCCAGACGGCCGTCACAGGTGCCATCAGGAACATCAGGGTGTTCACCTGGGTGACGCCCGAGCGCCGGAGGATGATCCAGTACAGGCCGTAGCCGCCGAAGGTGGCGAGCACGACGAGCCAGGCGGTCGCCGCCCAGAAGGCGGGTTCGGCGGGCGGGACGGCCGCCCCGGAGGCGACGGCCAGCGCGGTGAAGACGACGGCGCTGGTCAGGCAGTGCGTGGTCAGGGCGGCCTCGGGCGCCACCTTCGTACGGGAGCGCTCCTCGAGGAAGGTGGCGGCGACCAGCGACAGCATGCCGAGGAAGGGGACGGCGTAGGCCCACCAGGCGGCGTGTCCGCCGGACGTGGCGTCGGCGCCCGTGACGACGGCGACGCCGGCCACGCCCAGGCCGAGACCGAGCCACTGGCGGCGTGAGACGTACTGGCGGAGGAGCGGCCCTGCCAGCGCCCCGGCCACGAGGGGCTGCACCCCGTCGATCAGGGCCGTGGTGCCGCTGGAGACGCCGAGCTGGATGGCCCAGTACACGGTGAGCAGGTAGCCGCTCTGCGAGAGGGCGCCGACCACGACCTGCCGGCCCACGTCCCGGAGCGTGAGGCCGCGCCAGGACGCCCGGGCCGGCGCGACGGCGAGCAGCACGAGGGCGAGCGGCAGGAACCGCCACATGAGGATCGTGACGGCGGACGCGCTCCCCGCGCCGAGCTTGGCCCCGATGAACCCAGAACTCCAGCAGATCACGAAGGCGGCCGACAGCAGCGCGTTCATCCCCGGCCTCCGGTAAACAGATCGGTATAATCACTGCCCGACTCACTATACAGATCGGTATACCCTGGGGCACATGGAGAGCGCACGGAATCCGCGACGGATCACGATGACGCCGGCCGCCCTGCGCGTGCGCACGGCCGCGGACCGGCTCTTCTACGAGCGGGGCATCCACGCCGTGGGCGTCGACCTGATCGCCGCCGAGGCCGGGGTCACCAAGAAGACCATCTACGACCGCTTCGGTTCCAAGGAGCAGCTGGTGGTGGAGTACCTCGCCGACCGGGACGAGCGCTGGCGGGCCTTCCTCGCCGGCCGCCTGGAGGCCGCCGGCCCGGACGCCCGCGCCCGCGTCCGGGCCGTCTTCGACGCCTCGCTCGACTGGGCCGGGGACCACAACTCCAAGGGCTGCAGCATGGTCAACGCGCATGCCGAGATCAGCGACCCGGCGCATCCCGCGTACCCGATCATCACCGGCCAGAAGGCGTGGATGCTGGCCCTCTTCACCGACCTGGCGCGGGAGGCCGTCCCCGGCGACGCCGAGCGGCTCGGCCGCTCGCTGACACTGCTGCACGAGGGGGCGCTCGTCGGCTACGGCCTGGGCGTGTTCCCGGACCCCATCGGCCACGCCCGCGACCAGGCCGAGGCCCTGCTGGACGCGGCCGGACGCGGTGTCCGGGCTCAGCGGCCCTGACGCCGGCCGCGCACCAGCAGGTAAAGGAAGTACGGCGTACCGACGGCCGCCGTCATCAGGCCCGCGCCGAGCTGGGCCGGCGCGATCACCGTACGGCCCGGCAGATCCGCCGTGCGGACCAGCACGGCCCCCAGCAGCACGGCGGCGGGCACCGCGGTCACCAGCAGGACCGCGCCCAGCGCGGCGCCGCCCGAGACGCCGAGGACACCGGGCTCCGCGAGGGGGTCGCGCGTCACGGCCTGTACGAGCGTGCCGGACAGGGCGAGCGACGCGCCGCGAGGAGGGCCGCGAGCGCGCGGGGCACCCGGGTGTGGAGGACCGGACTCAGGACGTCTCCGGCTCCGTCCGGCACGCTTCCTCGACATGCGGCGTCCGGCGCCTACTGTGGCGATCCACGCGATCTCGCCGCGACCGGAGGAGAAATGACCGTGGTCCAGGCACGGCCGGAGGGCGAACGGCGGGGCTGGGCACCGCTGCTGGCCGTGTGCGCCGGCTACTTCATGGTGATCCTGGACGTGACCGTCATCAACGTCGCCGTCCCCGTCATCGGCCGCGACCTCTCCGCCTCGCTCACCGGCGTCCAGTGGGTCACCGACGGCTACACGCTCGTCCTCGCCGGGTTCCTGCTGACCGGCGGCGCGCTGGGCGACCGGCTGGGCAACCGCCGCGTCTTCTGCGCCGGCGTGGCCGTGTTCACCGCCGCCTCGGCCGCCTGCGCGCTCGCGCCGGACGCGTCGTTCCTGGTCGCCGCCCGCTTCGTGGAGGGACTGGGCGCCGCCCTCATCGTGCCGGGCTCCCTCGCCCTGCTCCAGCAGGCGTATCCGGAGCCGGCGGCCCGCTCGCGCGCCTTCGGGCTGTGGGGGTCGATGGCGGGCATCGCCGCCTCGGCCGGCCCGCTGCTCGGCGGAGCGCTCGTGTCCACCGTCGGCTGGCGCTGGGTCTTCCTCGTCAACCTCCCGGTCGGCGCGGCCTGTCTCGCGCTGACCCTGCGTCATGTGGCGCCCTCGCCCCGCCGGGCCGACCGCGCCCTGGACTGGCCCGCGCAGTGCGCGGTCGTGGCGGCCGTCGCCCTGCTGACCGCCTCGCTCAACGAGGCCGGGCGGCGCGGCTGGACCGATCCTGCCGTCCTCGCCGGCCTGGGCCTGGCCGTCCTGGCCGCCGTGGCCTTCGCCGTCCGCGAGCGGCTGGCCCGCTCCCCCGCCCTGCCGCTGAGCCTGCTGCGGGCGCGGGAGGTGAGCGGCGGGGCCGCGATCGGGCTGCTGTTCAACTTCGCCTTCTACGGCATGGTCTTCACGGCGAGCCTGGAGTTCCAGCAGGAGCGCGGCTACAGCGCCTTCGAGACGGGGCTGGCGCTCTTCCCTGCGGTGGCGATGACCATGTTCGCCTCCGTCCTGTCCGGCCGACTGGCCCGCCGTACCGGCGACCGGCCCCTGGTGGTCACCGGCATGCTCGTGGCCGCGCTCGGCCTCGCCGGGTGGGCGGCGGCGGGCCCAGACCCCGGCTACGCCGTCCTGGTCGCTCCGATGATGGCGGCGGGCTTCGGCACCTCGTTCGCCCTGACCGGCTCGACCACCACCGTCATGGGCGCCGTACCCGCCGGGTACGCGGGCACCGCCTCCGCGCTGTTCAACACCACCCGCCAGATCGGCAGCGCCACGGGCGTCGCCCTCGGCGGCAGCCTGCTCGCCTCGGCCGCCTCCCCCTCGGCCGGCCTGCGCCTCAGCATGGCCGCCGGCGCCGCCGCCTACCTCACGGCCGCGGCGCTGGCGTGGCGGTGCGTGCCGAAGCGGTGACCTGCCCCGCCCCGCGGATCCGTGCGCGTCACCCTCGCCGACCATGGACGGCACACGGCGCGAGGACCGGATCGGCAGCGCGTTGCAGGGCGGAACCCCACCGTGCTGCGCCGGCCGGACGCCGGGTTCGCGGTGATCGAGGACACGCAGTTCCTCCCCGGCTACTGCGTGCTCCTGTCGGACGACCCCACGGCCCGGCGGCTCTCCGACCTCCCGCGGGAGAGGCGGCCGGCGTTCCTGTCCGGCATGGACCGGCTCGGCGAGGCCGTCGAACGCGCCTGCGGGCGGCTGGACCCCGCCTTCCGGCGGGTCGATCTGGAGATCCTGGGGAACACCGACTCCTTCCCGCACGCCCACGTGTGGCCCCGCTACGACTGGGAGCCGGCCGGCCTCGTCGGGATGCCGGTGTGGCTGTACCCGCGCCGCTCCTGGAGCGATCCGGAACACGGCCTCGGCCCGCGACACGCCCCCCTGCGCGAGGCGATCGGCGTGGAGCTCGACCGGTCGGTGGACCCCGGGGCACCGCTCTGACCTGTGCCGACGGCCGCCGTACGCGTACGCGACCCCGGCGCGTGAAATGCTGGGAGACCGGCAAGGCCCTGGACCCCGAGAGGTGGAGGACGCGATGGACTGGGCTTGGTTCGCGCGGCAGATGGCGTCGATGGCACGCGATCTCCTGGCGCAGGAGTCGGTCGACGCGACCCTGGAACGGATCACACGCTCCGCCACCGAGCTGGTGGAGGGCTGCGACGCCGCGGGGATCCTGGTGCTGCGCGGCGACACGGTGCAGACGCTGGCCGCCACCGACGACCTCGTCGTGGTCAGCGACCGGATCCAGGGGGAGCTGCGGGAGGGGCCCTGCTTCGACGCCGCGCGCTCCCGCACGGGCGAACGGGTCTACCGCATCCCCGACTTCACCGCGGACGCGGGGCGCTGGCCCCACTACGCGTCCCGGGCCCAGGAACTCGGGATCGGCAGCATGATGGGCTTCCTGCTCTACACCGACGACGAGGATCTCGGCGCCCTCGACCTCTACTCCCGCAAGCCGGGCGCCTTCACCGAGGCGAGCGAGCTCGCCGGGTGGCTGCTCGCCTCCCACGCCGCGATCGCCTTCTCCAGCGCCCGCACCCACGCCCAGATGGAGGACGCCGTCGCCACCCGCCATGTGATCGGCGAGGCCATGGGCATCCTCATGGGCCGTCACGGGCTGGACGAGGCGGGCGCCTTCGACGTCCTGCGCCGCTACTCACAGGAGAACAACGTCAAGCTCCGCGAGGTCGCCCGACAGATCTGTGAGAAGGGCGCCCTGACCTGAGCGGCAGGGACCCGTGCGCGGGTGCGGGCCGCACTCTAGACCACCGCCCCGTCGCCACGCCCGGGGGGCCGTGTTCGACCTGACAGAGCCGGGAGTGGAGAATCAGAACCATGAGCGAGAACGTGTTTTTCCAGATCTCGGCCGACGGCGAGGACCTCGGCCGCATCGTCTTCCGGCTCTTCGACGACGTCGTGCCGAAGACCGCGCGCAACTTCCGTGAGCTGGCGACCGGCCAGAACGGCTACGGCTACAAGGGCGCGCCCTTCCACCGGGTCATCCCCGAGTTCATGCTGCAGGGCGGCGACTTCACCAACGGCAACGGCACCGGCGGCAAGAGCATCTACGGCGAGAAGTTCGCCGACGAGAACTTCCAGCTGAAGCACGACCGTCCGTTCCTGCTGAGCATGGCGAACGCCGGACCGAACTCCAACGGTTCGCAGTTCTTCGTCACCACGGTCGCCACGCCGTGGCTGGACGGCAAGCACGTCGTCTTCGGCGAGGTCGTCGAGGGCGAGGACGTCGTCAAGGCGGTCGAGGCCCTGGGCAGCCGCTCGGGCGCGACGGCCAAGAAGATCCTCATCAAGGACTCCGGCACCGTCGACTGACGTACCGTGGACACGGCTCGGCCCGGCGCGATGTCCACGCCGGGCCGTTCGCGTCCCCGGTGTCAGGCGTCGCCCGCGCCCTCGGGGGCGCCGCCCGAGAGCGTGCCCAGCCGTCGGTACGCGGCGCGCGCGTGCCGCACCCGGGCCAGGACCGTGCCCACGAGCGCGGCGGTGAGCAGGCACGCGAGCCAGAACGTGTCACGGGACCCGGCCCAGGTCAGCGTGCCCTCGGGCGGCACGCCGAAGGCGTTGAGGAAGAGCCAGCACAGGACGGCCGTCCCGGGGGCCGCGCTGAAGCGGGCACCCAGCCCCAGGAACGCGGCCAGCAGCGACAGCGCGATCAGCGCCAGGGAGGGCCGGTCCGGGCCGACGACGGTGTTGACGAGTGCCACGAGGACCAGTGCCCCGCCGAACGCCCCGGCCCACACCAGACGGGTCGGCACGGGCGGCGGAACGGG
Organism: Streptomyces sp. NPDC046859; assembly: GCF_040645135.1. NCBI lineage: Bacteria > Bacillati > Actinomycetota > Actinomycetes > Kitasatosporales > Streptomycetaceae > Streptomyces > Streptomyces sp. NPDC046859. Next base: position 197,841 of record NZ_JBEYXR010000016.1, read on the forward strand.
CTTCGCGCCCTTGCCGAGGGACACCCACTCGATCACTGCGGTGCTTCCTTCCGGTCCACCCCCGCCGCCCGGCGAGAGGAGATCGTCCCGGTCGCCACGGCGCATGACTCTGAACCGTGATTGTCTCACCGGTCCCTGTCCGGCCTCCGCGGCCGGTTCCGGGGTCCGCTCGTAGGGTGGCACCGGCGGGGCGCCGGGGAAACAGCCGTTCCGGCCAGTCGTCGGGCCCTCCCCGGCCATGTCCCGCGGATCAGCGGGGCGGACGCCCGCAGCGCTGCCCGGTGCGGGTGCGCTGGGGGTCGCAGCGCTCCACGGCGACACCGGCGAGCACCAGTCCGGCCGCGATGACCAGCCCGTCGGCCACGACGACGCCGGTGCCGAGGGTGGTGAGGCCCGCCCCCAGCAGCCACCAGGCGCGGGTGCGGCGGTACTCCTGGGGGCGGGCCGGGCGGCCCGCTCGGAACCGCCGGACGAAGCGGGGGTCGTCCCGCAGGAGTCGGGTCTCCAGCGCGACCAGGCGGTCGTCGTCGGACGAGGGCATGGCTCCTCCTTCCCGGAGCGCGTCGCCGCGCCTGGAGCCGTTCCGATCGAGGGGGTACCGACAGTCGAACCCGCGCGGTCGCGCCCCCGCCATCGGTCCCCGCACCCATGTTTCCCGGGGCGCGACCCCCACAAGCGCGGGACGCGGGACCTGCACGAACCCCCCGCACACACGGCCCGGGCGGCGGGCCCGGCGGGTCACCCCCGCCGCCCCGGAGAAGGCGACCCGCATCCCCTGCTTCAGCCGCCCGCCCTCCGCGTAGCGCCCCGGGTTCGGGTAGGGGCAGGCGGG